>NZ_LZTB01000025.1 GCF_001665685.1 Mycobacterium sp. 852013-50091_SCH5140682
GCATACTCGATGCAGCGTAGTCTCGTGGGCTCGGAGATGTGTATAAGAGACAGGTGCTGCCGGGCATCCTGCCCGGCCTGTTCGGCGGAGGAGGAGGTGGGTCATGGTGACGGTGCTGCTGGTCGTGGTGCTGGCGCTCGCCGTGCTCGTGCTGTTCGGCTTTGTGGCGGGCTACAACAAGATTCGCTCAGCGGACATCACCGTGTCCGAGGCGCTCAGTGGCATCGACGTCGAACTGACCCGTCGCGCCGCGCTCATCCCGGCCCTCGTGCACACCGTGCAGAGCTTCGCCACACATGAACAGGCGATCTTCGACCGGGTGAGCGCTGCCCGCGCCGCCCTCGCTGCGGCGACCGACGGCACGTCCGTCGCCCGGCGCAGCGCCGCCGAGCAGAATCTGGACAACGCCCTGGCCGGCGTGCTGGCCCTGGGCACCTCCTACCCGCAGCTCAACTCGTCGAACAACTTCCTGGACCTGCAGAAGAACCTTGCCGACACAGAGAACAAGCTCGCCTTCGCCCGCCAGTACTACAACGACGCCGTGGCCACGCTGAACCGTTTGGTGGGCACCATTCCCGGGATGTACGTGGCGCCGATCGCCGGGGTCTCCGAACGCGAGTACTACCGGACGCCGAAGTAGCCAACGGGGCGCCACTACACTGGCGCAGTGCGACTCGTCTTTGCCGGAACCCCCGAACCCGCGCTGCCGTCGCTGCGCCGATTCATCGACTCACCGCGCCACGAAGTCGTCGCCGTGCTCACCCGCCCGGACGCCGCCGCGGGCCGCCGGGGCAAGCCCGCGCCGTCGCCGGTGGCGAAGCTGGCGTTGGAGCACGACATCCCGTTGCTGCGCCCGGCGCGGCCCAACGATGACGAATTCGTCGCCGAGCTCACCGAACTGGCCCCGGACTGCTGTGCCGTCGTGGCCTACGGCGCGCTGCTGAGCCGACGGCTGCTGGCAGTCCCGGCGCGGGGCTGGGTCAATCTGCACTTCTCGCTGCTGCCCGCGTGGCGCGGTGCGGCACCGGTGCAGGCCGCCATCGGCGCGGGGGACACCGTGACCGGTGCGACCACGTTCCTCATCGAACCGGCGTTGGATTCGGGCCCCGTCTACGGTGTGGTCACCGAAGCTGTCGGTAGCACCGACACCGCGGGCGATCTGCTTGGCCGCCTTGCCGTTTCGGGCGCAGCACTGTTGGAGGCGACAATCGACGGGATCGCCGACGGCTCGCTGACCGCGGTACCACAGCCGTCCGACGGCATCACCATCGCGCCGAAGATCACCGTGGAGGCAGCAAAGGTGCGCTGGGATCTGCCCGCCCATGTCGTCGACCGCCACATCCGGGCCGTCACCCCCAACCCGGGTGCCTGGACGATGATCGGTGACCAGCGGGTCAAGGTGGGCCCGGTGACGGTGGTCGATGACGCCGATCCGTTGGCTCCCGGCGTGATCGAGGTGCACCGCAAGGATGTGGTGGTGGGCACGGGTTCGCAGCCTGTGCGGCTGGGTCAGATTCAGCCGCCCGGCAAGAAATTGATGGACGCCGCCGACTGGGCGCGAGGCGCCCGGCTCGACGAGTCGGTACGAGCCTCATGACCCGGCCCGACAAGCGGCCACCGCAACGCAAGCGTCAGCCGCGGCGCACCCCGCTGCATCCCGCGCGGCGCGCGGCGTTCGACGTGCTGCGCGCGGTGTCCGAACGCGATGCCTACGCCAACCTGGCGTTGCCCGCATTGCTGACAGAACGCAAAATCGAGGGTCGGGACGCCGCTTTCGCGACCGAGCTGACCTACGGTGCCTGCCGCGCCCGCGGGCTGCTCGACGCGGTGATCGAAAAGGCAGCTGGGCGGCCCACCGGAAACATCGATCCCGTGCTGCTCGATCTGCTGCGGCTGGGCGCCTACCAGTTGCTGCGCACTCGGGTCGAGCCGCACGCCGCGGTGTCCACCACCGTCGACCAGGCCGGCATCGAATTCGACACGGCCCGGGCAGGTTTCGTCAACGGGGTGATGCGAACCATTGCCTCGCGCGACGAGCAGGCCTGGACCGACGAGCTGGCCCCGGCGGCGGCCACCGATCCGGTCGGGCATGCTGCGTTCGTCCATGCCCATCCGCGCTGGATCGCCCAGGCGTTCACCGACGCGCTCGGTGCGCGGGCCAGTGACCTCGACGCCCTGCTGACCAGCGACGACGAGCGTCCACTGGTGCACCTGGCGGCCCGGCCCGGCGCGTTGACGGCCGACGAACTCGCCGAGCAGGCCGGCGGCACCGTCGGCAAGTACTCGCCGTACGCGGTGTATCTGCCCGGCGGCGATCCGGGGCGGCTTCCCGCCGTCCGCGACGGCGCCGCGCAGGTTCAGGACGAGGGCAGCCAGTTGGTGGCCCGGGCCCTGACGCTGGCCGAGCTCGACGGGCCGGACACGGGTCGGTGGCTGGACTTGTGTGCCGGACCGGGCGGCAAGACCGCACTGCTGGCCGCGATCGGGGCCGCTTCGGGTGCCAGGGTCACCGCCGTCGAGCCGGGGGAGCGCCGCGCTGACTTGGTCGAGGAGAACACCCGCGGCCTTGGCGTCGACGTGCACCGGGTGGACGGCCGCGACTCGGGCCTGACGCCGGGGTTCGACCGGGTGCTGGTCGATGCGCCGTGTACGGGCCTCGGTGCGCTGCGGCGCCGCCCGGAGGCCCGCTGGCGTCGCGCGCCCGGCGATGTTCCCGGCCTGGCGAAACTGCAGAAGGAGCTGCTGGCGGCGGCCATCAAGCTGACCCGCCCAGGTGGGGTCGTGCTCTACGCGACCTGTTCTCCGCATCTGGCCGAGACGGTCGGGGTGGTGGCCGACGCGCTGCGCCGCCAGCCGGTGACCGCGCTGGACGCCCGAGAGCTGTTCGCCCCGGCCGACGACCTCGGCGCCGGGCCTTACGTGCAGCTGTGGCCGCACCGGCACGGCACCGACGCGATGTTCGCCGCGGCCCTGAGGGTGCGATGAGCGCACCGGCGACCGACGCCATGATGCGCCTGGCGATCGAGCAGGCGAACGGGGTCAAGGGCACCACTTATCCCAACCCACCCGTCGGCGCCGTCATCGTCGACCGCGACGGTCAGGTCGTCGGGGTGGGCGCCACCCAGCCGCCCGGCGGCCCGCACGCCGAGGTGATGGCGCTGCGCCGGGCCGGGCAGCGGGCGCAGGGCGGTACCGCGGTGGTCACCCTGGAGCCGTGCAACCATCACGGCCGCACCCCGCCGTGCGTGGATGCGCTTGTGGCAGCGGGTGTTTCGACGGTGGTGTACGCCGTTTCCGATCCCAACGAGGTGGCCGCCGGGGGCGCGGCACGGCTGGCCGAGACGGGTATCGAGGTGGTGCCCGGTGTGCTGGCCGACGAGGTCTCGCGGGGGCCGCTGCGCGAATGGCTGCACAAGCAGCGCACGGGGCTTCCGCACGTCACGTGGAAGTTCGCCACCAGTGTGGACGGCCGCAGCGCGGCCGCCGACGGATCCAGCCAGTGGATCACCAGCCCGGCGGCACGCGCCGACGTGCACCGCAGGCGCGCGGTGATCGATGCCATCGTGGTCGGCACCGGCACGGTGTTCGCCGACGATCCGGCGCTCACGGCACGCCTGGCCGACGGCAGCCTCGCCGAGCATCAACCCCTGCGCGTCGTCGTCGGATATCGCGAAGTGTCGTCGGAAGCCAAAGTGCTCAACGACGATTCGCGCACGATGGTGATCCGGACCCACGATCCGCACGAGGTGCTCAAGTTCCTCGCCGACCGCACGGATGTGCTGCTCGAGGGGGGCCCGACGTTGGCCGGCGCGTTCCTGCGTGCCGGCGCGGTCGACCGCATCATCGCCTACATGGCACCGATCCTGCTGGGCGGCCCGATCACCGCGGTCGACGATGTCGGTGTGCCCAGCATCGCCCATGCGCAGCGCTGGCGCTTCGACGGGGTCGAGCCGATCGGCCCGGACGTGCTACTGAGCCTCGTACCCGGCTGAGCGTCGGGCTATTCGTCGTCCAGCGACCGGTGCTCGATGAGGTTGCGCACACCCGTGGGGCCGAGCCGTTCGCGGAATGCCTGCACGGTGTAGCCCACGACGGTGGCGTCGGTGCGGGCCCGCGCGGTCGCCGACCGGGGCAGCCCGAACAGCGGACCCATCTCGCCGAAGTAATCGCCGGGAGTGGAGATCCTCACCATTTCCTCACCGCCGGTTGCCAATTCGCGCGAGATGGAAATCTCGCCCGCCGTCACTACGTAGATCAGGTCACCCATCGTGCCCTGGGCGAACAACACATCGCCCGCCCGCAACCGAACCGTTTCCGGCCCCTCGTGGGCCTCGGTCATGTGCGGCACCAATTCGACCACCTGGTCGGCCAGCGGAAGGATGCGGGTGTCGTGTGTGGCGACGACTACAACGCGCTCGTCTGCGGCGAGTTCACGGATCAGCCGCAGCACCTCCTCGACCTGGATGAAGTCGAGGTGGGCGGTGGGCTCGTCAGCCAGGATGAGCGGCGGGTCGAGGGCAATCGCTCGTGCCACCGCGACGCGCTGTTGCTGCCCGCCGCTCAAATCGCCTGGTCGGTGGCGCATCCGGTGTTCGAGGCCGACGCGGGTGAGCAGTTCTTCGGCGCGCCGACGCGCGTCCTGCCGGAACATCCCCGCCGCGTGCATGGGCACCATCACGTTCTCCAGCGCGGTCAGGCTGGGCACGAGGTTGAACGCCTGGAAGACGATGCCGACGGTGTCGCGTCGATAGGACGCAAGCTCCCGGCTGGCCAGTGCCGTGACGTCGATATCGCCGAACTCGATGCGCCCGGCCGCCGGTTTGAGGATGCCGCCGAGGCAGGACAGCAGCGTGGTCTTGCCACATCCGCTGGGGCCCAACAGAATTGCCAACGACCCGGCCTCGACTTCGAGGTCAAGGCCGTCGATGGGCCGGACGGCGTAGTCGCCGCTGGAGTATTCGACGACGAGATCCTTGATGCGCAGATCGGCCACGGTCAGGGTCCTCCGAACGCAAGTGCAGGGTCGACCCCGACAGCGCGGCGCAGCCCGGCGATGCTGGCCAGCAGGCCGATCACCACGGCGATGAGTGGCAGTGCGGTGAACGCCACCGTCGGCACGTCACAGCGCATCGGGAACAGCGGGCCCAATACGATCGACAGGCCGCTGCCGAGCAGCGCCGCCAGCACCGCGACCAGAACGGCTTGCATCGCGAGCCCGGCGAGGATCGATCGGGTGGCCACCCCGACCGCCTTGAACACCGCAAAATCGCGGGTCCGTTCGAGTGCGGACAGGTACACCACCGAGCCGACGATCATCGCGGCGACCGCCCACAGCAGCCCCGCCATCAGGGTCATCGCCTGGTTGGCGCCGCGCAACGGCCGCACCATATCGTCCACCGCGCCGCCGCGGTCGACCACCCGGTAGCCGTCGAGCGCGCCGGTGGGGTTGCCGCGCAAACCGATCGACGAGATGAGCGGCTGCCCGGAGAACAGCAGCTGCTGCGCGCCGGTGACCGTGAGGTAGACGTTGGCCTGCCCGGCCAGGGCGGTGGAATCGTCGACGAGTCCGACGACGTGCAGCCGCCGGGCGCCGATGTCGACGTCGGCGCCGACATCGCGGCCCATGGTCGTCGAGGCGGCGACCTCGTCGGGCGCCGCGGGGGAGCGGCCGGTGACCACCGCGGGCACGCCCGGGCCCCGCTCCGGTACGCCGAACACGTTGACGTTGCGCGGCGACGCGCCGTCGGGGATCGTCGAGCTGCCGTAGACCAGCGGCACCGCGGCCGTGACCCCTGGAAGGTGTTCGGCCCGTTGGACTTCGGCCATCGGAATGGGCGCCGAGCCCAGGAAGGGGCCCGCCGCGCCGGCCTTGATCATGAACGCGTCGAGACCCAGCGCGTCGACTGTGCGCTGCGCCTCGACCCGGAAGCCGTTGGCCAGGCCGGTGAGGACCAGGGTCATGGCGAAAACCAGACCGGTGCCGACGACCGCGATGGCGAACCGCCTGCGTCGCCACTGCAGGTCACGCAGCGCCGCCATCAGCATGTCGACGCCTCGGCCATGGCTGGAGATTACCGAGCGCCGCTGTGGCAAGGGGCCGATTTCACCGGTTGCGGGGCCGTTCTCGGACAGCCGGTTGTCGGGGTGTCTCGGTACACTCGTACCAAAGCGCTTTCGCCGACGAACGTGCGCCCGGTGAATTTGAGCAAAGGAACACGAGCGTGACCGCTCTGCAGGACTGGCTCAGTACGTCCCCGTTGAACCCGCGAATCGCCCCGCGAACCGTCAAGGCTCTGGTATGTGCCCAGCTACGTGGCGTCCTCCCGGCCCGGCGCGCGCCGGCTCATCGTGAACCCCCGCGCATCCGGCCAGGCGTCGAGCGTTGCTGAGCTACTGACTGCGGTGCCGGCCCGGGTGATCGGCAGACCCGTTGCTCACCCGAGTCGGCGCGCTGATCAGCTCGGTCGCGGCATCGTCGGAATCTTCAGATCCCTCGGCCGGGATCTCCTCGGCGTGCTCGTGCCGGCCCGCGATGAGCAGACCCACGAGCGCGCCGATGACGCACACGATTGCCGCGCTGAGGAAGATGTCGCCGTACATCATCACGTAGGCCTCGCGATACCGGGCTGCCTGCGCAGTCAGGCGCTCGACCAGTGACATGTTGGCGTTGGGATGCGCGACGGCAAGCGTCGCCAGGTGCTGATTGAACCGGTAGAAGCCCCACGCACCCAGCGCCGCGATGCCGATCAGCATGCCGATCATGCGGGACACCACCACGGCCGCGGACGCGATGCCGTGCTCGGCCGAGGGCACCGCCCGAAGCGCCGCAGACGTCAACGGACCGATCACGACACCAAGGCCGAGACCCACGATCGCGAGGTCGGTATCCAGCACGGGCAGGGTGAACAGGCCCAGGTTGTGCCGATCGGCCAGGACATTGACCGACCAGTGCGAGACCAGGACGAAACCGCCCGCGGCGATGAGCAGGCCCGCGAACACCATGAGCCGGTCGCCGAGCTTGGTGGCCAACCAGCCGCCGATGAGCGCGCCGATCGGGAGCGCGATCAGGAAACGCAGCAGCAGGAACGCAGAGTGGTTCTGATCCTGGCCCAGCACACCCTGCCCGAACAGTTCGACGTTGACCAGGGTGACCATCAGCGCCGCGCCGGCGCACAGGGAGGCGGCCAGCGCCGCCAGGAACGGCCGGAAGTGCACGCCTGCGGGATCGATGAGCCGCGTCCTGGCAACCTTCTCCCACGCGAAGAACGCAACTGTCGCCACGGCAGCGCCGATGAGCACCGGAACACCCCAGGACGGCAGCACATGCTTGCCGTCGGGTTCCGGGTTGTAGAGCCCCACGACGGTCAGCCCGAGCGCGATCGCGAGCAGCACGCCGCCGATGACGTCGACCTTCTCGGGCGGCTGATCCTTGTCCTTCGGCGGCAGGCTGAAGTGGATCATCACCATCGCGATAAGAGCCAGCGGCACGTTGACCCAGAAGACCGCCTGCCAGTGGTTGAACAGCCAGACCAGCGCGATGCCGTACATCGGGCCGAGGACGGCGCCCAACTCCTGCGCCGCACCCACTCCGCCCAGCACGCCGGCACGGTTACGTGCGGACCACAGGTCGGCCGCCAACGCCAGCGTCACAGGAAGCAGGGCGCCACTGGCCGAGCCTTGGATGAGGCGGCCGATGACCAGCACGGTCACATCGGTGGACAGCGCGGTCACGATCGAGCCGGCAGCAAAACCGGCCAGACCCACCTGGATCAGCATCTTGCGGCCGAACCGGTCCGACGCGCGGCCCAACAGCGGCATCGCGGCGATATAGCCCAGCAGGTATCCCGTGATGATCGGGGTGACCCGTTGGATCTGGTTGACCGCGATACCGACGTCTTTCATGATGTCGACGATGATCGTGATCACGACATAGGTGTCGAGGGCGCCGAGCAGCACCGCGAGGCTGCCCGCGCTGATCGCGATACCGCGGCTCGATGTCCGGGGCATCGGCATCAGCCCGCAGGCTTGGCGACGGTGACCTGCTTGCCCCAGTCAGACAACGTCATGGTGACGCTGTTGCCCTCGCTGGGGGTCAGCTTGGCCTGCATGAGCGCGTGGTCGCCGTCGGACCTGATCCACGCCACGGCCGGGACCGGCGCAGTGGCCTTGATGGACGGGGCGATCGCGTTGACCGCATCGGCGGAGACCTGCCCGGTCACCCGGACGGTATCGACGCCGCCGATGGTCTCGCGGCCTTCGGCCTTGGGGTCGGTGAAGTTGGCGAGGATGTTGGCCAGGCCCTTGTCCGGGCTGAGGATGGCCGCGATGTCGTAGATGTTGGCCGCCGGGCCCCAGTTCGACAGCGGATCACCGGGGGTCAGCGCCGCCCACAGATCGTTGTCGACCACCGCGAACTTGGCGTCGCTGATCTTCTGGCCGGCCACGGTGACATCGGCCGTGCCCTGCGCGGCCACCGCCGGGGAATTGGTGAGGTCACCGTCGAGCTTCTGGATCGGCAGCCCGCTGACGGTGCCCTGGGTGGTCAGCTGCAGGTGAACGCTCTGCTGGGCCTTCGTGGTCGCGGTGGACTGCTGGATCAGGGTGGCCCCGTCCGGCAACGGCTCGTTGGACTTGTCCGCGGATTTGTCGGAACACCCGGCGATCAATGCGACCGCTGCGAAAAGGATTGCGAGCAGGGATTGGACAGCGAAGCGTGGGCGCGTCTGCATGACTGCATCGTAGAGGCTCGCGGTGACGGGCTGCTTTCTCCGACCGTGGGCGGGCTCCAATACTCTGGGGGCTGTGTTCACCGGAATCGTTGAAGAGCTGGGCGTATTGGTCGACAAGCAAGAGCTGACCGATGCTGCGCGATTGACCATCCGAGGGCCTGTCGTCACTGCTGACGCGGGCCATGGCGATTCGATCGCGGTGAACGGCGTGTGCCTGACCGTGGTGGACGTGCTGCCCGACGGCGCCTTCACCGCCGATGTCATGGGCGAAACCCTCAACCGGTCGAGCCTCGGGGGTGTCGGGGTGGGCAGCCAGGTCAATCTGGAACGTGCCGCGGCCGTCAACAGCCGCCTCGGCGGCCACATCGTGCAGGGCCACGTCGACGGCACCGGCGAGGTGGTCTCCCGCACTCCGTCCGAACACTGGGAAGTGGTGCGGATCGCGCTGCCGCGGGAGCTGTCGCGGTATGTGGTCGAGAAGGGCTCCATCACCGTCGATGGGATTTCGCTCACAGTGTCCGCGGTCGCCGACGACTGGTTCGAGGTCTCGTTGATCCCCACCACGCGTGAGCTCACCACGCTCGGCACCGCCGAGGTGGGCACCCGGGTGAACCTCGAGGTGGACATCATCGCCAAATATGTTGAGCGGTTGATGGCGGGCACCGGTCAGTAACAGCTGGCAATAACCGCTGGGTTCCGGTGGTTCATACTGAACACGATGACAACGGGTTCCGCGCCGGAGCCGGCACTGGAACAGGCAAGGTGGCGAAGATGACCAGGCTCGACTCCGTCGAGAGGGCGATTGCCGACATCGCCGCGGGCAAGGCCGTGGTGGTGATCGACGACGAGGATCGGGAGAACGAAGGCGATCTGATCTTCGCCGCCGAGAAAGCCACGCCGGAGCTGGTGGCGTTCATGGTGCGGTACACCTCGGGTTACCTGTGCGTCCCGCTCGACGGCGAGGTCTGCGACCGGCTCGGCCTGCTGCCGATGTATGCGGTCAACCAGGACAAGCACGGCACTGCCTACACCGTGACGGTAGACGCGAAAAAGGGTGTGGGAACCGGTATTTCAGCATCGGACCGGGCCACGACCATGCGCGCGTTGGCCGACCCGGCCGCCGTCGCCGAAGACTTCGCCAAGCCCGGACATGTGGTGCCGTTGCGCGCGAAAGACGGTGGCGTGCTGCGCCGCCCCGGGCACACCGAGGCCGCCGTCGACCTGGCCCGGCTCGCGGGACTGCAGCCCGCAGGCGCGATCTGCGAGATCGTCAGCCAGAAGGACGAGGGCGACATGGCCCGCACCGATGAGCTGCGGGTGTTCGCCGACGAGCACGACCTGGCGCTGATTTCCATCGCGGACCTCATCGAGTGGCGCCGCAAGCACGAGAAGCATGTCGAACGCATCGCCGAGGCCCGAATTCCCACGCGGCACGGCGTGTTCCGCGCGGTCGGCTACAAGAGCATCTACGACGAGGTCGAACACGTCGCGCTGGTTCGTGGTGAGATCGCCGGACCGCACAGCGACGGCGACGACGTGCTGGTGCGGGTGCACTCGGAATGTCTGACCGGCGACGTGTTCGGCTCACGGCGGTGCGATTGCGGTCCGCAGCTGGACGCCGCCATGGCGATGGTGGCCCGAGAAGGCCGCGGTGTGGTGCTCTACATGCGCGGACATGAGGGCCGCGGCATCGGCCTCATGCACAAGCTGCAGGCCTATCAGCTGCAGGACGCGGGTGAAGACACCGTCGACGCCAACCTGAAACTTGGCCTGCCCGCCGACGCGCGGGATTACGGCATCGGCGCCCAGATCCTGGTCGATCTCGGTATCCGCTCGATGCGGCTGCTGACCAACAACCCGGCCAAGCGCGTCGGACTGGACGGCTACGGATTGCACATCATCGAGCGTGTGCCGCTGCCGGTGCGCGCCAATGCCGAGAACATCCGATACCTGATGACCAAGCGTGACCGCATGGGCCACGATCTGGTCGGGCTCGACGATTACGACGAAGCGGTGAGCATGGACGATTACGACGAGGCCGTGTACCTGCTCGGGGACCGGCGCCCGCCGACTGCGAACGATTCCGGCGACATCCCGGCTTCGGGCGGCCCTGTGAGTAGCGTCGGCGGAGACGACAAATGAGTGGGGGCGCAGGCGTTCCCGATATGCCCAAGGTCGACGCCTCGACGGTCAAGCTGGCCATCGTGGCCAGCACCTGGCACACCACGATCTGTGACGCCCTGCTCGACGGCGCCCGCAAGGTGGCGGCCGAGGCCGGTGTCGCGGACCCGACCGTGGTGCGGGTGCTGGGCGCCATCGAAATTCCCGTTGTGGCACAGGCATTGGCTGCAACGCATGACGCCGTCATCGCCTTGGGTGTGGTGATCCGCGGTCAGACACCGCATTTCGACTATGTCTGTGACGCCGTAACCCAGGGCTTGACCCGGGTCTCGCTGGATGCGTCGACGCCGGTGGCAAACGGTGTGCTGACCACCAACGACGAGCAACAGGCCCTGGACCGGGCCGGGCTGCCCGGGTCGGTCGAGGACAAGGGCGCGCAGGCCGCCGCCGCGGCCCTGTCCACCGCGCTGACGCTGCGGGAACTGCGCGCGCTGGCATGACCAAGGCGATGACTGAAGCCGGCTGGGACGTTGAGATAAAGCCATATCGCACACCGATGTTCGCCTATATCGCAGCGTTCGTACTCATCGCAGCGCATATCACCATCGGCGCGCTGCTGAAGGTGGGATCCACCGGCGTGGTGTTCCAGACCTCCGACCAGGTCGCCATGGCACTGCTCGGCGTCATCCTCGCCGGCGCGGTATTGATGCTCACGCGGCCGCGGCTGCGTATCGGTGCGCAGGGCCTGGCCGTGCGTAATCTCGTGTCGTACAAGCTGATTCCGTGGACCGATGTGGTCGGAGTGTCTTTCCCGGTCGGGGCAAGGTGGGCCAGGGTCGACCTGCCCGACGACGAGTACATCCCGCTGATGGCCATCCAGGCGATCGACAAAGGCCGGGCCGTCGACGCGATGGACCAACTGCGGACGTTGACCGACAAGTACCGTCCGAGCGCAGGCTGATTACAACCGGTTCACCCGTTGCGGCGTGCCCAGATTCAGCGGGCGTCGCCCATCACCAGGCCTTCCCGGCGCGGGTCGGCGCCGCCCACCCAGCCTGGCTGTGCGCGCATGATGGCCGAGAGTCCGCTGGACTGGTCGGCGACGTTGACCCGGTGGCCCAGCTTGCGCAGCCCCGCGACCAGCGGATCGTGATCGCCCTGAGCGCCGGGTGGACCTGAGGCGTCGACCACGGGATGCTCGCCGCCGACATTGGTCTCCGGGGTGTTGGCGGCACCGAAGTCGACCATGGACACCGCCTGTTGTGGGTCCAAGCCCCAATCGAGCATGCCGACAATCGTTTTCACGACGAACTGGATTATCACCGAGCCGCCCGGGGAGCCCAGCACCGCGTACAGCGGCCCGCGCCCCGGCCCCGTTTTGTCGAACACCAGCGTCGGCGCCATGGAACTGCGTGGCCGCTTGCCCGGCTGCACACGGTTGGCCACCGGGACCCCCTCGGGGCTCACGGGATCGGCAGCGAAGTCGGTGAGCTGGTTGTTCAGCAGGAAGCCGTCGACCATGTGGAACGAGCCGAACGACGATTCGATGGTCGTGGTCAATGACGCCGCATTGCCGTAGCTGTCGATGATGCTGACCTGACTGGTGCCGTGTTCACGCGCGGGTGCCGCGGTGGCAGGCGGACCGAATTTGCCGGGCTGCGCCGTGCCCATGGTGTGCTGCTGAGAGATCAGCGCCGCGCGTCCGGTCAGGTAGGCGCCGCCCAGCAGGGTCTGGGGGGTGCCGCCGGGCAGCGGCACGAAGTCGGTGTCGGCGACGTAGCGGTCGCGGTCGGCGTAGGCCAGCCGCTCGGCCTCGGAGACCAGATGAACTCCCATCACGGTGGGGCGTCCGCCGTTGAGGTCGACGTCGGTGGGCCGGTCGGCACTCATCGCGAAGTGCTCCAGGATGCCCAGCGTCGCGGCCACGGCCATACCGCCGGACGACGGTGGTGGCATGCCGCAGATCTCGCGGCCGCGGTACCCGGTGCACAGCGGCGGCCGTTCCTTGGCGGTGTAGCCGGCAAGGTCCTGCTCGGTCATCAAGCTCGGAGTGCGCCCTCCGGAGGTGTCGGTCGCCGCCGCGACGATGGCCCGGGCGATGTCGCCGGTGTAGAAGGCCTGGGCGCCACCCGACCCGATGGCGCCGAGTGTTTTGGCGTAGGCGGGGTTGGTCAGCCGGGTGGCCACCGGTTTGGGGCTGCCGTCGGGGTGCAGCAGGTATGCCGCGGCCGCGGGGTCGCCGCGCAGTTGGGGCGCGGCGTCGGCGATGGCCTCGGCCATCCGGGGGCTGACGTCGAAGCCGTCGTCGGCCAGTCGCACCGCGGGCTCGAACAGCTCACGCCACGGCTTCTTGCCGAAGGTGCGGTGGACGTCGTCGAGCATCCGCACGATGCCCGGTACGCCGATCGAGCGTCCCGAGGCCCTGGCATCGGGACGCGGCGCGGCGCGGTCGGTATCCGAAATCCACCGCAGATAGTTCTCGGTGGCCGCGGCAGGCGCGGTTTCGCGGCCGTCGAACGTCCGCACCGCCCCGGAGGCGGCGTCGTAATAGACCAGGAAGCCGCCACCGCCGATGCCGGAGGACTGCGGCTCCACGAGGCCCAGCACGGCCTGCGCGGTCACCAGGGCATCCGCTGCGGTGCCGCCGTCGCGCAACACCTTGCAGGCGGCCTCGGTGGCAAGGGGGTTCGCCGTGGCCACCGCGTAGGTGGCGGTGTGAACCGCGGTCATGTCACGGCGGTAGCCCGTCGCCACTTCGGGATTGGTCGCCAGGTTTGCCGTCGTGCCCGGCGCGGGCGGTGGCGCGGGAGCGGTCGGGGTCTTGGGTGTCGGGGTGCCGTTGGAGGCGATCGTGCACGGTGCGGGCGTGGTCGCGCTTCGGCGCTGACTGTCGCCGGCGCATCCGCCGAGAACCAACACGACGCCAGTGAGCAGGGCGATGACCAATCGCGTGGACGCCAGCATCCGCACCCTCTCGACGGTAGCGGAGATCAGTCGGATCGCGGCAGTAACCTTGAATCCGTGCCCGATCCAGCGACATACCGGCCGGCGCCCGGATCGATCCCAGTTGAACCGGGCGTCTACCGGTTTCGCGATCCCCACGGGCGGGTCATCTATGTCGGCAAGGCCAAGAGCCTGCGCAGCAGACTGACGTCGTATTTCGCCGATCTCACCGGCCTGGCGCCGCGTACCAGGCAGATGGTGATGACGGCGGGAAGCGTCGAGTGGACGGTGGTGAACACCGAAGTCGAGGCGCTGCAGCTCGAGTACAACTGGATCAAGGAGTTCGATCCTCGCTTCAACATCCGCTACCGCGACGACAAGTCGTATCCGGTGCTGGCGGTCACGCTCAACGAGGAATACCCGCGGTTGATGGTGTACCGAGGCCCGCGCAAGAAGGGCGTGCGCTACTTCGGTCCGTACTCGCACGCCTGGGCCATCCGCGAAACCCTCGACCTGCTCACCCGGGTGTTCCCGGCGCGTACCTGCTCGGCCGGAGTTTTCAAGCGGCACAACCAGATCGGGCGTCCGTGCCTGCTCGGGTACATCGACAAGTGCTCGGCTCCCTGTATCGGAAGGGTCACCGCCGAGCAGCATCGGCAGATCGTGCTGGACTTCTGCGATTTCCTGGCAGGCCGCACCGATCGGCTGGCCCGCGACCTGGAGCAGCAGATGCTCGCCGCGGCCGAGGAACTCGACTTCGAGCGGGCAGCGCGCTTGCGGGACAACATCTCTGCGCTCAAGCGGGCGTTGGAGAAGCAGGCGGTGGTGTTCGGCGACGGCACCGACGCGGACCTGGTGGCCTTCGCCGACGACGATCTGGAGGCCGCCGTCCAGGTGTTCCACGTCCGCGGCGGGCGGGTGCGCGGCCAGCGCGGCTGGATCGTGGAGAAGTCCGGTGATCCGGAGCAGTCCGGGCAGGAGCAGTTGGTCGAGCAGTTCCTCACCCAGTTCTATGGCGACCAGGCCGAGCTGGGTGGGGCCGCCGACGAGGCGACCAATCCGGTGCCGCGCCAGGTGCTGGTGCCGGTGCTGCCGCCCAACGCCGACGAGCTGGCGGTCTGGCTGTCGGGGTTGCGCGGCTCACGGGTGGCGCTGCGGGTCCCGGTGCGCGGTGACAAACGCGCGCTGGCCGAGACCGTGCAACGCAACGCGCAGGAGGCGCTCGCCCAGCACAAACTCAAGCGAGCCGGGGATTTCAACGCCAGATCCGAAGCTCTGCAGAGCATCCAGGACTCGCTCGGGCTGGCCGACGCGCCGCTGCGCATCGAGTGCATCGACATCAGCCACGTGCAGGGCACCGACGTGGTGGCGTCGCTGGTGGTCTTCGAGGACGGGCTGCCGCGCAAGAGCGACTACCGCCACTACGCCATCCGGGAGGCGGCGGGGGAGGGACGTTCCGACGACGTGGCTTCCATCGCCGAGGTCACCCGGCGGCGGTTCCAGCGTCACCTCGCGGACATCAAACCCGATGCGACGGCCGAGCAGCGGCCGCGCCGGTTCGCCTACCCACCCAACCTGTTCGTGGTCGACGGCGGCGCCCCGCAGGTCAATGCCGCGGCGGCGGTGCTCGAGGAGCTCGGCGTCCACGATGTCGCGGTGATCGGGTTGGCCAAACGTCTCGAAGAGGTGTGGGTGCCCGCCGAGCCCGATCCGGTGATCCTGCCGCGCACCAGCGAAGGGCTGTACCTGCTGCAGCGGGTGCGTGACGAGGCGCATCGCTTCGCCATCAGCTACCACCGCAGTAAGCGGTCCAAGCGCATGACGGCGTCGGCCCTCGATGCGGTGCGGGGGCTGGGGGAGAATCGGCGCAAGGCGCTGGTGACCCATTTCGGATCCGTGGCCCGGCTCAAAGAAGCGACCGTGGAGGAGATCACCGCGGTGCCGGGTATTGGTGTCGCGACGGCGCGGGCCGTGCGGGAGGCGCTGAGCGCGCCGGATTCCGGCGCAGCCGCAACCGTTATCCAGGATGATCGAGCGAGGGGCAGTGCGATGACAGGGGCGGACATGGACACCAGTGAACGGCAGGCGGATCGGGCGTGACAGAACAGCCACATCGGGACCCTCTCGACAGCACCGGGGCGGTCGCCGATTCCGGCATCGACGTGGTCCTGGTCACCGGCTTGTCCGGGGCGGGACGCGGCACCGCGGCCAAGGTGCTCGAGGACCTCGGCTGGTACGTCGCCGACAATCTGCCGCCCGAGCTGATCGCCCGGATGGTCGAGTTCGGGCTGGCGGCGGGGTCGCGGATCACCCAGTTGGCGGTGGTGATGGATGCGCGGTCCCGCGGCTTCACAGGCGACCTGGATTCGGTGCGCAACGAGCTCGCCACGCGGAACATCACACCGCGGGTGCTGTTCCTGGAGGCGTCCGACGCCATCCTGGTGCGCCGCTACGAGCAGAACCGGCGCAGTCACCCGATGCAGGGCAATCAGACCCTGGCCGAGGGGATCGCCGCGGAGCGCGCGATGCTGGCCCCGGTCCGTGCGGTGGCCGACCTCGTGATCGACACGTCGGCGCTGCCGGTGCCTGCACTGCGGGCGAGCATCGAGCGGGCCTTCGGCGGCGAGGCGGTGTCAGACACCAACGTGACAGTAGAGTCGTTCGGCTATAAATACGGGTTGCCGATGGACGCCGACACGGTGATGGATGTGCGGTTCCTGCCCAATCCGCACTGGGTCGACGAGCTGCGCCCGCACACCGGCCAGCATGCGGCGGTACGGGACTACGTCCTCGGTCAGCCCGGCGCCCACGAGTTTCTGGAGACCTACCATCGGCTGTTGGATGTCGTGATCGAGGGCTACCGCAGGGAGGGGAAGCGCTATATGACCGTGGCCATCGGGTGCACCGGGGGCAAGCATCGCAGTGTCGCGATCGCCGAAGCCCTGGCGCAGCGGTTGGCGGGCGGCGACAAACTCACGGTGCGGGTGTTGCACCGGGATCTGGGTCGCGAATGAGCGCGCCGCGCATCGTCGCTCTGGGCGGTGGACACGGCCTGTACGCGACGTTGTCGGCGGCCCGGCGGCTCACGCCGCACGTGACCGCGGTGGTCACCGTGGCCGACGACGGTGGCTCGTCAGGCCGGCTGCGTTCGGAGCTGGACGTCGTCCCACCCGGCGATCTTCGAATGGCATTGGCGGCGTTGGCATCCGACAGTCCGCACGGCCGGCTGTGGGCGACCATCATCCAGCACCGCTTCGGCGGCAGCGGAGCGCTGGCCGGGCACCCCATCGGGAACCTGGTCCTGGCCGGGCTCAACGAGGTCCTCGCCGACCCCGTGGCCGCGCTCGACGAACTCGGCCGCATCCTCGGGGTCAAGGGGCGGGTGCTGCCGATGTGCCCCATCGCGCTGCAGATCGAGGCCGACGTGGCCGGGCTGGAATCCGATCCCCGGATGAGCCGGGTGATCCGCGGTCAGGTTGCCATCGCGACGACCGTCGGTCAGGTGCGCCGCGTGCGGTTGCTGCCGGGTGATCCGCCGGCCACACGCCAGGCCATCGACGCGATCATGGCCGCCGACCTAGTGGTGCTCGGCCCGGGCTCGTGGTTCACCAGCGTCATCCCGCATGTGCTCGTGCCCCAGTTGGCGGCCGCCCTGCAGGCGACGACGGCGCGCCGCGCGTTGGTGCTGAATCTGGTGGCCGAGCCCGGTGAGACGGCGGGCTTCTCGGTGGAACGTCACATCCATGTGCTGGCCCAGCATGCGCCGGAGTTCACGGTGCATGACATCATCGTGGACGCCAGCAGCGTGCCGAGCCAGCGCGAACGTGAGCAGCTCAGCCGCACGGCCAAAATCCTCAACGCCCGCGTTGAGTTTGCTGACGTGTGCCGACCTGGTACACCTTTACATGACCCGGCGAGGTTGGCCGCGGCCCTGGAAGGCGTCGGCCTGCGCGCCAAGACACCCGACGGCGGCATCGTGCAGGAACCCACGGTTCCTACGCCCACCGCCAGGTCGGTTGATGTCATGCGGCAGGAACCGATACCGAACAGATCGAGAGGGGACGATCCGTGGCGATGACAGCCGAGGTCAAGGACGAGCTGAGCCGGCTGGTGGTCAATTCGGTGAGCGCTCGCCGCGCCGAGGTCGCGTCGCTGCTGAGGTTCGCCGGCGGATTGCACATCGTCGCTGGCCGCGTGGTGGTGGAAGCCGAGGTGGATCTCGGCATCATCGCGCGCAGGCTCCGCAAGGACATCCACGACCTCTACGGCTACAACGCGGTGGTGCACGTGCTGTCGGCCAGCGGTATCCGCAAGAACACCCGCTACGTGGTGCGCGTGGCCACCGACGGCGAGGCGCTGGCGCGGCAGACCGGCCTGCTCGATCTGCGTGGCCGCCCCGTGCGCGGGCTGCCTGCCCAGGTGGTGGGCGGCAGCGTCGGCGACGCCGAGGCCGCCTGGCGAGGAGCGTTTCTGGCGCACGGTTCGCTGACCGAGCCCGGCCGGTCGTCGGCGCTTGAGGTCAGCTGCCCGGGGCCCGAGGCCGCGCTGGCCTTGGTGGGCGCGGCGCGGCGGCTCGGTGTCAACGCCAAGGCTCGCGAGGTGCGTGGCAGTGACCGCGTGGTGGTCCGCGACGGTGAGGCCATCGGCGCTCTGCTGACCCGGATGGGCGCTCAGGACACCCGGCTGACCTGGGAGGAACGCCGGATGCGCCGGGAGGTGCGGGCCACCGCCAACCGGCTGGCGAACTTCGACGACGCGAACCTGCGCCGGTCGGCACGCGCTGCGGTCGCTGCCGCCGCCCGGGTCGAGCGGGCGTTGTACATCCTGGGAGACGGGGTGCCCGACCACCTCGCGGCGGCGGGCAAACTGCGCGTCGAGCACCGGCAGGCCTCCCTGGAGGAGCTGGGCCGGCTCGCCGACCCACCGATGACGAAAGATGCTGTGGCAGGGCGGATTCGGCGCTTGCTGTCGATGGCCGACCGCAAGGCCAAGCAGGATGGCATTCCGGACACCGAGTCGGCGGTCACCCCGGACCTGCTCGACGACGCCTGAGCCGGTTCGGCTACCTCGCCAGCAGCGCCCAGCCGACACCGAAAGCCGTCAGCACCGACACCGCGGTGAGCGGCAGACCGAACCGCACGAAGGCCGCCGAGGTGTACCCGCCGGGGCGCATCACCATCAGGTTGGACTGGTGGCTGAACGGGTTGAGGAACGTGAACGAGATGCACGTTCCGACCAGGATCAGCAGCAGCACCGGATTCAGCCCGGTGGAGGTGGCGATGGTCAGCACGACCGGCGTCAGGATCGCGGCCGCGGCCGCGTTGGTGACCACATTGGTCAGCAGCGTGGTGCCCACCACCACGACGAGCACGACCAGCGGGATGCTGCTGCCCGACAACCGCAGGATGGCGTCGGAGATGTAGCCGCCCAGGCCGCTGTTCACCACGATCGTGCCCAGGCCGATCGACCCGGCGATGATGGCCAGGATGTTCCAGTTCAGCGCCCGCACCGCGGAACGCGGCGTGAGCACCCCGGTGAGCACCATCAGGACGGCCCCGGTGACGGCGACGAGTTCGACGGCGGCCAGGCCCAGCGATCCGGCGACGATGACGGCGGTCAGGATGGCCAGGGCGATCCAGGTCTTGCCGGTCTGCGGGGCCGTGCCGGTGGCCTGCTGCCAGAGCCCGACAAGCGGTTGGTCGGACAGTGCCTCGGCCGAACTGGCGGTCACCAGACACAGTTCCCCGGGTTCGGCGTGGGCCTCGCGCAGCAGCTGGTCGGTCTGCGCCGCGACCACCACGATGTCCTCGTCCTCCTCGAGATCGCGCACCGTGGCCTGCTCGTTGTTCGCCACCGCCACGAGGTAGAGGCGCTGCGGCGACAGCCCGAATCGTGGACTGCCCCAAAGCATTCGGACGCCGTCCTCGGTGCATTTGTAGACCAGGACGTCGTCGGCGGCCAGCACGGAATCAGGAGCCAGCGCCTTGCCCCAACGGCGGATTTCCAGCAGCTGGTATTCCAGCGTGGTGTGCACGCCCAGCTCCGCGGCGGTGCGGCCGATCGCGATGGCATTGACCGAGACCGGAATCTCCGCGCGCCAGGACAGCTCCCGCTCCGCCTCGTCGGCACGCCCGCGCAACATGACGGGGGCGGTGACGAGCAGGACCAGCCAGCCGATGATCGCGACCGGCACGGCAACAGGGACGAACGAGAACATCGACAGCGTCACGCCCGACGGCGCGGCCAGTGCGGCGATCAGGAGGTTCGAGCTGGTACCGATCAGGGTCGCCGAACCGGCCAGTGTCGTGGCGTGCGCGATCGGCAACAGGACGCCGCGCGCCGGAACCCCGGACTGCTGCTGGAGTTCTTTGGCGGCCGGGATGAGCATCGCCACGATCGGCGTGGTGTTGATCAGCGCCGAGACGAAACCGACCGGCGGGATCAACCGGCGCAACGCCTGACCGGCGGTCGTGACCCCGGACAGCAACCGGAACGTCACGCGGGACACCACGCCGGTGTGCAGCACACCTTTGGCGATGACCAGCATCGCCGCGATCGTCACGACCCCGCCGTTGCTGAGGCCGGCAAACAGCTCGCTGGGCGTGGCGATCCCCAGGAGTCCGGCTGCCACCAGCGCACATATCAGCGCCAGTACCGCGGGTGTTCGGCCGGTTGTCATCACGATCAACGTGATGACGATGATCACCGCAGCGGTCAGTGCCATGCCCAGATTGTCAACCAGACCGGTCGGCAGCGCGTGAGGGCACCCACGGCGAGTTGCGCAGGTCCTGCACTGACCAGATCGCGCGTACTGAGATCGGCACCACTAGGCTGTTGCGCGAGCAGTCCACTGGCGACAAGGGAGAAATCACGTGACCATCCGGGTAGGCGTCAACGGCTTCGGCCGCATCGGCCGCAACTTTTACCGGGCCGTTGCGGCGCAGCAGGCCGAGGGCCAGAACACCGATATCGAGATCGTGGCGGTCAACGACCTCACCGACAACGCCACCCTGGCTCATTTGCTGAAGTTCGACACAATTCTGGGCCGGCTGGCGCAGGACGTCAGCCTGGAGGGCGACGACACCATCGTCATCGGCGACACGAAGATCAAGTCGCTGGAGGTCAAGGAAGGCCCGGCGGCCCTGCCGTGGGGTGACCTCGGCGTCGACGTCGTCGTCGAGTCCACCGGCATCTTCACCAACGCCGCCAAGGCCAAGGGCCACCTCGATGCGGGGGCCAAGAAGGTCATCATCTCGGCGCCGGCCACCGACGAGGACATCACCATCGTGATGGGCGTCAACGACGACAAGTACGACGGCAGCCAGAACATCATCTCCAACGCGTCGTGCACCACCAACTGCCTCGGCCCGCTGGCCAAGGTCCTCAACGACGAGTTCGGCATCGTGCGGGGTCTGATGACCACCATCCACGCCTACACCCAGGACCAGAACCTGCAGGACGGCCCGCACAAGGATCTGCGCCGCGCCCGGGCCGCCGCGCTGAACATCGTGCCGACCTCGACCGGTGCCGCCAAGGCCATCGGCCTGGTGCTGCCCGAGCTCAAGGGCAAGCTGGACGGCTACGCCATGCGCGTGCCTGTCCCCACGGGCTCGGTAACGGATCTGACGGCCGATCTGGCCAAGTCCGCCACCGTCGCCGAGATCAACGCCGCGATGAAGGCCGCTGCCGAGGGCCCGCTCAAGGGCATCCTGAAGTACTACGACGCGCCGATCGTGTCGAGCGACATCGTCACCGACCCGCACAGCTCGCTGTTCGACTCGGGCCTGACCAAGGTCATCGACAACCAGGCCAAGGTCGTCTCCTGGTACGACAACGAGTGGGGCTACTCCAACCGCCTCGCCGATCTGGTCGCACTGGTCGGCAAGTCGCTCTGAGCCAGAGCGAAGCGACGGGATAAAGCAACTGTGGCTGTCTCCACTCTGTCTGATCTGCTGGCCGAGGGTGTGGAAGGTCGGGGCGTGTTGGTTCGCTCCGACTTGAACGTGCCGCTCGACGACCAGGGCAACATCACCGACCCGGGCCGCATCATCGCCTCCGTCCCGACGCTGAAGGCGTTGGCCGAGGCGGGCGCCAAGGTCGTCGTCACCGCCCACCTCGGTCGCCCCAAGGGCGGCCCCGACGCCAAATTCTCGCTGGCCCCGGTCGCCGTGGCGCTGGGGGAGAAGCTGGGCAGGCACGTGCAGCTGGCCGGTGACGTGGTCGGGACCGACGCGCTGGCCCGTGCCGAGGGCCTCACCGACGGCGACGTGCTGCTGCTGGAGAACATCCGCTTCGATCCGCGTGAGACCAGCAAGGACGACAGCGAGCGGCTGGCGCTGGCCAAGGAACTCGCGGCGCTCGTCGAGGGTGCCGACGGGTCACCGGGTGCCTTCGTGTCTGACGGCTTCGGGGTGGTGCACCGCAAGCAGGCGTCGGTGTACGACGTCGCGACGCTGCTGCCGCACTACGCGGGCACGCTCGTGGACGCCGAGGTCAAGGTGCTCGAGCAGCTGACCAGCTCGACCGAGCGGCCGTATGCCGTGGTCCTGGGCGGCTCCAAGGTGTCGGACAAGCTTGCGGTCATCGAGAACCTCGCCACGAAGGCCGACAGCCTCATCATCGGCGGCGGTATGTGCTTCACCTTCCTTGCCGCGCAAGGTGTTTCGGTCGGAACCTCGCTGTGCCAGGAAGAGATGATCGACACCTGCAAGCGCCTGCTGGAGACCTACGCGGACGTGATCCACCTGCCGGTGGACATCGTCGTCGCCGACAAGTTCGCGGCTGACGCCGAGCCCGAGACGGTCGCTTCGGACCGCATCCCGGACGGAAAGATGGGACTCGACATCGGCCCCGAGTCGGTCAAGCGATTCACCGCGCTGCTGTCGAACGCCAAAACGGTGTTCTGGAACGGTCCCATGGGTGTCTTCGAGTTTCCGGCGTTCGCGGCAGGCACCAAGGGCGTGGCCGAGGCCATCATCGGTGCGACGGCAAAGGGCGCCTTCAGCGTCGTCGGCGGCGGCGACTCGGCCGCGGCCGTGCGGCAGCTCGGCCTGCCCGAGGACGGTTTCTCGCACATCTCCACCGGCGGCGGCGCGTCGCTGGAATACCTGGAGGGCAAAGTCCTTCCCGGCATCGAAATTTTGCAGTAGTTCGTCCACTCAAGATCAACGAGGAGACCCGTGGCTCGCAAGCCGCTCATCGCCGGCAACTGGAAGATGAACCTCAATCACTTCGAGGCCATCGCTCTGGTGCAGAAAATCGCATTTGCCTTGCCGGACAAGTACTTTGACAAGGTCGATGTGACCGTCATCCCGCCGTTCACCGATCTGCGCAGTGTGCAGACGCTCGTCGACGGTGACAAGCTGCGGCTGACGTACGGCGCCCAGGACCTGTCGAAGCATGACTCCGGTGCCTACACCGGCGACATCAGCGGCGCGTTTCTGGCCAAGCTGGGCTGCAGCTACGTCGTGGTGGGACACTCCGAGCGACGCACCTATCACCACGAGGACGATGCGCTGGTGGCCGCCAAGACCGCCGCGGCGTTCAAGCACGGACTCACCCCGATCGTCTGCATCGGTGAGCAGCTCGAGGTGCGTGAGGCCGGCGACCACGTCGAGTTCAACATCAACTCGCTGCGCGGCTCGCTTGCCGGGCTGTCCAAAGAGCAGATCGGCAATGTTGTCATCGCGTACGAGCCGGTGTGGGCCATCGGCACGGGCCGGGTCGCGAGCGCAGCCGACGCGCAGGAGGTCTGCAAGGCCATCCGCGACGAACTCGGCAACCTGTCGTCGCCCGAGCTCGCCACGGGTATCCGGGTGCTCTACGGCGGCTCGGTGAACGCCAAGAACGCCGGTGAGATCGTCGCGCAGCCCGATATCGACGGTGCCCTCGTCGGTGGTGCGTCGCTGGACGGCGAGCAGTTCGCCACCCTGTCGGCCATCGCCGCAGGTGGACCCCTGCCGTAACCCCGGAGCCGGGACCGGCAGCCTGACCAGGTACTCTGGCGGCCATGCAATTGGCGCTGCAGATCATCCTGGTCGTGACCAGTGTGCTGGTCGTGCTGCTGGTCCTGCTGCACCGTGCCAAGGGTGGCGGTCTGTCCACCTTGTTCGGCGGCGGCGTCCAGTCCAGCCTGTCCGGCTCCACGGTGGTCGAGAAGAACCTCGACCGGTTGACGCTGTTCGTCACCGGCATCTGGCTGGTCTCGATCGTCGGCGTCGCCCTGCAGATCAAGTACGCCTGACGTCTCGCGCGCACAGCGCACCCTGTCACCACCCCGCCGCGCGGGTCCACCGGTCATCCGCAATCGGATGCCAGGAACCACTCAGCACAGCCTCCTAGGATCGCCGTCGGTGCCTGAATCAGTCACCGACCAGACCTTTTTGGGGCTTAGGCGGGGTGTACGTGTTCAGACTTCTCGGCGTCGGCGCGGGTGTGGCATCCCTGCTCTGCCTGGCAGGTGGGGTCGCCGTTGCGGATCCGCTTCCGGTGGCCGACGTCACCCAGTCGGCTGACACCGACGACGGGTGGCATCTCAGCGCGTCACTGACCCGGATGACCATCAATTCGGTGCCGAACATGGCCGCGACCGCGTTCACCCGTGAAGGTTTCGTCACGGGCAAGGCCACGGCCACCATCGACGGCAACGGCGGCGTCGCCGTCAACTCGGGAACCCTGGTGCTCGGGCTCCAATTGGGCTGTCAGATCGACCTCAGCGAGGGCGCCAGCGTCGGCGGCGACGCCGACATCGGGATCAACCCCGGCATCAATGGCAACGTGCTCAACGACATCGGCCCGTACGCGGATCTCGGCGGCAACGTGTCGGTGAACCTGTTGCCGGGCACCATCACCAACATCGGACTGGGCAAGAAGGAACTCAAGGGCCGCACCGGGGAGATCGTCGTGCACGATGCGCACGTCAAGGTCGACGCGTGCGGTGGCCCGGTGTCCATCCGGTTCTTCGCCACCGCGATGATCGACACAGATAAATCCGACGACAGCGTCAACGCGTACGGGGACATCCTCTCGCTATGACGGCCCGACGATTCGTGGTGGCGGCACTGGTCACGTGGATGGCCGCAACCGTCGCCAGCGTGCCCGCGGCCAATGCCGACAACTGCACGGGCGCAGGCGATTTCGGTGCCGCCGCGGGTTGCGCGGCACCGGGCAACGGATCGGGGAAGACCGAAAGCTGGCCACCGACATCGGTCGACTGGCCGCCCGACTTCAGCTCCGACTCGGACACCGCGGGCAAGGGCACCGACCAGGCCGCAACGACCCCCATCGTGCTGCCGCCCGGCCAGCCCGCACCACACGTCAAACCATCTGGCGGACAAGGTGATTCGACCAGCACGTCGACAAGTCCCACGCCGATCGTCCCGGCGGGCGGACCACCTTCGACTGCGTCGGCCACGTCAGTCCCGACGACCACGCCGATCGTGGCGCCCGCGGTACCCACCCCGTAGGCGGATACCCACCCGTTGTGCGCGCAGTGCGCCGACCCCCGATACTGGGACACATGGCAGAGGCTTTCGACACCACCTTGTTGCCCATCGGTTCGGTGTACCGCACCCAGGTGGGACGGGAAGCCACCGAGCCGATGCGCGAGGACATCAGGCTGTTGGGCACGATCCTCGGCGACACCGTGCGCGAACAGAACGGCGAGGAGGTGTTCGACCTCATCGAACGTGCCCGCGTGGAATCGTTCCGCGTCCGGCGCTCCGAGAT
Organism: Mycobacterium sp. 852013-50091_SCH5140682; assembly: GCF_001665685.1. GTDB lineage: Bacteria > Actinomycetota > Actinomycetes > Mycobacteriales > Mycobacteriaceae > Mycobacterium. The sequence goes on from NZ_LZTB01000025.1 coordinate 25,521, forward strand.
CGACCGAGCGGAGCTGGCCGGGCTGTTCGGCGGTATCGATGTCCACCAAGCCATTCCGGTCATCCGGGCCTTCACGCATTTCGCGCTGCTGGCCAACGTGGCCGAGGACATCCACCGGGAACGGCGCCGTGCCGTGCACGTGGCGGCAGGCGAACCCCCGCAGGACAGCAGCCTCGCGGCCACCTACCGCAAGCTGGACTCGGCTGCCCTCGATACCGCCGCCGTCGCCGACGCGCTGGCCGGGGCTCTGGTTTCGCCCGTCATCACCGCACACCCCACCGAAACTCGGCGCCGAACCGTGTTCGACACCCAGCACCGCATCACCGAGCTGATGCGGTTGCGGCTGCACGGCCAGACCCGCACCGCCGACGACCGCGATATCGAGGTCGAGTTGCGACGGCACATCCTGACGCTGTGGCAGACGGCGTTGGTGCGACTGTCTCGGCTGAAGATCTCCGACGAGATCGAAACCGGCCTGCGGTACTACCCGGCGGCCTTCTTCGACGTCATACCTCAGGTCAATGCTCAGGTGCGCAGCGAGCTGCAGAGCCGCTGGCCCGATGCTGGGCTGTTGGAGGTCCCGATCCTGCGCCCGGGTTCGTGGATCGGCGGCGACCGCGACGGCAACCCCAATGTGACGCCAGAGATCGTCCGGCTGGCCACCGGGCGGGCCGCCTACACGGCGCTCACGCACTACTTCGCCGAGATCACCGCTCTGGAGGAGGAGCTTTCGCTGTCGGTGCGCCTCATCCACGTCAGCCCGGCGCTCACTGCGCTCGCCGACGCTTGCGCCGAACCGGCCCGCGCCGACGAGCCCTACCGGCGTGCGCTGCGCGTGATCCACGGGCGCCTGACGGCCACCGCCGCCGAGATCCTCGACGAGCAGCCCGAACAGGTGCTGAATCTGGGGCTGACCCCGTACGGCACGCCCGCGGAGTTGCTCTCCGACCTCGATACCGTCGATGCTTCACTGCGCGGGCACGGGAGTGCCGTGCTGGCCGATGATCGCTTGGCGCGCCTGCGAGAGGCCGTGCGGGTCTTCGGTTTTCATCTGTGCGGCTTGGACATGCGGCAGAACTCGGAGACACACGAGCAGGTCGTCGCCGAGCTCTTGGCCTGGGCGGGCGTCCATCCCGACTACGCGTCGTTGCCGGAGGCCGAGCGGGTCGAGTTGCTCGCCGCCGAGGTGGCCACCCGCCGGCCGCTGATCGGCGAGGGCGCGCAGCTCTCGGAACTGGCGCGCAAGGAGCTCGGGATCGTCGCGGCGGCGGCCAGAGCGGTCAAGGTGCTCGGCCCGGAGGCGGTGCCCAACTACATCATCTCGATGTGCCAGTCGGTCTCGGATCTGCTGGAGGCCGCGGTGCTTCTGAAAGAAGCTGGGCTGCTGGATGTTTCGAACGGGTACTGCCCGGTCGGGATCGTACCGCTGTTCGAGACCATCGACGACCTGCAGCGCGGTTCGACGATCCTGGAGGATGCGCTGGACCTGCCGGTGTACCGCGAGATCGTCACGGCGCGCGGCAGGCAGCAGGAAGTGATGCTCGGCTACTCGGACTCCAACAAAGACGGTGGCTATCTGGCCGCCAACTGGGCTCTGTACCGCGCCGAGCTCGATCTCGTGGAGTCGGCCCGCAAGACCGGAATCCGATTGCGGCTCTTCCACGGTCGCGGGGGCACCGTCGGCCGCGGCGGCGGCCCCAGCTACGACGCCATCCTGGCCCAGCCGCCCGGCGCGGTGAAGGGATCGTTGCGGATCACCGAACAGGGTGAGGTGATCGCGGCCAAGTACGCCGAGCCTCGGATCGCACATCGCAACCTCGAGACCCTGCTGGCGGCGACCCTGGAATCCACCCTGCTCGACGTCGAAGGCCTCGGCGACGAAGCCGGGCCGGCGTACGCGGTGCTCGACGACCTCGCTGCCAGGGCCCAGCGGGCATACTCCGAATTGGTCCATGAGACACCGGGTTTCGTCGACTACTTCAAGGCGTCCACACCGGTCAGCGAGATCGGTGCGCTCAACATCGGCAGCAGGCCCACCTCTCGCAAGCCAACCACCTCGATCGCCGATCTGCGCGCCATCCCGTGGGTGCTGGCCTGGAGCCAGTCGCGCGTCATGCTGCCGGGCTGGTACGGCACCGGGACGGCGTTCGAGGAGTGGATCAGCGAAGGGGACGGGCGACTCGAGGTACTGCAGGATCTCTACCGGCGCTGGCCGTTCTTCGCGACAGTGCTGTCCAATATGGCCCAGGTGCTCGCCAAGTCCGATATGGGCCTGGCGGCGCGGTACTCAGAGCTGGTCGAGGACGAGGACCTGCGGGCTCGGGTGTTCGACAAGATCGTCGCCGAACACGAGCACACCATTCGGATGCACCGGCTGATCACCGGCCAGGACGATCTTCTGGCCGACAACCCGGCCCTGGCCCGCTCGGTGTTCAACCGGTTCCCGTATCTCGAACCGCTCAACCATCTGCAGGTGGAACTGTTGCGGCGCTACCGGTCCGGGGACACCGATGAGTTGGTGCAGCGTGGCATCCTGCTCACCATGAGCGGACTGGCCACCGCGCTGCGAAACAGCGGTTAGATCGTTGCTGCCGCAACAGCGGTTAGATCCCCGCAGTACGACGCACCACATCGACCACGCGCCGCACCGCATTCTCGGCCGTGGCCATCGGCGATGCGACAGCCTCGCCGATGTCCACGATGGCTTCGACGCGGTTGACGATGCCTTCGAGCCGCTCGACCATGGCGATCAACCGCGGAGCCAGCTCATCGATACTGGTGATGGTCCGATTGAACCGCTCGAGGGTGACATCCAAGTCGCCGATCGAGCTGTTGAGGCTGGTCACCGTGGTGTCGAGATCGGTCAACAAGGCATCGATCTGCTCGACCGTGGCGTCGGCGTTGAGCGCCGCCTGGGTCAGTGTCTTGATCCGCCGGCGCGGCGCGGGGCGGCCCCGGCTGTCGCCTCTGTCTGCCATGACAGTCAGTATGGCCGGTGACGGAACCGAACCCGGCACCGGTGCGTCTGAACGGTGTGACGAAATACTGTTCGTACCGTTGGCAACTGAGAGGTGAGCGCCCCGACCGGGCGCCGTCCGACTACCTGGCGGGGTACCGGAACGCGCTGGCCGACGCACGGCTCGGCCGGCGCCCAGATCCGGCCGTGGAGGGCAGGTGAGCGACGGCTAATCGCGGACCAGCGCATCGCGTCCGGCGCGGATCATCTCCTCGCGCGAAACCACCTTGACGCGCTCGCGACCCTGAACCTCGCCGAGGCTGATCTCGTGTGCGTCAAGGCGTTCCCACTCTGCCCAGGTGGTGTAGTCGACATCCTTGGCCTTGAGATGCTCGAAGATCGCGTCCGGGTCGGTGACCTCCGGGACGCGCAGCCCGGGCAGATCGCGTAGCAGGCTGGTGACGGTTTCGGCGGCGTCGGACTTGGTGTGTCCGATGAGCCCGATCGGACCGCGCTTGATCCAGCCGGTCACATAGGTCGCGTCGATGAGACCGCCGTCGATGTCGAGCACGCGGCCGGCGTCGTGCGGGATCACCCCGGCATGGTGGTCGAACGGCAGGTCCGCCAGGTGCGACGACAGATAACCCACCGCGCGATACACGGCCTCGACCGGCCAGTCGGTGAATTCGCCTGTGCCACGGACTGTTCCGTCCCCGATGAGCTCGGTACGTTCGGTGCGCAGCCCTGCTACCCGGTCTTCGCCGAGCACGGCCACCGGCGCCTGGCACAGGTGGATGTGAATGCGGTGCGGTGCGCCGGTCGGTTCCCGCTCCAGGTACTTCATCATGGTGTCGACGACCAGCTTGGTCGACTTGCTGGTGTTGATGGCCCGCTGGCTGGCCTCGTCGATCTCGAAACCCTCCGGATGCACGATGACGTCGACGCTCGGCGAGTGCGACAGTTCGCGAAACTCCATGGGGCTGAACTTGATCTGCGCGGGCCCCCGCCGGGCGAAGACATGCACATCGGTCGCGGCGTTGGCCGCCAGACCTTGGTAGACGTTGCCGGCGATCTCGGTGGAGAGTTGTTCGTCGGCGGGCTTCGCGAGCATGCGTGCGACGTCGAGGGCGACGTTGCCCGCGCCGAGGACCGCGACATGCTTCGCGTCCAGCGGCCAACTGCGTGGCACATCGGGATGTCCGTCGTACCAGGACACGAAGTCGGCCGCGCCGTAGCTGCCAGGGAGCTCGATGCCGGGGATGTCGAGGCCACGGTCGGCGCGCGCACCGGTGGAGAAGATCACCGCGTCGTAGTGACGGCGCAGCTCCGGCAGCGTCACGTCGGTGCCGTAGTGCACGTTGCCGATGAACCTGATCTCGTCGCGCGAGAGCACCCTACGCAGCGCCTTGATGATCTCCTTGATGCGCGGGTGATCGGGCGCGACGCCGTACCGGACCAGACCGTAAGGTGCTGGGAGACGGTCGAATACGTCGACGCGGGCGGGCCCGTACTCCTTGGTCAGGATGTCCGCGGCATAGATTCCCGCCGGACCTGCACCGATTACCGCTACCTGGATCGTCCTCATAACCGCCTCACGTATTAGGTGAGGCAAGCCTAAGTTATCACCAGGTGTGGCGGGCAAGTCCCGGGCGGGAGATCCGTGTCACAGACTCGGCAGCTTGGAGGCGGCCTGCTCGTCGAGCAGCCACACCGTCCGCTCGCGGCCGATCGCCCCGGCAGCGGGCACGTCGACCGGCGAGGCCCCGCCCACCGCGGCAGCCACCGCTTCGGCCTTCTCGGCACCGGCCACCACAAGCCACACCTCACGGGCGCGGTGCACTGCAGGCAAGGTCAACGTGATGCGCCGAGGCGGGGGCTTGGGGGAGTCCGTCACTGCGACCACCAACTGCTCGGTTTCCTGCACCGCAGCGGTGTCGGGGAACAACGAGTTGATGTGGCCTTCACCGCCCATCCCGAGCAGATGCACGTCGAACTCTGCCGGCAGCACCTCGGCGTATGCCGCAGCGGCATCGTCGATGGCGTCGCCGAATTCGCCGTCGCTGGTGGCCATCCGGTGCACATTGGCAGGCGGTATGTTGATGGACTCCAGCAGGGCGTCATGCGCCTGCTGGTCATTGCGGTCGGCGTCACCTGCCGGTACGAAGCGGTCGTCGCCCCAGAAGAGCTGCGCCTTGGACCAGTCGATCTCCGCCCCGGCGACGTGGCGCAGCATCGCGATCCCGACGGTGCCGCCGGTCAGCACGATGGATGCTTCGTCGCGGGCCGCGATGGCCGACGTGATCGCCCCGACCAGCCGGGCTCCCGCCGCGGCCGCCAATTGTTCTGCGTCGACGTAGGTTTCGATCACGCGCTCAGGCATATGTCACCTTCTCGATTCCCTGGAGCGCTTCGAAGTAGATCTCGTCGTCGTCGAGTCGACGCATGTCCTCGGCAAGGCAATCACGAGTCTCTCTGCGGGCCAACGGAATTTGGGCGTCCGGCCGGCCGGTGCGGGAAAGTGTCGCGGTGACTCCCTCCTGCGGCCGGGCCAACGTGATGGTCTCGCTGGCCCGGTTGAGTTCGACCTTCAGCTCGCCGACGGCCCTGGTTACCGGACCGTCGATGCGACTGGCCAGCCAGCCCGCCATGATGTCAAGTGCCGGTTCGTCTTTCAGTCCGGACACCAGCGCGGACGTGATCGGTTCGTAGGGCCCCTGATCCACTGCCGCGGTCAACAGGGCCCGCCAGTACGTCACGCGGCTCCAGGCCAGGTCGGTGTCGCCGGTGCTGTAGCCGGCCAGCCTGCTCTTGATGCAAGCCAACGGGTTCTCGCCGTTGGTGGCATCAGTGATCCGGCGAATGGCCAACTTGCCCAACGGGTCCTGCGACGGAACCTTCGGAGCCAGATCAGGCCACCACGTCACCACCGGCGTGTCGGGCAGCAGGAACGGGGTCACCACACTGCTGGCATGGTTGGCCAGCGGCCCGGAGAGGCGCAGCACCACCACCTCGTTGGCACCCGCGTCCCGGCCCACCCGAAGCTGGGCATCCAACCGCGCCTCGGTGGCCAGCCGGTCACCCGGGATGACCACGATGACGCGGCACGGGTGCTCGCGGCTTGCGGCATTGGCCGCCTCGATCGACTCTTCGAGCAGCGATTCGTTGTTGGGTGCGATGACCAGCGTCAGCACCCGGCCGAGCGTGATCGCTCCGCCCTCTTCGCGGAGCGCGACGATCTTCTTGTTGATGGCACCGGTATTGGTGTCGGGCAGATCGACAATCATCGGAGTCCTCTGTTCTTCATCGACGGCTCCTCGCCCGAGGGCCCGTCGCAGCGCGAGCGGTCATCACTAGGGCCGCCGCCATTCCCGGCCGGACCGCTGCAACATCTCGAACGCGGAGTCCGGGCCCCAGGTCCCGGCTTCGTACGGGTCGGGCTTACCGTGCGTGGCCCAGTACTCAAGCGCCGGATCGAGGATCTTCCACGACAATTCGACCTCGGCATTGACCGGGAACAGCGACGGCTCACCGAGCAGCACGTCGAGAATCAGCCGCTCGTAGGCCTCCGGCGATTCCTCGGCGAAGGCCGAACCGTAGGAGAAGTCCATGCTGACGTCGCGCACTTCCATGATGTGGCCCGGAACCTTGGATCCGAACCGCAGCGTGATGCCTTCGTCGGGCTGCACCCGGATCACCAGTGCGTTTTCACCGAGCTCGTCGGTCATGCTGGCATCGAACGGCAGGTGCGGCGCCCGTTTGAACACGAGTGCGATCTCGGTGACCCTGCGGCCCAACCGCTTTCCGGTGCGCAGATAGAACGGCACCCCGGCCCAACGGCGGGTGTCCACCTCCAGGGTGATGGCCGCGAACGTCTCGGTCGTCGAGGTCTTCGAGAAGCCCTCCTCGTCGAGCAGGCCCACGACCTTCTCGCCGCCCTGCCAGCCGGCGACGTACTGTCCGCGCGAGGTGGTCTCGTCGAGCGGCTCGACCAGCTTGGTCGCCGAGAGCACCTTGATCTTCTCGGCCTGCAGCTCGGCGGGGGAGAAGCTCACCGGCTCCTCCAGCGCAGTCAGCGCGAGCAGCTGCAGCAGATGGTTCTGGATGACATCGCGGGCCGCGCCGACACCGTCGTAGTAGCCGCCGCGCCCACCGAGGCCGATGTCCTCGGCCATGGTGATCTGCACACTGTCCACGTAGTGCGAGTTCCACACCGGTTCGAACAGCTCGTTGGCGAACCGCAGCGCCAGGATGTTCTGCACCGTCTCCTTGCCCAGATAGTGGTCGATGCGGAACACCGACGACTCCGGGAAGACACTGTTGACGACGCTGTTGAGTTCCTCGGCGCTCTTGAGGTCATGGCCGAACGGCTTCTCGATGACCACCCGGCTCCAGCTGCAGTCCGGCTTCTCGGCCAGCCCGCTGCGGGAGAGCTGTTCGCAGACCTGCGGGAACGCCTTCGGCGGGATCGACAGGTAGAAGGCGTGATTGCCGCTGGTGCCGCGCTCCTCGTCGAGCTTGTTGAGGGTGTCCTTGAGCCGATCGAAGGAGGCAGCGTCGTCGAACGTGCCCTGGACGAACCGGAAACCCTCCGCCAGCCGGTCCCAGACCTCCTGGTGGAACGGCGTGCGGGCGTGCTGCCGGACCGCGTCGTAGACGATCTTGCTGAAGTCCTCGTCCGCCCAGTCCCGGCGGGCGAAGCCCACCAGGGCGAAGTTCGGCGGCAGCAGACCGCGGTTGGCCAGGTCATAGATCGCAGGCATCAGCTTCTTGCGGGCCAAGTCGCCGGTCACGCCGAAGATCACCACGGCGCACGGCCCGGCGATCCTGGGCATGCGCTTGTCGCGTTTGTCCCGCAATGGGTTGACCCAATCTGCGGGACGCCTGTTGGTTTCGGTCATTTCTTCGCGGCGTCGAGCTGGCCCTGAGTCGCGTCGAGCAGTTCCTGCCACGCCTTCTCGAACTTGTCCACGCCCTCGTCCTCGAGAAGCTTGAACACGTCGGGGAGGTCGATGCCGATCGCGGCGAGCTTGTCGAAGGTCTCCTGCGAGGCCGCGGCCGTGCCGGAGATCGTGTCACCGGTGACGACACCGTGGTCGGCGACGGCTTCGATGGTCTTCTCGGGCATGGTGTTCACGGTGTTCGGGGCCACCAACTCGGTGACGTACAGCGTGTCGGAGTAGGCCGGGTTCTTCACGCCGGTCGAGGCCCACAGCGGCCGCTGCACGCGCGCGCCGTCAGCCTTGAGCGCCGCAAACCGGTCGCCGCCGAACACCTCTTCGTAAGCGGCGTAGGCCAGCCGGGCGTTGGCGACCCCGGCCTGACCGCGCAGCGCGAGCGCCTCCTCGGACCCGAGCTTCTCCAGCCGGGCGTCGATCTCGGTGTCCACGCGGGACACGAAAAACGATGCGACGGAATGGATCTTGGACAGGTCGTGACCGGCCTCGCGGGCTTTCTCCAGGCCCTCCAGGTAGGCGTCCATGACGGCGCGGTGACGCTCCACCGAGAAGATCAGCGTGACGTTCACCGAGATGCCCTCGGCGATCACGGCGGTGATGGCGGGCAGGCCTGCCAGCGTCGCGGGGATCTTGATCAGCAGGTTGGGCCGGTCGACGATCTTCCACAGCTCGATGGCCTGCAGGATCGTCTTGTCGGTGTCGTGCGCCAGCCGCGGGTCGACCTCGATGGACACCCGGCCGTCGATGCCGTCGGTGGCCTCGTAGGTCTTGGCCAGCACGTCGCACGCATTGCGGACGTCGTCGGTGGTGACGGTACGGATGGTGGCGTCGACGTCGGCGCCCCGCTCGGCGAGCTCGGAGACCTGGGCGTCGTAGGCCGTGCCCTTGGACAGCGCGGCCTGGAAGATCGACGGGTTGGTGGTGACGCCGACGACGCTGCGGGTGTTGATCAGGTCGGTGAGGTTCCCTGATTGCAGCCGCTCACGCGACAGGTCGTCGAGCCACACGGACACGCCCGCGGCACTCAGCGCCGCGAGATTCGGGTTCTGAGTCATGATTTGCTTCCTCTACTAGTTGTTCAGGGATCGTTCCGCCGCGGCGACCACGGCCTCTGGCGTGAAGCCGAACTCGCGGAACAAGGTCTTGTCGTCGGCCGATGCGCCGTAGTGCTCGATGGACACGATCTGCCCGGTATCGCCGACCAGCTTGTGCCACGGCTGGGCGACACCCGCCTCGACCGCCACCCGCGCAGACACACTCGGCGGCAGCACCGAGTCCTGGTAGTCCTGCGGCTGCTTCTCGAACCACTCCACACACGGCATCGACACCACGTAGGCGACGATGTCCTTCTCGGCCAGCGCTTTCTGCGCTGCGACCGCCAGTTGCAGCTCCGAACCGGTCGCGATGATGACGACGTCGGCGTCGTCGGCGGGCTTGCCGCCACCGAGCACATACCCACCGCGGGCCACGCCTTCGGCGCTGGTTCCCTCCAGCACGGGGACACCCTGTCGGGTCAGGATCAATCCGACGGGGCCGGTGCTGGCCGTGCGCTCCAGCACGGTCTTCCACGCGTACGCGGTCTCGTTCGGGTCGCCGGGGCGGACCACGGACAGGTTCGGGATGGACCGCAGGGCCGCCAGGTGCTCGATCGGCTGGTGGGTCGGACCGTCCTCACCGAGACCGATCGAATCGTGCGTCCACACGTAGATCGGGTCGATGTCCATCAGGGAGGCCAGCCGCACCGCGGGACGCATGTAGTCCGAGAACTGCAAGAACGTGCCGCCGTAGGCGCGGGTCGGGCCGTGCAGCACGATCCCGGACAGGATGGCGCCCATCGCGTGTTCGCGGATACCGAAGTGCAGCGTGCGGCCGTACCAGCTCATGGTCCAGTCGTGGGTCGACTGGGACGGCGGGCCAAAGGAGTTGGCGCCCTTGATGGTGGTGTTGTTGCTGCCGGCCAGGTCGGCCGAACCACCCCAGAGTTCGGGCAGCTTGGGGCCGACGGCGGCGAGCACCGCACCGGAGGCCGCGCGGGTCGCGACCGGCTTGGAATCGGTATCCCAGTGCGGCAGATCGGCGTCCCAGCCCTCGGGGAGTTCACGGGCCAGCAGGCGATCCAGCAGCGCCTTGCGCTCCGGCTCCCGCTCGGCCCAGGCGTCGAACGACACCTGCCACTCCTCGTGGGCCTTCTTGCCGCGGGCGACGAGTTCGCGCGTGTGGGCGATGACGTCGTCGCGCACCTCGAAGCTCTTGTCCGGGTCGAAGCCGAGCACCTTCTTGGTGGCCGCAACCTCGTCGGCGCCCAGCGCCGCGCCGTGCACGCCGCCGGTGTTCATCTTGGTGGGGGCGGGGTAGCCGATGATGGTGCGCACCGCGATGAACGACGGCTTGTCGGTCACCTTCTTGGCCTCCGCGATGGCCTCTTCGATCGCTGTGACGTTCTCGCCGCCCTCGACTTCCTGGACGTGCCAGCCGTAGGCCCGGTAGCGCGCCGGGGTGTCCTCGGTCAGCGCGATCTGGGTGTCGTGCTCGATGGAGATCTTGTTGTCGTCCCACAGCACGATGAGATTGCCCAGCTCCTGGGTGCCTGCCAGCGACGAGGCCTCGCTGGTGACGCCCTCTTCCATGTCGCCGTCGGAGGCGATCACGTAGATGAAGTGGTCGAACGGGCTCTCACCGGGGGCGGTGTCCGGGTCGAACAGGCCGCGCTCGTAGCGGGCGGCCATCGCCATGCCGACGGCCGACGCCAGCCCCTGGCCCAGCGGGCCCGTGGTGATCTCGACGCCCTTGGTGTGGCGGTACTCGGGGTGTCCGGGGGTCAGCGAACCCCAGGTGCGCAGTGCCTCGATGTCGGCCAGCTCCAGGCCGAACCCGCCGAGGTACAGCTGGATGTAGAGCGTGAGGCTGGAGTGCCCGCACGACAGCACGAACCGGTCGCGGCCGATCCAGTGCGTGTCGCTGGGGTCGTGGCGCATCTGGCGCTGAAACAGCGAGTAGGCCAGCGGGGCCAGGCTCATGGCGGTACCGGGATGGCCGTTGCCCACCTTCTGCACCGCGTCGGCAGCCAGCACACGGACCGTGTCGACGGCGGCCGAATCGAGGTCCGTCCAGTCGTCCGGATGGTTCGGGCGGGTGAGGGCGGAGATCTCTTCGACGGTGGTCACTACCTCGCTCCTAAGTTCCGATTGCTTGTGCTGAGCTGTAACGCGGCAGACCCGCAGCTCCCATCCAACACCCTAGTGCCAGCGGTTCATCGAGGGCGGTTGGTTGGGGCACGATTACCCCGCCGTTCACCTCGGCCGGGCGCGCAAATCGGACCCTGCGGTGTCGGGCACTCAGCCAGGCGGTCTACCATCGTCTGTAGTAGAAGTCGCGTGCAGTCACCCGAGGAGTTATTTGCGTGAGCATTCGCGAGCGCCGTTCCCTCGGTGGGGCGCCGAGCCGAATACGCACCACTTTCCTGGCGTATTTGGCACTCACCAAGCCGCGTGTCATCGAGCTGTTGCTGGTGACCGCGATCCCGGCCATGCTTTTGGCGCATCGCGGTGTCGTTGATCCGCTGCTGATCCTCAACACGCTGGTCGGCGGCATGATGGCGGCGGCAGGCGCCAACACCCTCAACTGTGTGGCCGACGCCGATATCGACAAGGTCATGAAGCGCACCGCGCGCCGGCCGCTCGCCAGAGCGTCGGTGCCGACGCGGCATGCGCTGATCTTCGGGCTCGCGCTGACCGTCGCGTCGTTCGCGTGGCTGTGGTGGACCACCAACCTGTTGTCGGGCGTGCTGGGGCTGGTGACCATCGCGTTCTACGTATTCGTCTACACACTGCTGCTCAAGCGGCGTACGTCGCAGAACGTGGTGTGGGGTGGGGCGGCAGGATGCATGCCCGTGATGATCGGCTGGTCGGCAGTGACTGGGACCATCCAATGGCCCGCGCTGGTGATGTTCCTGGTGATCTTCTTCTGGACGCCCCCGCACACCTGGGCGCTCGCGATGCGCTACAAGGACGATTACAAGGCGGCGGGCGTGCCGATGCTGCCTGCGGTGGCCACCGAACGCCAGGTGACCAAGCAGATCCTGATCTACACGTGGCTCACGGTAATCACCACGCTGGTGCTCGCGTTGGCCACCGGCTGGCTCTACGCGTCGGTCGCTCTGCTGGCCGGGGCATGGTTCCTGGTGATGGCCCACCAGCTGTACTCCGGCGTGAAGCGCGGCGAGCCGGTCAAGCCCTTGCGACTGTTCCTACAGTCCAACAACTACCTGGCCGTCGTGTTCTGCGCGCTCGCCGTGGACTCCGCATTGGCCCTGCCGACACTGTTCGGGCGGTAATCTGCGGGCGTGCTGGTCACCCCTGACAATTTCGCCCGCGCGGAATCAGACCTCTATTTCGGCAACATCGTCAAGGACGGCGGCTTCGCAGCGCTGCACCACATCCGCGAGCTGAGTCCTCTCGACAATCAATTGGTGATCCGGCAGAACCGGGACACCCTCTACTCGGCCGGGGTTTTCGATCTCGACGCCGGGCCGGTGACCGTCACCCTGCCCGACAGCGCCGGACGCTTCATGGCCCTGCAGATCATCACCGAGGATCACTACGTTCCGACGGTCGTGTACGCCCCGGCAGAGCTCACCCTCACCCGGTCGGACATCGGCACCCGGTATGTCGCCGCGGCGGTCCGTACCCTCGTCGACCCGAACGACCCCGCCGACCTCCAGGCGGTGCATGCCCTTCAGGATGCGATCTCGGTCAGCCAGGCCGAGCCGGGCAGCTTCGAAGTGCCGCAATGGGATCCGGTGAGTCAGAAGACCGTGCGCGACGCCCTGATCACGTTGGCGACGACGCTTCCGGACACCAAGGCCACATTCGGACCACAGGGTGCCGTCGATCCGGTGCGGCACCTGATCGGTTCCGCGTACGCCTGGGGCGGCAACCCGGAACGTGACGCGCTGTACCTGTCGGTCTTCCCGGCCGCCAACGACGGCACCACCGTGTACCGGCTCACCGTCGCAGATGTCCCGGTGGACGGGTTCTGGTCGGTGACCGTCTACAACAAGGACGGGTACTTCACGCTCAATGCGCAGAACGCGTACTCGCTGAACAACATCACCGCGGCGAAGGGGCCCGACGGGGCGACCGTCATCCAGTTCGGTGGTGCCGATGCGGTGAACCTGCTGCCGATCACCGACGGCTGGAACTACATCGTGCGGCTCTACCGGCCTCGTCCGGAGATCCTCGACGGGTCATGGACGTTCCCGGCCGCCGAGCCTGTCTAGGGTCAGGCGTTTCCGCGAGTTCGACGAAGGTGTTGTGAATCCGGCGGCGTAGCGACGTTTTTGTCGGTCTCGGCGTGAGTCGAGCCTCTAGGGCACCAAGACGATCGAGCCGACGGTCTTGCGGCCCTGCAGATCGGTGTGGGCCTGAGCTGCCTCGCCGAGCGGATAGCGTCCGCCCACGGTGATGTTGATGGTCCCGTCGGCGATGGCGTTGATCAATTCTCCCGCCCGCCAAGAGAATTCGTCGGGTGTGCGAGTGTAGTGCGCCAGCGTCGGCCGGGTCAGGAACACCGAACCCGACGAGTTGAGGCGCTGCGGGTCGACGGGCGGGACCGGACCACTGGCGGCGCCGAACAGGGCCAGCGTGCCACGCACGGCCAAACTGGCCAGGCTCGCGTCGAACGTCGACTTGCCCACCCCGTCGTAGGCAGCGGCGACCCCGAGACCGCCGGTGAGGTCGCGGATCTTCTCGGCGAACTCGGCTGGGTCGTCGGGGTAGTCGAGTACCTCGACGGCACCGGCCTGCCGGGACAGTTCGGCTTTCTGCGGCGTGGACGCCGTGGTGATCACCCGCGTGCCGATGCTGGTGGCCCACTGCGTGAGGATCAGTCCCACGCCGCCTGCGCCGGCGTGCAGCAGCACGGTGTCCGACGGTTGCACCGGATACGTCGACTTGATGAGGTAGTGCGCGGTCATGCCTTTGAGCAGTGCGGAGGCCACGGCGTCCGGTGCCACGCCGTCCGGCACGTAGGCGCTGAAATCGGCTGGGGCGACGCAGTATTCGGCGTATGCACCGGTGGCGTTGGCGGTCACCACCCGGTCGCCGACGGCCAGTGCGGCCACGTCGTCACCGACGGCGGCGACGGTGCCGCACACCTCGGTGCCGACGACGAACGGCAGCTCCCGCGGGTAGAGCCCGGACCGGAAGTAGGTGTCGATGAAGTTCACACCGATCGCTTCGGCCTTGATCAGTATTTCGCCGGGGCCCGGGGTGGGCTCGGGCAGTTCGATGAAATTGAGGACCTCGGGCCCGCCGGTCTCGGCGACTTCGATCGCGTGCATGGTGACCATCCTGCCAAGCGTCGGCCGTTCGCGTGTGCCGCAACGCCCGGCGGGATCCCGTGACACCCTTGGGAGAACCCGTCGCCGCCGACCCCGGAGGATTGTGTGAAGCTCGCCCGCCCGGACATCTTCCATCCACGCATCGTGTTCGCCGGTTGCCCGTCACTGCCCGAGGGCGACGGCGACGACGCGGGTTTGGTCGCCGCGCTGCGTGCTCGGGGCCTGCACGCGCGGTGGCTGTCCTGGGACGACCCCGCGACCCGGGACGCGGATCTGGTGGTGCTGAGGGCGACGTGGGACTACCCCGACCGGCTCGACGAATACCTGTCGTGGACGCGTTCGGTGCGCAACCTGATCAATCCGCCCGCGCTGGTCGCCTGGAATATCGACAAGCACTATCTGATCGACCTCGATCAGCTCGGGGTGCCGGTGGTTCCCACCCGGCACTTCCCGGTTGGCCATTCGGTGAGTGTCCCCGTAGGCGAGGTGGTGGTGAAACCGGCGGTCGGGGCGGGTTCGCAAGGAGCACAACGGTTCGTCGACGCCGACGCGGCCGCTGCACACGCGGCCCAGCTGCATGCGCAGGGGCGCGCTGTGCTGGTGCAGCCGTACGACGCGCGCATCGCCGACGGGGAGACGGCATTGGTCTTTCTCAACGGCGAGGAGTCCCACGCGTTCATCAAGGGGCCGATACTGCCACCTGCGGGCAGCGCGCCGGACTTCGAAGAAACCGGAACCTATGCCACCGAGACCCTGTCCCCGGCCGAACCTGAGGACGAGATCTGGGAGGTCGGGCGCTTGGCCATCGCGGCCGTGGCACGGATTTTCGACATCGCCGCGCGCGACCTGCTGTACGCCCGGGTGGACGTGATCGGCGGGGCCGGGGCGACGGACTCAGGTACGGACGGTCCCCGGCTCCTGGAACTCGAGCTCGTCGAACCGTCTCTGGGTTTCCGTCAGCTCAGCGCCGGCAAACGCGCCGACGCGGAACGACAGTTCGCACTGGGGGTCGAATCAGCCCTGGAGCGGCTGGGGCTCGGTCCGCTCTCGCATCGACGCCCATAGCGCCGCCGTGGCAGCCGTGCAGGCCGCTGCGCCTGCGACGTGCACGGCGACCAATGCGGCAGGCACGCCGGTGTAGAACTGCACGGTCCCCACCAGTCCCTGCGCGCACACCAGGGCGAGCAGCACACCCAGTCGCACCATGATCGGCCGAGCCGCGTGCACTGCGGCGAGGGCGAACCCGAGCGCGATGATCATCGACAGGTAGGCGACCAGAAGCGACGAGTGGGCGTGGACCAAGGTGGTGATCTCCACCTGCAGACGCGGCACCACGCGGTCGAGGCTCTTGTCGCCTGCGTGCGGGCCTGCTCCGGTGACCAGGGTCCCCGTGATCAGGATCGCGGCGAGTATGACGGCGCTCAGCGCGGTCAACTGCCGCAAGGGTTTTGCCACCAGCACGGTGGGGGAGCCGTCGTCGGGCTGGCCGACCTTCACGTACAGCAGCACCGACAGCCACACCATGGTCATCGAGGCGACCAGGTGGATGGCCACGGTCCACCACAGCAGGCCGGTCCGCACGGTGATGCCGCCGATGATGGCCTGCACCACCGTGGAGGCGGGCATGAGCCAGGCGTAGACCAGCACCTCGCGGCGGCGGCGGGCCCGGGTGACGGCCAGCACGGCGGCCACCGCGGTGAACACCACGAGGAAGGTGATCATCCGGTTGCCGAACTCGACGGCCTGATGCACCACGGCGACCTCGGCGTGCGGGACCGGGGTGAAACTGCCGGGGAAGCACTGTGGCCACGTCGGGCAGCCGAGGCCCGAGGCGGTCACCCGCACGATCGCTCCCGTCACCGCGATGCCGCCCTGCGTGAGGATCACCAGGAACGCGATGATGCGCTGGACCCGCAGGCTCGGTAGTGGCAGCAGATCGACCAGTCGCAGAAAAAGACGTCCGACGGTCACGGGCTGATCGTAGAGGAACGGGAACTACAGCTCGTAGTAGGGGCCGACGGGGTCATCAGGTGAAGCGGAACCAGCGCATCGCGCACACGGCCGCGACGGCGCCCCACGCCACGAGCACCAGGATGCCGAACCAGTCCACCGACAGCGACATCGCGCGGGTCAGCGCCTCGGTGAGGGCGCCCGACGGGGTGAGCCGGGCGGCCCACCGCAGGGCCGACGGCACCAGGCCGCCTTCCAGCGTCAGCGCACCCAACCCGGCGAACACGAACCACAACAGGTTCGCCAACGCCAGCACGATCTCCGCCTTGAGCGTGCCGCCCAGCAGCAGTCCCAATGCCGCGAAGCCGGCCGTCCCCAACGCGATGATCACCGCGCCCAGCGCCAGACCCGCGACCGGCGGGCGCCAGCCCAGAGCGACACCGATGGCGCCCAACAGGATCGCCTGCAGAAACACCACCGTGACCACGGCCAGCGCCTTGCCCGCGATGATGCCCCAGACCGGCAGGGCCGTCGCGCCGAGCCGTTTGAGCGCGCCGTACCGGCGATCGAACGCCACGGCGATGGCCTGCCCGGTGAAGGCTGTGGAGATCACGGCCAGCGCCATGATGGGCGGGGTGAACGCCGCGGCGCGGTGTTCGCCGAACGACCCCAGCGGCAGCAGCGTCAGCCCGATCAGCAGCGTGATGGGGATGAACATGGTCAGCAGCAACTGCTCGCCGTTGCGGAGTAGCAATTTCAGCTCGAGCCCGTACTGCGCGGCCAGCATCTTCGGCACGCCCGCCGGCCGCGGATCGGGAGAGAACATCCCGGGTTCGAAGCGGTTCGTGGTGGTCATCTCGTTGTCCGTCATGTCGTCCGTATCGTCAGCCTCGTAGCTCGCGTCCGGTCAGGTCCAGGAACACGTCCTCAAGGCTGCGCTGCTCCACCCGCATGTCGGTGGCCAGCACGTCCAGCCGGGCACACCACGCCGTCACGGTGGCCAGCACCTGCGGGTCGATGTCTCCCTCGACCAGGTATTCGCCCGGTGCGGTCTCGCCGGCCTTGTAGTTCTCGGGCAACGCTGCGATGAGCAGCGACAGATCGAGCTTGCGCGGCGCACTGAACCGCAGCTGGTTTTCGGCGCCGGTGCGCATCAGTTCGGCGGGCGTGCCGGTGGCCACCGCAACGCCGTGGTCGATGATCACGATGCGGTCGGCGAGTTCCTCGGCCTCGGTCAGCTGATGCGTCGTCAACACCACGGTCACGCCGTCGCGGCGCAGGGCATCGATCAACTCCCACACCACGATTCGCGCGTGCGCGTCCATGCCTGCGGTCGGCTCGTCGAGGAAGACCAGCTCGGGACGCCCGACCACCGCGCATGCCAGCGCCAGCCGCTGCTGCTGTCCGCCGGAGAGCCGCCGGTAGGTGGTGCGGGCGGATTCGGTGAGGCCGAGGGTGTCCATCAGCCAGGCCGGATCGAGCGGGTTGGCCGCGTACGACGCCACGAGATTGAGCATCTCGCCGGCCCGTGCCGCCGGGTAGCCGCCGCCGCCCTGCAGCATCACGCCGATCCGCTCACGCAGCTGCGCGTTCTCGCCGACCGGGTCGAGGCCGAGGATCTCGATGGTGCCGCCGTCTGGCCGGATGAAGCCTTCGCACATCTCGACGGTGGTGGTCTTGCCTGCGCCGTTGGGCCCGAGCAGCGCCAGCACCTCGGCCTTGTGTACTTCGAGGTCGAGGCCGGATACCGCTGTCGTCGTGCCGTACTGCTTGGTGACGCCGCGCAGCAGCACGGGTGTTTCAGTCGGCGAAGCGTCGGAACGCGAGTTCACGGGGACTCAGCGTAGGCGTCGGAGGTGGTGACCGGTGCCGCTGGTGGGCTGGTGGTGGTGTCGGGCAGCTTGCGCCAGGGCAACCGGCGCCAGGTCAGCCCGATCAGGATGAGGACGATCACCGCGCTCGCCAGGGTCGCCATCACGATCTGGAACAGCGCGAACCGGTCGCCGTTGGCTGTAGGGCCGAAGATGCCGACGACGAGGGTCAGCACGATGGTGGTGCCGCGGAAGCCGGGCCGGGTGGCCCAGGCGGCGAGCGGCACGATGGCCCACAGCAGGTACCACGGCTGCACCACGGGGAACAGCAGGACGGTCGCGCCGAGGGCGACCCCGAGGCCACCGACCGGATGCAGCCGTCCGCGCATCACCGCGAGCAGCAGCCACGTGACGACGACCGCGATGATCGAGACGCCGATCGCGCGGGTCAGCGCCAGAACCGCGGTGGTGTGATCGCCGAGCCCCAGCAGGATGCCGACCTGACCGGTGCCCAGGGCCAGCAGTGTCGGCGGTGACATCCAGCTGCGCACCACGTTCGCGGTGCCGAGGGTGAACAGCCAGCCGAAGCCGAGGCCGCTGGCCCAGCCGATGATCGCCATCACGACCAGCGATACCGCGCCCAACGAGAAGCTCGCGATGAAGAACGCCTTCACGGTGCCGCCCCAGCGCCACGCCAGGGCCATCGCGACGAACCCGAGCGCCAGCAGCGACGGCAGCTTGACCTGCGAGGACATGGTGATGAGCACCGCGCCGAGGAGAAGCATCGCCATTGGTCGCCAGCGGGCCCACTCGGCCGAACCGTGTGGCCACGTCAACGGGCGCGGCAACAGCGGGTGGCTCGAATCGATCCCCCGGAGCGCGAACTCGGTGCCCGCGAGCATGAGGCCCAGCATCAGCGCCTCGTTGTGGATGCCCGCGACGAGATGCATGAACAGCAGCGGGTTACAGGGGCCCAGCCACAGCGCGCTGACTTCGGCGACGCCGCAGCGATGAGCCAGCCGCGGGGTGGCCCACACGATGAGGCCGACACCGAAGAGCACGACCAGGCGGTGGCACAGCACGGCAGCGACGATGTTCTCGCCGGTCACTCCCGAGATGGTCTGGCCGATCCACAGAAAGAGCGGACCGTAGGGGGCCGGGGTCTCGCGCCACAGGCTGGGTACGGACAGGGTGAAGACGTGGTCGAGGCCGAGGCCGGTGGCCGGGCCCACCCGGTACGGGTCGAGCCCGAGCAGCGCGATCTCGCTCTGGGCCAGGTAGGAGTAGACGTCCTTGCTGTACATCGGTGGGGCGATGAGCAGCGGCAGCGCCCACAGCAGCAGCGTGCGGTCGAGCTGGCTGCGGGACATGCGGCGGGGCCCCAGCGCGAACCGGCCCAGCATCAGCCAGGCGAGCGCCATCATCACGGCGCCGGTGGTGGTCATGGTCAGCGACACCGTCTGGATGCGGGACGGCAGGTTGAGCAGCCGCACCCCGAACGTCGGGTCCTGCACCACCGGGCGGGCTCCTGCGCCCAGCGCCCCGATGGCCATCAAGACTGTGCCGGTGGCGCCGAACAGCCTGGTCCGGCGCAGCGCGACGACCTCGGCGTCGTTCAGTGGGGAGCCGACCGCACGTTCGTCGCCGTGCCACCGGGCGATCGACGAGCTGAAGGACGACAGGCGGCTGGCCATCAGTGCAGAGTAACCGCCGTGATTGAGTGGTCCGGGCCGGTGAGGGCGCAGGAGGGTGGCCCAAATCACGTAAGGCTACCCTTGCTAGAACCGTCGGCCGAATTCCGTCACAATGGTGTTGTGAAAATCCGCTCGGACGTTGCGCGCAAGGCTGGGGTCGGTTCGCCGGCCCCTGTCGGTGTTGCCGGTGCGCCCGCTGCGGGTGACGTCGTGCCCGTTTCCGACGGCCAGACGCGCCGCGCCATCATCCAGTTGCTGCTCCAGGGTCCTACCACCGCGGGCCAGATCGGCGAGCGGCTCGGCATCTCGGCCGCAGGGGTGCGTCGCCACCTCGACGCCCTCATCGATGCCGGTGATGCCCAGGCCAGCGCCGCGGCGCCGTGGCAGCACAACGGCCGGGGCCGGCCCGCCAAGCGTTACCAGCTGACGTCGGCCGGGCGGGCCAAGCTCGGGCACACCTACGACGACCTGGCGGTTGCGGCCATTCGGCAGCTGCGCGAGATCGGCGGCAAGGATGCGGTCCGGACATTCGCTCGGCGGCGCATCGACACCATCCTCGCCGGGGTCACCGCAGACTCCGGCGATGTGGCCGAAACCGCCGATCGCGTGGCCGCGGCCATGACCAAGGCCGGCTATGCGACGACGACCAATCCGGTGAGCGGGCCCGTGCGAGGCGTGCAGATCTGCCAGCACCACTGCCCGGTGTCGCACGTCGCCGAGGAATTCCCCGAACTGTGCGAGACGGAGCGCGAGGCGTTCGCCGAGATCCTGGGAACCCATGTCCAGCGGCTGGCCACCATCGTCAACGGTGACTGCGCATGCACCACGCATGTGCCGGTCATACCCGAACAGCCTGTAGTCACCAACGAACAAGGAGTGTCGCGATGACGACCACACCGGACCAGTTGACCCAAGAGGAGACCATTGCCTCGCTGGGGAATTACGGCTACGGCTGGTCGGATTCCGATGCCGCGGGCGCCAGTGCGCAACGCGGCCTGTCCGAGGCGGTCGTGCGTGACATCTCGGGCAAGAAGAACGAGCCGGAGTGGATGCTGGAGACCCGGCTGAAGGCGCTGCGCACGTTCGACAAGAAGCCGATGCCGCACTGGGGTTCCAACCTCGATGGCATCGATTTCGACAACATCAAGTACTTCGTGCGGTCCACCGAGAAGCAGGCCGCGTCCTGGGAGGAACTGCCCGAGGACATCCGCAACACCTACGACCGCCTCGGCATCCCGGAGGCCGAGAAGCAGCGGCTGGTCGCCGGTGTGGCGGCGCAGTACGAGTCCGAGGTGGTGTACCACCAGATCCGCGAAGACCTTGAGGCGCAGGGCGTCATCTTCCTGGACACCGACTCGGGCCTGCGCGAGCATCCGGAGATCTTCAAGCAGTACTTCGGCACCGTGATCCCGGCCGGGGACAACAAGTTCTCCGCGCTCAACACCGCGGTGTGGTCGGGCGGATCGTTCATCTACGTGCCGCCGGGCGTGCACGTCGACATCCCGCTGCAGGCGTACTTCCGGATCAACACCGAGAACATGGGCCAGTTCGAGCGGACGCTGATCATCGCCGACGAGGGCTCCTACGTGCACTACGTCGAGGGCTGCACCGCACCGATCTACAAGTCGGATTCGCTGCACTCCGCGGTTGTCGAGATCGTGGTGAAGCCCGGTGCGCGGGTTCGGTACACCACGATCCAGAACTGGTCGAACAACGTCTACAACCTGGTCACCAAGCGAGCCCGGGCCGAAGCTGGCGCCACCATGGAGTGGATCGACGGCAACATCGGCTCCAAGGTCACCATGAAGTACCCGGCGGTGTGGATGACCGGCGAGCACGCCAAGGGCGAGGTGCTCTCGGTGGCGTTCGCCGGCGAGGGTCAGCACCAGGACACCGGTGCCAAGATGCTGCACCTGGCGCCCAACACGTCGTCCAACATCGTGTCCAAGTCGGTGGCTCGCGGCGGCGGCCGCGCGTCCTACCGCGGCCTGGTCCAGGTGAACAAGGGCGCGCACGGATCGCGCTCCAGCGTGAAATGCGATGCGCTGCTGGTCGATACGATCAGCCGCTCGGACACCTACCCGTACGTCGACATCCGCGAGGACGACGTGACCATGGGCCACGAGGCCACGGTGTCCAAGGTCAGCGAGGATCAGCTGTTCTACCTGATGAGCCGCGGTCTGACCGAGGACGAGGCCATGGCCATGGTGGTGCGCGGCTTCGTCGAGCCGATCGCCAAGGAACTCCCGATGGAATACGCACTTGAGCTCAACCGGCTCATCGAGCTGCAAATGGAAGGCGCGGTCGGCTAGTGGCAGGGCTTACTGAAGCTGTTGAAGGCACCAATAAGGGCGAGATCTTCACGTCGTTCGACGTCGACGCCTTCGAGGTGCCGCACGGCCGCGACGAGATCTGGCGGTTCACCCCGCTCAAGCGGCTTCGCGGGCTGCACAATGGGTCGGCCGCGGTCACCGGCAGTGCGCTGATCGAGGTTTCCGAGCGGCCCGGCGTCACCGTCGAGACCGTCCAGCGCGGCGACGAGCGACTCGGTCAGGGTGGTGTGCCCGCGGATCGGGTTGCGGCCCAGGCCTTCTCGTCGTTCGGTCACGCGACGGTCGTCACGGTCGGGCGCAACAAGCAGGTTGCCGAGCCCATCGAGATCACCGTCAACGGCCCAGGTGCGGGGTCGACGGCATACGGTCACCTGCAGGTGCGGCTGGAGGAGCTCGCCGAGGCGGTCGTGGTCCTCGACCTCCGCGGTGGCGGAACCTACGCCGACAACGTCGAATTCATCGTCGGCGACGCAGCGCAGCTGAAGGTCGTTTCCATCGCCGATTGGGATGACGACGCCGTTTACGTCAGCACGCACCATGCGACGCTGGGCAAGGACGCGGTGCTGCGGCATTTCGCGGTCACCCTCGGCGGCGACGTCGCGCGACTGACCGGACGGGTGCGCTTCACCGCCCCCGGTGGCGACGCCGAACTGCTCGGCCTGTACTTCGCCGACGACGGCCAACACTTCGAGTCGCGGCTGCTGGTGGACCACGCCCAGCCCAACTGCCGGTCGCACGTCACGTACAAGGGTGCGCTGCAAGGGGATCCGCAGTCGAGCAAGCCCGACACCCACACCGTGTGGATCGGCGACGTGCTGATCCGCGCCGAAGCCACCGGCACCGACACCTACGAGGTGAACCGGAACCTGGTGCTCACCGACGGTGCGCGCGCGGACTCGGTGCCCAACCTGGAGATCGAGACCGGCGAGATCATCGGCGCCGGGCACGCCAGTGCCACCGGCCGATTCGACGATGAGCAGCTGTTCTATCTGCAGGCTCGCGGTATCCCCGAGGACCAGGCCCGTCGCCTGGTGGTGCGCGGATTCTTCGGTGAGCTGATCCAGAAGATCTCCGTCCCCGCGGTCCGGGAGCGCCTCACCGCCGCCATCGAACACGAACTTGAGCTAACTGAAGGAATCACGCACGCATGAGCACTCTGGAAATCAAGGACCTCCACGTCAGCGTCGCTGCTAACGACGGCGCCGAGGACGGCGGCGCAATCCCCATCCTCAAGGGCGTCGACCTCACCGTGAAGTCGGGGGAGACCCACGCGGTGATGGGCCCCAACGGCTCGGGCAAGTCGACGCTGTCCTACGCGATCGCGGGGCACCCGAAGTACGTCGTGACGTCCGGGTCGATCATCCTCGACGGCCAGGACGTGCTCGAGATGAGCATCGACGAAAGAGCGCGAGCGGGACTGTTTTTGGCGATGCAGTACCCGGTCGAGGTGCCCGGGGTTTCGATGTCGAACTTCCTGCGCACCGCGGCGACCGCCGTTCGCGGCGAGGCGCCGAAGCTGCGGCACTGGGTCAAGGAAGTCAAGGGCGCGATGAGCGACCTGGAGATCGATCCGGCGTTCGGTGAGCGCAGCGTCAACGAGGGCTTCTCCGGTGGCGAGAAGAAGCGGCACGAGATCCTGCAGCTGAGCCTGCTCAAGCCCAAGATCGCGATCCTCGACGAGACCGATTCGGGCCTCGACGTCGATGCGCTGCGGGTCGTCAGCGAAGGCGTGAACCGCTACGCCGAGGAAACCCACGGCGGCATTCTGCTGATCACCCACTACACCAGGATCCTGCGTTACATCCAGCCGCAGTTCGTGCACGTGTTCGTCGGTGGGCGCATCGTGGAGTCCGGCGGGCCCGAACTGGCCGACGAACTCGAAGAGAACGGTTACGTGCGCTTCACCCAAGCCGTAGGCGCCTGATCATGGCGCGGACGTGAGGAGCAGGACTATGACTGCCGCCTCGGTCGACCTGGACGTCACCCGGATCCGTGCGGATTTCCCGATCCTGAGTCGGGTGATGCGCGGTGGGAATCAGTTGGCCTACTTGGATTCCGGGGCGACGTCGCAGAAGCCGTTACAGGTGCTCGACGCCGAACGGGACTTCTTGATCACCTCCAACGGGGCCGTGCACCGCGGTGCGCACCAGTTGATGGAAGAGTCGACAGACGCCTACGAGCAGGGCCGCGCCGACATCGCGGCCTTCGTCGGCGCCGAGCCCGATGAACTGGTCTTCACCAAGAACGCGACCGAGTCGCTCAACCTGGTGGCGTATGTGCTGGGGGACAAGCGGTTCGACCGCGCGGTCGGCCCGGGCGACGTGATCGTCACGACAGAACTGGAACACCACGCCAACCTGATTCCGTGGCAGGAGTTGGCGCAGCGCACCGGGGCGACCCTGAAGTGGTACTCGGTGACCGAGGACGGCCGCATCGACCTCGATTCACTCGAACTCGACGAGCGCGTGAATGTGGTGGCGTTCAGCCATCATTCGAACGTGACCGGGGCAATCGCCCCGGTGGCCGAGCTGGTGTCGCGGGCCAAGGCGGTCGGGGCGCTGACGGTGCTCGATGCCTGCCAGTCGGTGCCGCACCAGCCCGTGGACTTCCATGCCCTCGACGTCGACTTCGCCGCGTTCTCCGGACACAAGATGCTGGGGCCCACCGGAATCGGTGTGCTCTACGGGCGCTCGGAACTGCTGAACGCGATGCCGCCCTTCATCACCGGCGGTTCGATGATCGAGACCGTCACGATGGAGAAGACCACCTACGCACCTGCGCCGCAGCGGTTCGAGGCAGGCACGCCGATGACGTCGCAGGTCGTCGGATTGGCCGCTGCCGCACGGTATCTGACCGCCATCGGGATGCCCGCCGTCGAGGCGCACGAAGCCGAACTGGTGGCCGCCGCCTTGGAAGGCTTGGCAGGGCTACCGAATATCCGGGTGATCGGGCCGACGACCATGCAGCACCGTGGGTCGCCGGTGAGCTTCGTCGTCGACGGAATCCACGCCCACGATGTCGGCCAGTTCCTCGATGACGACGGCGTGGCGGTGCGAGTCGGGCATCACTGCGCCTGGCCGTTGCACCGGCGGTTCGGCATCGCCGCGACCGCACGCGCGTCGTTCGCGGTGTACAACACGCTCGACGAGGTGGACCGGTTGGTGGCCGGGGTGAAGCGCGTCGTGGAGTTTTTCGGTTCGGCGGGCAGGAGCGAAGCGACCGGGGATCGATGATGCGAATGGAACAGATGTACCAGGACGTCATCCTGGACCACTACAAGCATCCGCACCACCGCGGACTGCGGGAGCCGTTCGCGGCCGAGGTGCATCACGTCAACCCGACGTGCGGGGACGAGGTGACACTGCGGGTGACGTTGTCCGACGACGGTGACACCATCGCCGATATCTCGTATGACGGACAGGGCTGTTCCATCAGCCAGGCCTCCACTTCTGTGCTCACCGATCAGGTGATCGGGCAGAGCGTCGGTGATGCCCTCGATACGGTCGCGGCGTTCACCGAGATGATTTCCTCCCGCGGCAACGTTGAGGGGGACGAGGATGTGATCGGTGACGGCATCGCGTTCGCCGGGGTCGCCAAATACCCGGCGCGGGTGAAATGCGCGTTACTGGGTTGGACAGCTTTCAAGGCCGCGCTCGCCGAGGCCAACGATTCGCACAGGGAGACGGCATGACCGACACCGCCAATGAGGAATTCCTCGCCGACCTCGAAGAGGCCATGCGCGACGTGGTCGACCCGGAGCTGGGGATCAACGTCGTCGACCTCGGTCTGGTGTACGGACTGAACGTCGAACAGGCTGATACCGGAACCGTCGCGCTGATCGACATGACGCTGACATCCGCGGCGTGCCCGCTGACCGACGTGATCGAGGATCAGTCGCGGACCGCGCTCGTCGGTGCCGGGCTGGTCGACGAACTCCGGATCAACTGGGTGTGGAACCCGCCGTGGGGTCCCGACAAGATCACCGACGACGGTCGCGAACAGCTGCGGGCTCTCGGTTTCACCGTTTAGCCGCTCTCGCCCCGTCACAATGACGGTGTGCTGACGGTCCCTGCCTTCGTATGGCGAGGTGGTTTCTTCTACCGCGCGGTGATCATCGGCGGCAGTGTCGGGTTGTGCCTTGCGGTCCTGGCCTTGCTGGACTCCGGATTCTGGGTGGCAGGCGTCGCGGTGTTCGTGGTCATGGGCGTCTTCTACGGGATATGGATGCCGCAACGGATGGCGCGGTACTGGCCGGCCGCCAAGCAACTCGGCGGTGCCGACCGGGTCGCGGTGGTGACTGCGGCGCGAAACGGGGACCGGATCGACGATCCCCGATTGATGCCCGCAGCGCTCGACTATCGCCGCGGTATGCATGCCGCAGCTGAGGACGCACGACCCCTGAGGTGGCTGTTTCCGGTGGTCCTTGTCGTTGCGGCCGCGTCCGCAGCGTGGGACGCGGTGTTCGGTTCGTGGGGCAATGCCGTGGCCTCGGTGATCTATCTCGTTGCCTTGCTGGCCGAAATGTTCTGGTGGCCGAAGCGCAGGGCGCAATTGCTCGCCAATGTCGACCGGGCCTGTGGATAACTCCCGATCCTGAGCCGTTCTTGTCGGCTGTCCTCGTTAGCTTTCGGCCAGACGGGACCGATGGCGGGCCCACAGGTTGGGAAGGCACCGATATGAGTATTGAGCGGTTGCGGGTGGCATGCGAACGCGATCTCGGCGATCCGGGCGATTGGCCGGGTCCGTTCGGATATCCAGATGCATTGGCGCTGTGCATCATTGACGCGATCTACGTGACCGGTGCGCGGCACCTGACCGTCGAGAAAGTGGTCGAGCGATACCGCGGCTATCGAGCGGCCCAGGGTGGAGACGCCGACACCGACGGCGCGCCGGAGCTTCTCGCGAATGTCGAGGAGCTCGGTGGTCCGCCGCAGTGGGCGGCAGAGATCGGCAATCGCCGTCCGACGTCGACGGCCAAGGGTGCGCCGCTGCGGGCGGCAGCGCTCATCGAGGTCACCCAGGCTCTCGTCGGGCTCGGGGTCCGCACCACTGCGGACCTGCGGGCCGTGGCCGCGGACGATGACCGCTGCGCGCAGGCCAAGGCGGCGTGGTGTGCGGTGCCGGGGCAGCGGTCAGGTTTCACCTGGCGTTACCTCGTGCTGCTCGCACAACAGCCCGGTGTCACCGTCGATCCGTCGGTCGCCGGTTACGTGTATCGCGAACTCGGTGCGGTCGATGGCGAGGACGTGGCTGCGCTTCTGCAGGCCGTAGCCGACGACGCGGGCTGGGACGCCACGGCGTTGCACCATGCGATCTGGCGGTTCGAGTCGGCACGCCGGCCCGAGCTGCCGTCCACCGCATGAAGTGCTCATCCTGACGGAAGCTCGGCGCGTCCGGTATTTACCTGACTAAAGTCAGAGATATGTCCGCGGAGATGGTCGCGCAGGTCCGTAGGTTCAACCGGGTCGTCACGCGCAGCGCGGGGGTGCTCAACGAGAACTTCCTGGCCAGCGGGCGATCGCTGGGTCAAGACCGGCTGCTGTGGGAGATCGGTGTCGATGGATGCGACGTGCGGGACCTGCGGGAACGGCTCGGGTTGGATTCGGGTTACCTGAGCCGGCTCCTGCGGGCTCTGCAGCACGAAGGGCTCGTGGCGGTCGCGCCGAGCGACGCAGACGGGCGGGTGCGTACGGCGCAGCTCACCGACGCCGGGCGCCGGGAGCTCGCCACGCTCAACGAGCGCTCCGACGCCGCGGCAGCCGCCGTGCTGCGGTCACTGTCCGGCAGCCAGCAGGACCGGCTGGTGACGGCGATGGCCCAGGTCGAGCGGCTGCTGACGGCGTCTGCGGTCCAGCTGGATGTCTGCGATCCACACCATCCCGACGCTCGCTACTGCCTGGCGACCTACTACGCCGAACTGGCCCAGCGGTTCACCGGCGGCTACGACCCGGCGGTCAGTCCGGTCGCCGATGCCGAGATGACACCGCCCGCGGGGTTGCTGCTCGTCGCCTCGCTGCACGGCCGGCCCGTGGGGTGCGGTGCGGTGATCTGGTATCCCGACGCGGTCGCGCTCGTCAAACGGATGTGGGTCGCCCCGAGCACACGCGGCCTGGGGGTGGGCCGACGCATCCTCACGGCCCTGGAGTCACACGCGCAGGCCCACGGGGCTCGGCTCATGCGTCTGGACACCAATGCTGCATTGACCGAGGCGCAGCGGATGTACCGCAGCTGCGGCTACGAGGAAGTCGAACCGTTCAGCGGCGAGGTCTACGCCGATCACTGGTTCGAGAAGCCGCTACCCACTCAGACTCGCGGCGAGTAAAACGGAATCCCCGCGCGGCAACCGATGTTGGTTGGACATGTGAACGTGCCACGTCCAGAGTTGTTCAGTCCGATCACCGTCGGGTCCCTGACGATCCCCAATCGGTTTGCCATGGCCCCGATGACCCGTCGCGCGTCGCCGGATGGTGTTCCAGGGCCCGATGTCGCGGCGTACTACGCGCGTCGCGCCGCCGGCGGTGTCGGCTTGATCATCACCGAGGGCGTGCGGTTGCCCGATCCCGTGGCCGGCTGGCCGTTCAGCATCCCCACCCTGGCCGGTTCAGAGGTGCTGGCCGGCTGGCGGGCGGTCACCGACGCGGTCCACGCTCACGGCGCGACCATCGCGGCGCAGCTGTGGCATCAAGGCGCGGAGCGCGACGACCGTGACGGGCTCGTCCCGGTGAGTCCGTCCGGCGTCAACTCTCTCGGCGAGGCGAAAGGGCGCGCCTTGAGCACCGACGAACTCGCGGGCGTGGCCGCGAGCTTCGCCGAGGCTGCCCGCAACGCCAAGATCGCCGGGTTCGACGCTGTCGAGCTGCACGGCGCGCACGGCTACCTCCTCGACGAATTCCTGTGGGAGAGAACAAATCAGCGCACCGACGGATATGGCGGCTCGATTGCCGCGCGCACCCGGTTCCCGGTCGAGGTGATCACTGCGGTACGGGACGCGGTCGGTCCGGAGTTCCCGATCATCTACCGGTTCTCGCAGTGGAAGGCCAACGCCTACGACGCACACATCGCCGCCGATCCCGGTGAGCTGGAGGCGGTGCTGACACCTCTGGTGAGCGCGGGCATCGACATCCTGCACCCGTCGACCCGCAGGCACTACCTTCCGGCGTTCCCCGGGTCCACGCGCAGCCTCGCCGGCTGGGTCAAGCACATCACCGGCATCCCGGTCATCGGCGTAGGCTCCGTCGGGCTGGCCACCGAATTCAAACCAGGCCGGGCCGACGGCGATGTGATCACCCCGGCTCCGGTGGACCGGTTGCTCGAGCAGTTCGCCGCAGGTGAGTTCGACATCGTGGCGATCGGGCGGGCGTTGCTGGCCGACCCGGGTTGGGTGAACCGGTTGCGCGACGACACGCTCGACGGCTTCGGCGGCTACCACGCTGAAACTGCACTGGCCGGCTTGCATTGACCATAGGCTGGGAACAGCCCGCCGCACCGCAACGTTAGGAAAGTCGTGAGTACGCAAGACATCACCGCAGAACAGTTCAACACCACCATTGCCGACAACGAGATCGTGCTGGTGGATTTCTGGGCGTCTTGGTGCGGGCCGTGTCGTGCGTTCGCGCCGACCTTCAAGGCCGCATCGGAGAAGCACCCCGACGTGGTGTTCGCCAAGGTCGACACCGAGGCCGAGCAGTCGCTGGCTGCCGCCGCCGAGATCCGGTCCATTCCGACGCTGATGGCCTTCAAGAAGGGCAAGCTGGTGTTCAACCAGGCCGGCGCCCTGCCGCCCGCAGCGCTCGAGGACCTGGTCCAGAAGGTCAAGGAATTCGACGTCGACGCCGCGATCGCCGCGCAGGGCGACGGGGAGCAGGTCTAACCGACCTGATCCGGGGTCGCTGCGCACTCAGGCGGCTGCACACGCGATAGCGTGCTGTGCGTGACAGAGCCCAACCAGTTCGTCGTCGTCGACCGTCCGCGCCCTGGCGTGGCCCTGGTGACCCTGAATCGGCCCGAGCGGATGAACTCGATGGCGTTCGACGTCATGGTTCCGCTCAAGCAGACGCTCGAAGAGCTCCGTTACGACAACTCTGTGCGGGTTGTGGTGCTGACCGGCGCCGGTCGCGGATTCTCTTCGGGCGCTGACCACAAGTCGGCCGGGTCGGTACCCCACGTGGGAGGCCTGACCCGGCCGACGTTCGCGCTGCGGTCGATGGAAGTACTCGACGACGTGATTCTGGGGCTCCGGCGGCTGCATCAGCCCGTCATCGCGGCGGTGAACGGGGCCGCCATCGGCGGCGGCCTGTGCCTGGCGCTGGCCTGCGACATCCGCGTGGCCGCCGAGGGCGCGTACTTCCGCGCCGCGGGTATCAACAACGGGCTGACCGCGAGCGAGTTGGGCCTCTCGTACCTGCTGCCCCGGGCGATAGGCGCATCGCGGGCCTTCGAGATCATGCTGACCGGCCGCGATGTCGACGCCGAGGAAGCCCAGCGCATCGGCCTGGTGTCGCGGTCGGTGCCGGAAGGTGAGCTGCTGGAAACCTGTTACTCGATGGCCGAGGGCATGGCGGCGTTCTCCCGCCCGGGAATCGAGTTGACCAAGCGGACACTTTGGAGTGGACTGGACGCCGCTAGCCTTGAGGGGCATATGCAGGCCGAAGGCCTCGGGCAACTCTTCGTGCGCCTGCTCACCGCGAACTTCGAGGAAGCGGTGGCTGCGCGCGCGGAGCGTCGGCCCCCGGTTTTCACTGACGAGCGCTTGCGCGAGGAATCGACAGGCACCGACGAGCGCTTGCGCGAGGAATCGACAGGCACCGACGACAAATAGCCGTCAGGCACCAACGACACATGAGACAACAGGCAGGGAGGCAGTAGCGTGATCACCGCAACGGACCTGGAGGTCCGCGCCGGCGCGCGCACACTGCTGTCCATCGAGGGTTCGGCGCTGCGGATCCAGCCCGGCGACCGGATCGGTCTGGTCGGCCGCAACGGCGCGGGCAAGACCACCACGATGCGGATTCTCGCCGGTGAGGGCGAGCCGTACGCCGGCACTGTCACGCGGACCGGCGAGATCGGTTACCTGCCACAGGATCCCCGGGAAGGCAACCTTGACGTGCTGGCCCGTGACCGCGTCCTCTCGGCGCGTGGCCTGGACGCGCTGCTGGCTGATCTGGAGAAGCAGCAGGCGCTGATGGCCGAGGTGGCCGACGACGCCGCCCGCGACAAGGCCGTGCGGAAGTACGGTCAGCTGGAGGAGCGCTTCGCCGCCCTTGGCGGGTACGCGGCCGAGAGCGAGGCAGGTCGTATCTGCGCGAGCCTGGCGTTGCCGGACCGTGTCCTGACCCAGCCGCTGCGGACCCTCTCGGGTGGTCAGCGCCGGCGGGTGGAACTGGCCCGCATTCTGTTCGCGGCGTCCGATACGGGATCGGGTTCGGCTACCACCTTGCTGCTCGACGAGCCCACAAACCACCTCGACGCCGACTCGATCGGGTGGCTGCGGACCTTCCTGCAGAACCATGCCGGTGGTCTGGTGGTCATCAGCCACAACGTCGAGCTGCTGGCTGACGTCGTCAACCGGGTGTGGTTCCTGGACGCGGTGCGTGGCGAGGCCGATGTCTACAACATGGGCTGGCAGAAATACCTCGACGCCCGCGCGACCGACGAGCAGCGCCGTCGTCGGGAGCGCGCCAACGCGGAGAAGAAGGCGGGCGCACTTCGCGCCCAGGCCGCCAAGATGGGCGCCAAGGCCACGAAAGCCGTTGCCGCGCAGAACATGTTGCGTCGAGCCGAGCGGATGATCGCCGAGCTGGACGCTGAACGGGTTGCCGATAAGGTGGCCCGGATCAAATTCCCGAGCCCGGCGCCGTGTGGTAAGACGCCGCTGGTGGCCAAGGGGCTGACCAAGACGTACGGGTCGCTGGAGATCTTCACCGGTGTCGACCTGGCCATCGACCGCGGATCGCGGGTTGTGGTGCTCGGACTCAACGGTGCGGGCAAGACCACCCTGCTGCGTCTGCTGGCGGGTGCGGAAACCGCCGATGCGGGCGCCCTTGAGCCGGGCCATGGCCTCAAACTCGGCTACTTCGCGCAGGAACACGACACCCTCGACGATCACGCCACGGTGTGGGAGAACATCCGGCATGCAGCGCCCGACACGGGGGAGCAGGATCTACGAGGTCTGTTGGGCGCCTTCATGTTCACCGGGCCGCAGCTCGAGCAGCCGGCCGGAACGCTGTCCGGCGGCGAGAAGACCCGACTGGCGCTGGCCGGCCTGGTCGCCTCGACCGCCAATGTGCTGCTGCTCGACGAGCCGACCAACAACCTGGACCCGGCATCGCGCGAGCAGGTGCTCGACGCGTTGCGCAGTTATCAGGGCGCGGTGGTGTTGGTGACGCACGATCCGGGCGCGGCCGAGGCGCTCGACCCGCAGCGCGTGGTGCTGTTGCCCGACGGTACCGAGGATTTCTGGTCGGCGGAGTACCGCGACCTCATCGAGCTGGCTTGAGTTTGTTGCACTCGCCAAAACCGGATCGACGCCAAATCCTAAGACGTTGGCCAATTTCGCCCGCCGACGTGTGAGCTGTTTCTAGTCTGGGTAACCGTCGGGACATCCACAGCGGGGAGATGTCGATGAAGGAAACCAACAAGACCCGGGACGAATTGCTGACCGAGTTGCGTAGCGCCTACGAGAGGGGCGCCAGCATCCGCTCGCTGGTTGCTACGACGGGTCGGTCGTACGGTTCGATACACAGCTTGCTGCGCGAATCGGGCACCACCATGCGCAGCAGAGGTGGACCCAATCATCGCACCCGAGCCCGGGCCTGAGCGCAGAGCCGTTGCGGCGCAGCCGGTTTCAGTGATCGGCTGAAGGCGGGTGTTGTTGCCGCACCGATGCCTCCACGAGGTCGAGGACCGCACTGAGATTCTTGGGGTCCTCGCCCGAGGCCAGCCGCGCCACCAGGCCGTCAAGCACCAGGTCCAGATAGATGTGCAGAACCGCGCTCGGGACGTCGTCGCGCAACCGTCCGGCTTGCTTCTGCCGCCGTAGCCGTTCGGTGGTGGCAGCGGACAGTTCGGCCGACCGCTCTGCCCAGCCCTGGTGAAATGCCGGATCATTACGCAGTTTTCGGGCGATCTCCAGCCGGGTGGCCAGCCAGTCGAACTGCTCGGGCGCGGCCAGCATGTTGCGCATCACCTGGATCAGACCCTCGCGGGCGGCCACGTCGGCCATCCGCTCGGCGTCCTCGCGGGCCAGTTCGAAGAACAAGGTGTCCTTGTCCTTGAAGTGGTGAAAGATTGCGCCGCGCGACAGCCCGATGGTTTGTTCGAGCCGCCGCACGGTCGCACTCTCGTACCCGTACTGAGCGAAGCAGCGCCGGGCGCCGTCGAGAATCTGGCGGCGGCGGGCTGCCAGATGGTCGTCGGTCACCCGGGGCACTGGTTCACTCCTCGCGCAGGCGCCTGGCGTAGCGCCATAGCTGATTTGGTTGTTCCGGCCAGGACTACTTCGACTTCAGCATGTTGCGCAGCACGTACTGCAGGATGCCGCCGTTGCGGTAGTAGTCGGCTTCACCGGGGGTGTCGATGCGCACGACGGCGTCGAATTCGACCTTGGAGCCGTCCTCCTTGGTGGCCGTCACGTGCACGGTCTTGGGCGTCTTGCCCTCGTTGAGCGCCTCGATGCCGGTGATGTCGTAGGTCTCGGTGCCGTCCAATTTGAGACTCGCGGCCGACTCACCTGCCGGGAACTGCAGCGGGATGACGCCCATGCCGATCAGGTTGGAGCGGTGGATGCGCTCGAAGGATTCGGTGATGACGGCCTTGACGCCGAGCAGCACCGTGCCCTTGGCGGCCCAGTCGCGCGACGATCCGGAGCCATACTCCTTGCCGCCCAACACGACCAGCGGGATGCCGGCCTTCTTGTAGTTGACCGACGCGTCGTAGATGAACGCCTGCGGGCCACCCTCCTGGGTGAAGTCACGCGTGTAACCACCGGACACATCGTCGAGCAGTTGGTTGCGCAGCCGGATGTTGGCGAAGGTGCCGCGGATCATCACCTCGTGGTTGCCGCGCCGCGACCCCAGCGAGTTGTAGTCCTTGCGCGCCACGCCGTTGGCGTCGAGGTATTGGGCGGCCGGGGTGCCGGGCTTGATCGAGCCGGCCGGGCTGATGTGGTCGGTGGTCACCGAATCGCCCAGCAGGGCAAGGACTCTGGCGCCGGTGATGTCGGTGACCGGCGCCGGCTCGGCGGGCATGCCGTCGAAGTACGGGGCCTTGCGCACGTAGGTGGAGGCCTCGTCCCAGGCGAAGGTGTTGCCCTCCGGGGTGGGCAGCGAACGCCAGCGGTCGTCGCCCTTGAAGACGTCGGCGTAGGAGTCGGTGAACATCTCCCGGTTGATCGAGGAGGCGATGGTCTCCTCGATTTCTTGGGCAGACGGCCAGATGTCCTTGAGGAAGACGTCGTTGCCGTCCTGGTCCTGGCCCAGCGGGTCGGTCTCGAAGTCGAAGTCCATGGTGCCCGCGATGCCGTAGGCGATCACCAGCGGCGGGGACGCCAGGTAGTTCATCTTGACGTCGGGGGAGATGCGGCCCTCGAAGTTGCGGTTACCGGAGAGCACCGCGGTCACCGACAGGTCGTTGTCGTTGATGGCCTTGGAGATCTCGTCGGGCAGCGGCCCGGTGTTGCCGATGCAGGTGGTGCAGCCGTAGCCGCCGAGGAAGTAACCCAGCTTCTCCAGGTACGGCCACAGGCCGGCCTTGTTGTAGTAGTCGGTGACGACCTGCGAGCCGGGTGCCATGTTGGTCTTCACCCACGGCTTGGAGGTGAGGCCCTTCTCGACGGCCTTCTTGGCCAGCAGGGCGGCGCCGAGCATCACCGACGGGTTGGAGGTGTTGGTGCACGAGGTGATGCCCGCGACCACCACGGCACCGTGGTCGAGCACGAACTCGCCGCGCTCTTCGGAGCGCACGGTGATCGGCTTGGACGGGCGGCCCGCGGCGCCGTTGGCCGCCGACGGGCGGGCGTCGACAGCGCCGTCATCGGCGAAGCTCAGGGCCACGGAGTCGCTGGCCGGGAAGGACTCGTCGACGGCCTCGTCGAGCTTGGTCTCCGGGGTCGGCAGGTTCTCTTCGACGTAGTTGTGGATGTCCTTGCGGAACGCGTTCTTGGCATCGGAGAGTTCGATGCGGTCCTGGGGGCGCTTGGGACCCGAGATCGACGGCACGACGGTGGACAGGTCCAGCTCGAGGTACTCGGAGAATGCCGGCTCGTGATCGGGGTTGTGCCACATGCCTTGGGTCTTGGCGTAGGCCTCGACCAGTGCCAGCTGCTGCTCGGTGCGCCCGGTCAGGCGCAGGTAGTTGATGGTTTCCTCGTCGATCGGGAAAATCGCTGCGGTGGAACCGAATTCGGGGCTCATGTTGCCCAGGGTGGCGCGGTTGGCCAGCGGCACCTCGGCCACACCCTTGCCGTAGAACTCGACGAACTTGCCGACCACGCCATGCTTACGCAGCATGTCGGTGACGGTGAGCACCACATCGGTGGCGGTCACGCCGGGCTTGATCTCGCCGGTCAGCTTGAAGCCGACGACGCGGGGGATGAGCATCGAGACTGGCTGGCCCAGCATGGCGGCCTCGGCCTCGATACCGCCGACGCCCCAGCCCAGCACGCCCAGACCGTTCTCCATCGTGGTGTGGCTGTCGGTGCCCACACAGGTGTCCGGGTAGGCCACCCCGTCGCGTTCGAACACCACCCGGGCCAGGTATTCGATGTTGACCTGGTGCACGATGCCGGTGCCGGGCGGGACGACCTTGAAGTCGTCGAACGCGCCCTGGCCCCAGCGCAGGAACTGGTAGCGCTCGGCGTTGCGCTCGTATTCGAGTTCGACGTTGCGCTCGAACGCGCCGGCGTTGCCGAACACGTCGAGGATCACCGAGTGGTCGATGACCATCTCGGCCGGGGAGAGGGGGTTGACCTTGTCTGGGTCGCCGCCCAGGGCCGCCACGGCCTCTCGCATGGTGGCCAGATCCACGATGCACGGCACACCGGTGAAGTCCTGCATCAGCACGCGGGCCGGGGTGAACTGGATCTCGATGCTCGGCTCGGCCGAGGGATCCCAGTTGGCGATGGCCTCGATGTGGTCCTTGGTGATGTTGGCGCCGTCCTCGGTGCGCAACAGGTTCTCGGCGAGCACCTTGAGGCTGTACGGCAGCTTTTCGGTCCCGGGTACCGCGTCCAGACGATAGATCTCGTAACTCTGGTCCCCGACCGTCAGCGTGTCACGGGCACCAAACGAGTTAAGGGACGAATTTTCCGTATTCTCGCTGCTCACATCAACTCCCGGCTTGTTCTCGCCGCGACGGGCTGTGTCGGCGGCGTTCCGATGTTAACAGTACGCTTGTCCTGCAATGCGCCGCAGGGCGCGTAACAGTCTTCTCTTGTTGCTTCGCCGGTGCTACCCGGACGGCCGGATTCGACCATCCGTCGCCGCGGCGTGGGCCGCGTCAGCTCCCGGGCGCCCAAACTTACCGGGGTAGCCCACGCCCGAGCGTGACGGCCGTGTCGCTGCTCGCCGACTCAACGACACGGCGTACCGTGCCCCTGTGACTGGACCGCACGTCATCCCGTTTTTGCCTGCCTTCATCCCGGTCGAGGTGTGTGACACCGTGGGACTGAGCCCGGCGCAACCTGATGGCGTCGCCCACTGCATGGCGGCCGTGCAGGCCGACGTCGCCGACGACGGGGTGAGCGCACCCGCCGCCGACGTGCCGGAGCTTCGCCAGGTGGTCAGCGACGCGCGGCAGGCGGGCGTCGACCTCAAGGTCATCGTGGTGCCGAAGAATCCGTTCATCGACACCCCGCTGCGGGACATCGCCACCGAGGTCGGTCAGGCCAATCCCGGGTCGACCGTGCTCGCCATCAGTCCGTCATTTGCCGGCACGTACAGCGAGTCGATAGATCGGGTCACTTTGGAGGCCGGACAAGACGTTGCCAAGACGGGTAACCCGGTGCAGTCGGCACGGAATTTCGTCGATCAGATAACGACTCCGATTTTCCCGTGGACAACCCTGACGATCGCGTTGACGCTAGGGGTGGCCGCGGCCGCCG
The DNA here is from genome assembly GCF_001665685.1 of Mycobacterium sp. 852013-50091_SCH5140682. Lineage (GTDB taxonomy): Bacteria > Actinomycetota > Actinomycetes > Mycobacteriales > Mycobacteriaceae > Mycobacterium. The sequence continues at coordinate 62,657 of NZ_LZTB01000025.1, forward strand.
TCATCACCCGCGTCCTGCAGGTTCGTGGCAAACGTGCCGCGGCGTCGACTGCCGGGACGGGCTCGCAGAGCGAGCCCGCGGATCCATCGAACATTAGTTCGTAAATTCCTCGAATATCACTAAACGGTCACACTATTCGCAATTACATATCTGTAATTTGTGACTAAAGTTTCTTTAGCTTCTCATGTGACGTACGGTGCAAACGGTACCCATTGTTGTAGTTGTGCTTTGTGTGACTTCTGCGCAAAGGCTGCGAGCAAACCTGCCGGTACGCCGTCGTTGAGCCCAAGGAGACTTGAGTCGCATGAGACGCTCCCTTCGCGCCTCTAGGTCGCAGTTGTACGGCCGCATCTGCGCCGTACCGCTGACGATCGGGATGCTGCTCGCCACGGCTCTGGCCGGCGGTGTCCCACCGGCGGTCGCCGAACCCGGCGGCCCGGAGGACGTTGCGAGTCTGGTTGCCGCCGTGGCCAATGCGAACCAGAAGCTGCAGGAGTTGGGTGCCGACATCCAGACCCAGCAGGAGAGCGTCAACAAGGCGATCGTCGCGGTGCAGGACGCGCGCGACGCCGCCGACGCGGCCAACCGCGAAGTGACCGCCAGTCAGCAGGGCATCGCCGACGCCAACGCCGCCATCGCCGCCGCGCAGAAACGCTTCGACACTTTCGCTGCGGCCAGCTACGTCAACGGCCCGTCCAGCTCGTACCTGACCGCGGCCGACCCCGCCGACATGATCGACGCGGCCGCCACCAGCCAGACTCTGGCCGTCAGCTCCGATCAGGTGATGGCCGACCTGCAGCGGGCCCGGACCGAACAGGTGAACCGGGAATCAACCGCCCGGCTGGCCAAGCAGAAGGCCGACCAGGCCGCCCGCGACGCCCAGGCCAGCCAGGATTCCGCGGTGTCGGCACTCAAGGACGCTCAGCAGACCTTCGGCACCCAGCGTGACCAGTTGCAGCAGCTCACCGCGCAACGTGCCGCGGCCCAGGCCAAACTCGACCAGGCGCGGCCCATGTCGGGACCGGCGGGCAATACGCCCGCTGCGACCCTTCCGCAGGCGAACCCGGGCAACTGGGACCGCGCTCCCGGGGCAGCGGGACAACGCCCCGCCAACTGGGACAGCCAGTGGGACCCCACACTGCCCGCGATCCCGAGCGCGTTCGTGCAGGGTGACCCGGTCGCAATCATCAACACCGTGCTGGGCATCTCGTCGACGTCGGCGCAGGTCACCCAGAACATGGGCCGTAGCTTCCTGCAGAAGATGGGCATCCTGCCCACGCCGACGGGCTACACCAACGGCGCCATTCCCCGGGTCTACGGGCGGCAGGCCTCCGAGTACGTCATCCAGCGCGCGGGCTCGCAGATCGGCGTTCCCTATTCGTGGGGCGGCGGAAACGCCGCAGGCCCCAGCCGAGGTATCGATTCCGGTGCCGACACCGTCGGTTTCGACTGCTCAGGCCTGATCCTGTACGCCTTCGCCGGCGTCGGCATCAAGCTGCCGCACTACTCGGGATCGCAGTACAACGCAGGCCGCAAGATCCCGTCCTCGCAGATGCGCCGCGGCGACGTCATCTTCTACGGCCCCGGCGGCGCCCAGCACGTCACGCTCTACCTCGGCAACGGCCAGATGCTCGAAGCGCCGTACACCGGGTCGACGGTCAAGATCTCACCCGTTCGCACCAGCGGCATGACGCCATACGTCGTCCGCTACATCGAGTACTGAATCGTAGGGATTGCATTGCGCTCCAAGTCATTTCGCCCCACCAGGATCCTGGCATCGACGGCGCTCGCAATCGCGCTCGCCGTCGGGGGCGCGTGGCCTGCCGCTGCCGCACCCGACGACGGCGCGTGGGACCCGACGCTGCCCAAGGTGGTCAGCTCCGGAGCCCCGGGTGACCCGGTGGCGATCGCCAACGCGTCCTTCCAGGTCAGCCAGATCGCGCTGCAGACCACCCAGAGCCTCGGCCAGCAGTTCCTGCAGAGCATCGGCCTGGCGCCGAAGACAGCCGCGGCATCGACCCTGCCTGCCGGAGCGGTGCGCGGCCCGCAGGCCATCGAATACGCCATCCGCCGCGCCGGCAGCCAGATGGGCGTGCCCTATTCGTGGGGTGGTGGAACGCTGACCGGCCCCGGCCCCGGGGTCGACTACGACGCCGGAAAGATCGGCTTCGACTGCTCGGGCCTGACCCGCTACGCCTTCGCGGGCGTGGGTGTGCAGATCCCCAAGTACTCCGGCGACCAGTACAACACCGGCCGTGCGATCCCGCCGTCGCAGGCCAAACGCGGCGATCTGATCTTCTACGGCCCCGGTGGTAGCCAGCACGTCGCCATCTATCTCGGTGGCGGAAAGATGTTGGAGGCGTCCGGCAGTGCCGGGAAGGTCACCGTCAGCCCGGTGCGGACCGCGGGTATGTCGCCCCACCTGTCCCGCATCATCGAATCCTGAGCGGAACCTGAACTCTTCCGGCCAGCGTCGACGGATTCGGAAGTGCCTGGAATAGTTGACCGAGGGCACCCGGCTGCCCGGCTATTGGTATTGATGCGTTTGCAGACGAACACCGTGGGAGGAAGTTGAATGACGTCACCGAGTGGACCGCCGCAGGGCGCCGGAGGTTACCCCGGCTCGAGCCCGGCGCCGGGCTATCCTCCCGGCTCCCCGGCTGCGCAGGCCGGCGCGCACGCCGCCCCGGCGTCGAACAACGGCGGCCTGCAGGGTGAGGTGCATACCCTGGAACGGGCGATCTTCGAGGTCAAGCGCATCATCGTCGGCCAGGACCAGCTGGTCGAGCGCATGCTGGTCGGCCTGCTCGCCAAGGGGCACGTGTTGCTCGAAGGTGTGCCGGGTGTCGCCAAGACGCTGGCTGTGGAGACGTTCGCCAAGGTGGTCGGCGGCACGTTCGCCCGTATCCAGTTCACCCCCGACCTGGTGCCCACCGACATCATCGGTACCCGTATCTACCGCCAGGGCAAGGAAGACTTCGACATCGAACTCGGCCCCGTGGTGGTCAACTTCCTGCTCGCCGACGAGATCAACCGCGCGCCCGCCAAGGTGCAGTCGGCCCTGCTCGAGGTGATGGCCGAGCGCAAGATCTCCATCGGCGGCAAGACCTTCCCGCTGCCCAGCCCGTTCCTGGTCATGGCTACCCAGAACCCGATCGAGCAGGAGGGCGTGTACCAGCTGCCCGAGGCGCAGCGTGACCGCTTCCTGTTCAAACTCAACGTCGACTATCCGTCGCCGGAGGAAGAGCGCGAGATCATCTACCGGATGGGCGTCAAGCCTCCGGAGCCCAAGCAGATTCTCGACACCGGCGATCTGCTGCGCCTGCAGGACGTCGCGGCCAACACGTTCGTGCACCACGCGCTGGTGGACTACGTCGTGCGTATCGTCACCGCGACGCGTGAACCGGAGAAGTTCGGCATGCCCGACGCCAAGGCGTGGATCGCCTACGGCGCCTCGCCGCGTGCATCGCTCGGCATCATCGCCGCGGCACGCGCGCTGGCGCTGGTACGCGGCCGCGACTACGTCATCCCGCAGGACGTCGTCGAGGTCATCCCTGATGTGTTGCGCCACCGGCTGGTGCTCACCTACGACGCGCTGGCCGATGAGATCTCGTCGGAGACCGTGGTCAACCGCATCCTGCAGACCGTGGCGCTGCCGCAGGTGAACGCCCTTCCGCAGCAAGGGCATTCGGTTCAGCCCGTAGTGCCCGCCGCTGCCGCCGCGGCCGCGGGTCGGTGACGGCTCCGGGCCGCCGCTCAGTCGACCTCCCGTCGCTGCAGCGCGGCGAGATCCGTGACCCCGCTCTGTCGGCGGCCCTGCGCAAACTCGAGCTGACGGTCCGCCGCAAGCTCGACGGCGTGTTGCACGGCGACCACCTGGGGCTGATCCCCGGCCCCGGTTCGGAGCCGGGGGAGTCGCGTATCTACCAACCCGGCGACGACGTGCGTCGCATGGACTGGTCGGTGACGGCGCGCACCACGATGCCGCACGTTCGGCAGATGATCGCCGACCGCGAGCTGGAGACCTGGCTGGTGGTCGACGTCTCGGCCAGCCTCGACTTCGGTACCGCGGGCTGTGAGAAGCGTGACCTCGCTGTCGCCGCGGCCGCGGCCATCACGTTCCTCAACAGTGGCGGTGGCAACCGGATCGGCGCGATCATCGCCAACGGCGAATCGGTCCGGCGCGTCCCGGCCCTGTCGGGCCGCATGCACGAGCAGGAGATGCTGCGCGCCATCGCCACGATGCCGAAGGCACCCACCGGCGTCCGGGGTGATCTGGCCGCGGCCATCGACGCGTTGCGCAGGCCCGAACGGCGACGCGGCATGGCCGTGATCATCAGTGACTTCCTGGGGCCCATCAACTGGATGCGCCCGCTGCGGGCCATCGCAGGCCGTCACGAGGTGCTCGGCATCGAGGTGCTCGACCCACGTGACGTCGAGTTGCCCGAGGTCGGGGACGTGATCCTGCAGGACACCGAAACCGGCGTCACCCGAGAGTTCACCATCGACGCGCAACTGCGCAGCGATTTCGAGCAAGCCGCCGCGGCTCATCGCGCGGAGGTGGCCCGGACCTTGCGCCGCTGCGATGCCCCGCTGCTGAGCCTACGCACTGACCGGGACTGGATCGCCGATGTGGTGCGGTTCGTGGCGAACCGCCGCCGGGGCGCACTGGCCGGCCGATAACGCACAAAAGACGTCTGGCCGACGACCATCGACACTGAAATGACAACTAGCACATGACATTACCGATACTCGGGCCGATCAGCCTGTCCGGCTTCGCGCACGCGTGGTGGTTCCTGTTCCTGTTCGTGGTGGCCGCCCTTGCCGCGCTGTACGTCATCGTCCAGCGGGCCCGTCAACAGCGGATCCTCCGGTTCGCCAACATGGAGCTGCTGGAGAGCGTGGCGCCCAAGCAGCCCACCCGCTGGCGGCATGTGCCCGCGATCCTGCTGGTGATCTCGTTGCTGCTGTTCACCGTGGCGATGGCGGGCCCGACCCACGATGTGCGGATCCCGCGCAACCGTGCCGTGGTGATGCTGGTGATCGACGTCTCGCAGTCCATGCGGGCCACCGATGTCGCACCGAGCAGGCTGGCCGCGGCGCAGGAGGCCGCCAAGCAGTTCGCCGACCAGCTCACCCCCGGCATCAACCTCGGTCTGATCGCGTACGCGGGCACCGCCACCGTGCTGGTTCAACCGACCACCAACCGCGATGCGACCAAGAACGCGCTGGACAAGCTGCAGCTCGCCGACCGAACCGCGACGGGCGAGGGCATCTTCACCGCGTTGCAGGCGATCGCGACGGTTGGCGCGGTGATCGGCGGTGGCGACGAGCCCCCGCCTGCGCGGATCGTGCTGATGTCCGACGGTAAGGAAACGGTGCCGTCGAACCCCGACAACCCCAAGGGCGCCTACACCGCGGCCCGCACCGCCAAGGATCAGGGCGTCCCGATCTCCACGGTGTCGTTCGGCACGCCGTACGGCTATGTCGAGATCAACGATCAGCGCCAGCCGGTGCCGGTTGACGACGAGACGCTGAAGAAGATCGCGCAGCTCTCCGGTGGCGACTCGTTCAACGCGGCCAACCTGGAGCAGCTCAAGGCGGTCTTCACGTCACTGCAGCAGCAGATCGGCTACGAGACCATCAAGGGCGATGCCAGCCTGGGCTGGCTGCGGCTCGGGGCGTTGGTGCTTGCGCTCGCGGCGCTGGCCGGACTGTTGGTCAACCGCAGGTTGCCCAATTAACGACCGTCGAGATCGGCAGCGGGGCGGCGCAACGACGCATGCGCCGGCCCTGGTGTCGATTTCAGCGAACCGCGACTGAGGCGATAAGTTGACGAGCATGACTGCGGACGCGAGGAGCGAAGAGATAACTGCGGACGCGAGGAGCGAACAGGCACCCGACAAGGTCGCCACTGAGGCCGACCCCGAAACCACCCCTGGTGGCCGTCCTGCGTTCGTTTCCCGCTCGGTCCTGGTCACCGGTGGCAACCGCGGTATCGGCTTGGCGATCGCGCAGCGACTGGCCGCCGACGGGCACAAGGTGGCCGTGACTCACCGTGGATCGGGCGCTCCGGACGGGCTCTTCGGTGTCGTGTGTGACGTTACGGACAACGACGCCGTGGACCGCGCCTTCAAGGAGGTCGAGGAGCACCAGGGCCCGGTCGAGGTCCTCGTCTCCAACGCAGGTATCTCCAAGGATGCGTTCCTCATGCGGATGACGGAAGACCGCTTCACCGACGTCATCGACGCGAACCTGACCGGTGCGTTCCGGGTCGCGCAGCGCGCCTCCCGCAGCATGCAGCGCAAACGTTTCGGCCGGATCATCTTCATCGGCTCGGTTTCGGGCATGTGGGGTATCGGCAACCAGGCCAACTACGCGGCTGCCAAGGCCGGGCTGATCGGCATGGCCCGGTCGATCTCCCGTGAGCTGTCCAAGGCCGGGGTCACCGCGAACGTCGTCGCCCCCGGCTACATCGACACCGAGATGACCCGCGCCCTGGACGAGCGGATCCAGGCCGGCGCGCTGGAGTTCATCCCGGCCAAGCGGGTCGGCACTGCCGAGGACGTCGCAGGCGCCGTCAGCTTCCTGGCCTCCGAGGACGCCGGCTACATCGCCGGCGCCGTGATCCCGGTCGACGGCGGCATGGGCATGGGCCACTGAGCCAAAACCTTTGGCCTACTAAAACTTTCGCTCAACTTTTCGCCCAAGAAGGAGTCGCACTCATGGCAGGTTTGCTCGAAGGCAAGCGGATCCTGGTCACCGGGATCATCACCGATTCGTCTATCGCGTTCCACATCGCCAAGGCGGCCCAGGAGGCCGGGGCTGAGCTGGTGCTGACCGGTTTCGATCGGATGAAGCTCATCCAGCGCATCGCCGACCGGCTGCCCAAGCCGGCTCCGCTGCTGGAACTCGACGTGCAGAACACCGAGCATCTCGACAGCCTGGCCGAGCGGGTCACCGGCGTCATCGGTGAGGGCAACAAGCTTGACGGCGTTGTGCATTCGATCGGATTCATGCCGCAGTCCGGCATGGGCATCAACCCGTTCTTCGACGCGCCGTACGAGGATGTCGCCAAGGGCATCCACATCTCGGCCTACTCCTACGCCTCGTTGGCCAAGGCCACGCTGCCGATCATGAACCGCGGCGGCAGCATCGTCGGCATGGATTTCGATCCCACCCGCGCGATGCCCGCCTACAACTGGATGACCGTCGCCAAGAGTGCTCTGGAATCGGTCAACCGGTTCGTCGCGCGCGAGGCCGGCCAGTTCGGCGTCCGCTCCAATCTCGTTGCCGCCGGGCCTATCCGCACGCTCGCGATGAGCGCCATCGTCGGCGGGGCACTGGGCGCCGAGGCCGGTGACCAGATGCGGCTGCTGGAAGAGGGCTGGGATCAGCGCGCTCCCGTCGGCTGGGACATGAAGGATCCGACGCCGGTCGCCAAGACGGTGTGCGCCCTGCTGTCGGACTGGCTGCCTGCCACCACCGGCACCGTGGTCTACGCCGACGGCGGTGCCCACACCCAGCTGCTCTGATCCGAACCGATGGATTTTGACGCCCTGTTGCTGTTGTCCTTCGGTGGGCCCGAGGGACCTGAGCAGGTACGGCCATTCCTGGAGAACGTCACCCGCGGGCGCAACATCCCGCCGGAGCGGCTCGATGAGGTCGCCGAGCACTACCTGCATTTCGGTGGCGTGTCACCGATCAACGGGATCAATCGTGCGCTGATCGAGCAGTTGCGCGCCGAGATGCCTGATCTGTCGGTGTATTTCGGCAACCGCAACTGGGAGCCCTATGTCGAGGACACCGTCGCCACCATGCGCGACAACGGTGTTCGGCGTGCCGCGGTGTTCACCACGTCGGCGTGGGGCGGCTACTCGAGCTGCAGGCAGTACGTCGAGGACATCGCCCGGGCCCGGGCCGCGGCCGGCCCCGACGCACCGCATTTGGTGAAGCTGCGACAGTATTTCGATCATCCGCTGATGGTGGAGATGTATGCCGAGGCGGTCACGAAAGCTGCGGCCTCGCTGCCCGATGACGCGCGCGTCGTGTTCACCGCGCACTCCATCCCGATCGCCGCCGACGAACGGTGCGGGCCTCGGCTCTACAGCAGGCAGGTGGCCTACGCCGCGCGGCTGGTGGCGGCCGCCGCAGGCGTCGACGACTACGACTTGGTGTGGCAGTCCCGCTCCGGCCCACCGCAGGTGCCGTGGCTGGAACCCGATGTCGGCGATCACCTTTCGGCCCTGCAACAGCGCGGTGTCAAGGCTGTCGTGGTGTGCCCCATCGGCTTCGTCGCCGATCACATCGAGGTGGTGTGGGATCTCGACAACGAACTGCGACAACAGGCCGACGCCGCGGGCATCGCGCTGGCCCGCGCCGCCACGCCGAACGCCGACCGACGCTACGCCAAGCTGGCCGCCGGGCTCATCGCGGAGCTGCGCGACGGCACCGAACCGCTGCGCGTGACGGGGCCCGATCCGGCGCCCGGATACGGATTCAGCATCGACGGCGCGTCCTGTACCCCGAACTGCTGCCCCAGCGCGAGCTAGGCAGAGCTCCGGGTTCAGCGCCAGGCGGACTGCATGATGGCGCCGAGAGCCGCCAGTCTGGCTGCTCGCACCACCTGGGTCAGTGGGCGCAGCGTGTCACCGGCCAGCTGCACCTCCGAGGACGTCTGCAGCCCGATGGGCGTCAGGCCTGCGCTCACCGTGACGATCGCGTCGACGTGCGCGGCGGTTTCCAGAACCCGGATGGCTCGGGTGGGCGCGTGGTCGGGGATGCGGTGCAGTCGCGTGGCGTCCAGGATCTGCTCGACCATGCCCCGCGGATCCTCGACCTCCATGCCGGCCCCGGACCGTAGGGCGCCGAGCGTCTCGGCGGCCGAGCGGACGGCGGAACGCAGTTCGTACTCGGCGGTGCCCAGCTCGAACTGCTCGGGCGGCGGCAGCGTCGGGACCGAGTACACGGTCCAGGACAACGCGCGGGGCTCCGGGTCGAACATCGAACTGTCTTCTGCCTCATCGAAGTCGAAGTACTCGAACTCGGGGACAAGACCCACGCCGGGCAACTCGTCGTGGTTGACGATGACCGCCTCGCCGACGGTCACGGCGTCGCGCTGGAACTGGGTGCCCGCGGGCAGGCCGCGGACGTCACCGGGAATCGGCTGGGCAACCGTGATGGTGGGGGTCCGTACCGACCGTCCGGCGGCGGTGCGCAGCGTCTGCAGCAGCGACACCGAACCGGAGTCCTCCAACTCCGGCCAGGGCAGGCCCGTGCGGACCGCCGCCGACGAATCGTAGGCGGTCACAGAATGCGTTGGAGCCCATTGAGATAACGCGTCGAGGACGTCGTCGGGCGCGGCGGCACCCGCGAGCCAGGCGTTGGCCCACACCGACAGCGTTGCACTTGGACACCACATGATGCTGGCAGTGTAATAGTCGGCCGCCGCAACGGCGGTATTCGCTAGGGTGGATGCATGCCTGTGTGGCTGATCTGGCTCATCGTGGCGCTGGGGCTGGCCGGGGCTGAGGCGCTGACCGGCGATATGTTCCTGCTCATGCTGGGCGGCGGAGCGCTGGCAGCCACGGCTTCCAGTGCGTTGCTGGACTGGCCGGTATGGGCCGACGGCGCCGTATTCCTGGTGGTTTCGGTCCTGTTGCTGGTGCTGGTACGGCCCGCGCTGCGCAGGCGGTTGCTCAGCGGGCACGGCCTTCCGAACCCGGTCCAGGCGCTGGAAGGCAAGTCGGCGCTGGTATTGGACCGGGTCGCCCGGCACGAAGGCCAGGTCAAACTCGATGGCGAGGTGTGGACGGCCAGGCCACTCAACGACGACGATGTGTTCGAACCCGGCGACCACGTCACCGTCATCAAGATCGACGGCGCCACCGCTGTTGTCTTCAAGTCTCTGTAAACCAAAAAGGGGTGTCTCACATGGACGGTGCTATAGCCGGGTTGGTCTTCCTGGCGGTGCTCGTGGTGTTCGCCATCATCGTGGTGGCGAAGTCCGTCGCGCTGATACCGCAGGCCGAGGCGGCGGTCATCGAGCGGCTGGGGCGCTACAGCCGCACGGTCAGCGGCCAGCTGACGCTGCTGGTGCCGTTCATCGACCGGATCCGGGCCCGAGTGGACCTGCGTGAGCGGGTGGTGTCGTTCCCGCCGCAGCCGGTGATCACCGAGGACAACCTCACGCTGAACATCGACACGGTCGTCTACTTCCAGGTGACGGAGCCGCAGGCCGCCGTGTACTCGATCAGCAACTACATCGTCGGTGTCGAGCAATTGACCACCACCACGCTGCGCAACGTGGTCGGCGGGATGACGCTGGAGCAGACGCTGACCTCACGCGACCAGATCAACGGACAGTTGCGTGGTGTGCTCGACGAGGCCACCGGCCGCTGGGGCCTGCGGGTGGCGCGGGTTGAGTTGCGCAGCATCGACCCCCCGCCGTCGATCCAGGAGTCGATGGAGAAGCAGATGAAGGCCGACCGCGAGAAGCGCGCCATGATCCTGACCGCCGAGGGTGTGCGGGAATCGTCGATCAAGCAGGCCGAAGGTCAGAAGCAGTCGCAGATCCTGGCGGCCGAGGGTGCGAAACAGGCGGCGATTCTCGCCGCCGAGGCCGACCGGCAGTCCCGGATGCTGCGGGCCCAGGGTGAACGCGCCGCCCAGTACCTGCAGGCGCAGGGCCAGGCGAAGGCCATCGAGAAGACGTTCGCGGCGATCAAGGCCGGCCGGCCCACCCCGGAGATGCTGGCGTACCAGTATCTGCAGACCTTGCCGCAGATGGCCAAGGGCGAGGCGAACAAGGTGTGGATCGTGCCGAGCGATTTCGGTTCGGCGCTACAGGGATTCACCAAGATGCTGGGTGCGCCCGGCGAGGACGGGGTGTTCCGGTACACGCCGACCCCGGTGGAGGAGAATCTGCCCAAGCCGGAGGACGACTCCGACGAGGTCGCCGGGTGGTTCAGCACGCAAACCGACCCGGCCATCGCGCAGGCGGTGGCCAAGGCGGAGGCCGAAGCTCGCGCGACGACGCCGCCGCTGGGGGCTCCGGCCGCCGCTGCGCCGCTCGGGTCGGCGCCCGCCCACCCGCCGCAGGCGCCCTCGTTGGATGGGCCGTATCCGCAGGGCGGGTTGCCCGGCGGGTCGCACCGCGCCTGACAGCCGTCGTCAGGCCTGGGACTGCAGGCGCAGTTCGATCATCGGCAGCGGGGGTCTCGGTGTCGGTGATCGGTTCAGCCGCCGGTCACAGTGTCGACCGCGTCGCTTGACACGGCGTTGTGCTGAGCCCGGCGATGGCTGCGCATCTCGAAGATCAACCCGGCCACGCCGAGGGCGGCCGTGCTCAGCGACACCAGGAACAACGCGGGGCTGATGTTGCCGGTCAACGCGTCACCGAGGATGACGACGGCGGCCGTCCCGGGAAGCAGCCCGACGATCGTGGCCAGCGTGTAGGGCACCACACGCACGGCAGACGCCCCGGCGGCGTAATTGAGCACGGAGAACGGGACGGCGGGGATCAACCGCATCGATATCACCACCGGCCAGCCCCGTTGGCGCAGCCGCGCATCGACCGCGTCGAGCTTCGGGTGCGAGACCAGCCGGTCGAGTTGCCAACCGGCCGCTCGGACGAGCAACAACGCGATCACCGCGCTCACCGTGCTGGCCACCACGGCGATCGCGACTCCCAGGGCCGGACCGAACAGCAGCCCGGCCGCCAGCGTGAAGGCCGTGCGGGGAAACGGAAATACCGTCACCACGATGTGGGCGCCCAGAAAGGCCAGCGGAAACCACGGCCCGACGGAGCCGGCCCAGTCGCGCAGCTGCAGCGCCGTGGGCAACGGCACCAGAAGTGCGACTGCGACAAGAATCACAATTGCGGCCAGGATGGCGACGATGCGGCGCGGCGGCAGCTGCAGCACGGTCGTCATCACCGCGGCACGCACGGTTCGCAGGGTGCTGACGACGGGTTTCACGCTCATCAAGACTACGGGCCGCGGGCGAACATCTCCCAGTCACCGCCGTCGGCGTCGGCTGCCCGGCGGGCAGAGCCGTGATAGTGATCATTTAGCCTGAGAAACGAGTGGCTAGGTCACAAGCTGCGACAACAGGAGATGCGGGTGTCGTTACAGGGGTCCAGTGCGGTCGAATCCGACCGTGATCAGTGGCGCAAGGCGGTTGCCGGCGTCCTCGCCAAGAGCCGACGGGGGGACAGCGCCGACCTGCCGGCCGAGCCGGAGCGGCTACTGGACTCGGCCACCTACGAAGGTTTCCCGATCCGTCCGCTCTACACGAGCCTCGACGCCGTGGCCGAGCCGTCGCTGCCGGGTCAGTGGCCCTATATCCGCGGCGGCGACGCACGTCGTGATGTGAAGGCCGGCTGGCGCGTGGCCGAGCCGTTCCCGATCGTCCCCGGTTCCGGCGTCGAGACCGTCAACGGCGTGCTGCTCCTCGCGCTGACCGAAGGCGTCAGCGCCCTGCTGCTGCGGATCGGCGGCCCGGACGGCGTCGCGGCCGCCGATATCGACCGCGTGCTCGACGGCGTGTTCCTCGACCTGGTGCCGATCGTGTTCGAGACCGCGGGCGCCGACTATCGGGTGACCGCCGAGAAGGTGCTGGCCCTGCTGGCGGACTTCGACGACGACCAGCGTGCCCGGTTGTCGGTCGACCTGGGCGCCGACCCGCTCACCGCGGGCTTTTCCGGGCGCGGCGCGGCCACCGAGGCCGACGTGATCGCCGCTGCCGCACAGCTGACGGGCTACGCGGGCCGGGTGCGCGCCATCACCGTCGACGGCCCGGCCTTCCACAATCGCGGCGCGAGTGCGGCCTTGGAGCTGGCCGGTTCGGTCGCCGCGGGCGTGGCCTACCTGCGCATCCTCGGTGACGGCGGCATCGCGGCCGATGATGCGTTGCGGCAGATCAGTTTCCGGTACGCCGCCGACGACGATCAGTTCATGACCATCGCCAAATTGCGGGCGGCCCGGCAGCTGTGGGCCAGGGTTGCCGAAGTGGTGGGTGCGCCCGACTGCGGGGCGGCGACGCTACACGCCGTCACCTCACTGCCGATGATGACCCAGCGGGATCCGTGGGTGAACATGCTGCGCACCACGCTGGCCGCGTTCTCCGCCGGTGTCGGCGGCGCCGACACCATCACGGTGCATCCGTTCGATGCGGCGATCCCCGGCGGATTGGACGGCACCTCAACCACTTTCGCCCGGCGGATCGCCCGCAACACGCAGCTGCTGCTGCTCGAGGAGTCGCACCTCGGTCAGGTGCTCGACCCGGCGGGCGGATCCTGGTTCGTCGAGGACCTCACCGCCCAGCTCGCCGAGCAGGCCTGGACGCACTTCCAGGAGATCGAATCCCGCGGCGGATTCGTGGCGGCCCAGGACTACCTGAAGGCCGAGATCGCCGAGGTGGCGGGGCGGCGCTCCGATGACATCGCGCATCGCCGCACCGCGATCACCGGCGTCAATGAGTTCCCGAACCTCGCCGAAGCGCCGCTCGTGCAAGGTAATTCAGTGCTGGGCTGGGCGCGTTACGCGGCAGGCTTCGAAGAGCTGCGCGACCGCTCCGATGCCTTCCTGGCGGCCAACGGAGCTCGCCCCCGGGTGCTGCTGCTGCCGCTCGGCCCGCTGGCCGAGCACAACATCCGGACCACCTTCGCGAGCAACCTGCTGGCCTCGGGCGGCATCGAGGCGGTCAACCCCGGCACGGTCGAGGCCTCGAGCGTCGCCTCGGCTGTCGCGGAGACCGGGTCGCCCAGCGTCGCGGTGTTGTGCGGCACCGATGCCCGTTACGGAGCCGAGGCCGCCGCGGTGGTCGAGGCCGCGCACGCGGCCGGGGTGGGCCAGGTTCTGCTGGCCGGGCCGGAAAAGGCTGTCGCGGAAGCCGATTCGAAACCCGACGGGTACCTGACCGCGAAGATCAATGCGGTAGAAGTGTTGTCGAACCTGCTCACCGGTCTGGGGGCCTGATATGACTCTGAACGATGTCGCCGGCAGCCCGGCTCCGTCCGCCACCCCGATCGGCAGCTTCGCCGGCGTACCGCTGCACGGTGAGGGCACCGGCGAGCCCGCCACCCCGCAGGCCGTTGCAACGCACGTCGCCGAGGCCGCGGCGGCCCACGGGTATGCCCCCGAGCAGCTGACCTGGTCGACGCCGGAGGGCATCGACGTCAAGCCGGTCTACATCGCCGCCGACCGGGACGCGGTGGTCGAGGCCGGGTACCCGCTGGACAGCTTTCCGGGCGCCCCGCCGTTCGTCCGTGGGCCGTACCCGACGATGTACGTCAACCAGCCGTGGACCATCCGCCAGTACGCGGGCTTCTCCACCGCTGCCGAATCCAACGCGTTTTACCGGCGCAACCTGGCGGCCGGCCAGAAGGGTCTCTCGGTGGCCTTCGACCTGGCCACCCACCGCGGCTACGACTCGGACCACCCGCGGGTACAGGGCGATGTCGGCATGGCCGGTGTGGCCATCGACTCGATCCTCGACATGCGGCAGCTGTTCGACGGCATCGATCTCGGCAGCGTCAGCGTCTCGATGACGATGAACGGTGCGGTGCTGCCGATCCTCGCGCTCTACGTGGTGGCCGCCGAGGAGCAGGGCGTGCCGCCGGAGAGGCTTGCCGGGACCATCCAGAACGACATTCTCAAAGAGTTCATGGTCCGCAACACCTATATCTACCCACCGAAACCGTCGATGCGGATCATCTCCGACATCTTCGGCTACACCAGCGCGAAGATGCCCAAGTTCAACAGCATCTCGATCTCGGGTTATCACATCCAGGAGGCCGGTGCCACAGCCGATCTGGAGTTGGCCTACACGCTGGCCGACGGCGTCGAGTACATCAAGGCCGGCCTGGACGCGGGCCTCGACATCGACAAGTTCGCCCCCCGGTTGAGCTTCTTCTGGGGCATCGGCATGAACTTCTTCATGGAGGTGGCCAAGCTGCGCGCGGGCCGGCTGCTGTGGAGCGAGTTGGTGGCCGAATTCGGTGCCAAGAGCGACAAGTCACTGTCGCTGCGTACGCACTCGCAGACCTCGGGCTGGTCGCTCACGGCGCAGGACGTGTTCAACAACGTCGCGCGCACCTGCATCGAGGCGATGGCCGCCACCCAGGGGCACACCCAGTCGCTGCACACCAACGCGCTCGATGAGGCATTGGCGCTGCCGACCGACTTCTCGGCCCGCATTGCCCGCAACACCCAGCTGTTGCTGCAGCAGGAATCTGGCACCACTCGACCGATCGACCCGTGGGGTGGTTCGTACTACGTGGAGTGGCTGACTTACCAGCTCGCGGAAAAGGCCCGCGCCCATATCAAAGAGGTCGCCGAGCACGGCGGCATGGCTCAGGCCATCAGCGACGGCATCCCGAAGCTGCGCATCGAAGAGGCCGCGGCGCGTACCCAGGCCCGCATCGACTCCGGTGCCCAGCCCCTGATCGGCGTCAACAAGTACCAGGTCGACGAGGACCAGGAGATCGAGGTCCTCAAGGTCGAGAACTCGCGTGTGCGTGCCGAGCAGATCGCCAAACTCGAGCAGCTGCGCGCCGAGCGAGACGAGGCCGCCACTCAGGCCGCACTTGTCGAACTTTCCCGTGCCGCAGGCGAATCCGGTGTGGCGGGCGAGGACGGGCTGGGTAACAACCTGTTGGCCCTTGCGATCGACGCCGCGCGTGCCAAAGCGACCCTCGGCGAGATCTCCGACGCCCTGGAGAAGGTGTACGGCAGGCACCGGGCCGAGATCCGCACCATCGCGGGCGTCTATCGAGACGAGGTCGGGAAGGCCGGGAACGTGAGCACCGCAACGGAATTGGTGGAGAAGTTCGCCGAGGCGGACGGACGTCGGCCCCGCATCCTGGTCGCCAAGATGGGTCAGGACGGCCACGACCGCGGGCAGAAGGTGATCGCGACGGCGTTCGCCGACATCGGCTTCGACGTCGACGTGGGCTCGTTGTTCTCGACCCCGGACGAGGTGGCCCGCCAGGCCGCCGACAACGATGTGCACGTCGTCGGGGTGTCGTCCCTGGCCGCCGGGCATCTCACGCTGGTGCCCGCGCTGCGGGATGCACTGGCCGAGGTGGGGCGACCGGACATCATGATCGTGGTCGGCGGCGTGATCCCGCCCGGTGACTTCGACGAGTTGTACGAGGCCGGCGCCACCGCGATCTTCCCGCCCGGCACGGTCATCGCCGACGCGGCCATCGGCCTGCTGCAGAAGCTGGCTGATCGGCTCGGCTACCAGCTGAGCTAGTGGCCCACTCCGTTAAAGACCTCGCCGCCGCGATCCCGGCTGGTGACCGCGCCGCACTGGCGCGGGCCATCACCCGGGTCGAGTCGACGCGGGCCGATCATCGGGACCAGGCCCAGCAGCTGCTGCTCGAACTCATGCCGTTCGCGGGCACGGCCATGCATGTCGGGATCACCGGGGTGCCCGGCGTCGGCAAGTCGACCACCATCGAAGCCCTCGGGATGCACCTCATCGAGGCCGGTCACCGGGTGGCAGTGCTGGCCGTCGATCCGTCCTCGACCCGCACCGGCGGGTCGATCCTGGGGGACAAGACCCGCATGGCGCGGCTGGCGGTGCATCCGGACGCCTACATCCGGCCGTCGCCGACGTCGGGGACGCTGGGCGGGGTCGCCAAGGCCACCCGCGAGACCATCGTGCTGCTGGAGGCCGCAGGCTACGACGTCATCCTGGTCGAGACGGTCGGGGTGGGGCAGTCCGAAGTCGCCGTGGCGAACATGGTCGACACCTTCGTGTTCCTCACGCTGGCCCGCACGGGGGACCAGCTGCAGGGCATCAAGAAGGGTGTGCTGGAACTGGCCGACGTCATCGTGGTGAACAAGGCCGACGGTGACCACGCTGTCGAGGCCAAACAAGCCGCGCGTGAGCTCACCGGTGCCATCCGGCTGATCTATCCTCGCGAATCACTATGGCGCCCACCGGTTCTCACGATGAGTGCGCTGACCGGCGACGGCCTGGCCGAACTGTGGGACACGGTGCTCAAGCATCGGCAGGTGCTCAGCGAGGCGGGGGAGTTCGACAAGCGGCGGCGCGAACAGCAGGTCGACTGGACCTGGTCGATGGTGCGCGACACCGTGCTCGACCGCCTGCTGTCCAATCCGCAGGTGCGCAGCATCCGCGCGGAGGTGGAGCGCCAGGTGCGGGAAGGCGAACTGACCCCGGCGCTCGCGGCGCAGCAGATACTCGACGCGGCGAACTGATGGCCATCGACAGCAACCGAAGGGCGGGTCGAACCGTATGTCACGTGTGAACTCCACGCTGCGCCTCCTGATCGCCGGCGTCGCAGCGGCCGGCGTGCTGCTCACCGGGTGCAGCGGCGGTAGCCAGCCGACAGTCTCGAAGACGGAGCTGCAATCCATGGCCAAGGAGAGGCTGGAAGCCGCGGCCAAGAAGAAGGCCAAGTCCGTCACATGCGACGACGGCATCGTGGGCAAAGTGGGTAACACCCAGCATTGCGTGCTGACCGCTGGCAATGGCACCAAATACGGCGTCACCGCGACCGTCAAAGCGGTGAAGGACGGCAAGGTCAACATCGACTTCAAGGTCGACGACAAGCCGATGGGGTGACGTTCGGGCCGAATGGCGTTAACAGATCGGTAACACGCCAGTAGTTAGCCGGGGTTCCAGGTAAATTCGGAGTTGTGTCGGACAGTGACTGTCGGGGACGCAATGTCGCGCTCCCGCATGGCGTCCAGGGTGCTGCAGACGCCAATTTCGGCTGCACCGTGCGGGCCTTCTCCCAGCTCTTCCCGGGCCGCCGGTTCGGCGGCGGTGCGTTGGCGGTGTTCCAGGACGGTGAGCCCGTCGTCGACGTGTGGACCGGATTCTCCGACCGGGCGGGCACCGAGTTCTGGACAGCCGATACCGGCGCGATGGTGTTCTCGGCGACCAAGGGGATGGCCTCGACGGTCATCCACCGGCTGGTAGACCGCGGCCTGCTCGACTACGACACCCCGGTGTGCGCGTACTGGCCGGAGTTCGGTGAGAACGGCAAGGCCGGCATCACTGTCCGGCAGGTCATGGCGCATCGCGCCGGCCTGTCACAGCTCAACGGGGTGAGCCTGACCGAGCTGTTGAACCCCAGGCTGATGGAAGAACGCATTGCGGCCTCGCCGGTCAGTGCGGTGCTGTTCGACAAACCGGCCTACCACGCGCTGACCTACGGTTGGCTGCTGTCCGGCCTGGCCAGGGCGGTGACGGGTCAGGGTATGCGTGATCTGATGCGTGCCGAGTTGGCCGAGCCCCTGCGCACCGACGGCCTGCATCTGGGCAGGCCCCCGGTGGGTGCGCCCACTCGAGCGGCGCAGATTCTCGCGCCCCAGCGCCGCTGGCCCAACTACGTTTTCGACTTGCTCGCCCCCAAGCTGGCGGGGCTCGACCGATCGGGCGCCTTCGGGTCGATGTATGTACCCGGGGTGATGTCCCTGATCCGGGGAGAAACCCCATTCCTCGACAGTGAGATACCTGCTGCCAACGGTGTCGCGACCGCGCGCGGGCTGGCCAGGATGTACGGAGCGATCGCCAACGCCGGCCGCTTCGAGGGTGTCGAATTCCTGTCTCCGCAAACCGTCGCCCGTCTCACCGGCCCGTCGGCGCTGCGGCCCGATCGCAACCTCGTCGTCCCGCTGTCCTTCCACCTCGGGTATCACTCTGTGCCGTTCGGGGTCATGCCCGGCTTCGGGCACGTCGGCATGGGCGGCTCGGTGGGATGGGCTGACCCGGCCAGTGGCCTGGCGATCGGTTTCGTGCACAACCGGCTGGTCACGCCGATGGTGCTCGACATGACGGCGTTCGTCGCCCTCAACGCGGTCATCCGCAAGGACGTCGGGGCAGCGCGCCGCCGCGGCTATCAGCCGGTACCCGACTTCGGTTCGGGCCCGTTCGAGCTGTCCAAGACGGCCGCCGGCTGACCCGCATCCGCGGGGTCTGCTGTCCGTCGTTTTGACGATTTTGGTGGTCGGTGTAACGCGACACACCGGCCAGTGATCTATCTCACTTTCAGGTTTACCGAGCCTCGGCCGGGGATGACGTTAGCGAAGCGCCCGTGCGAGGGTCGGATTTGCCCTCCGGGTTAATTGCGGGTGACGGCCGCGGGATCCGGTATCGGGCCGGACCGATGCCATGGCGAACGCCGGCGGTGGTCGGCTCGCCCGGGCGGTCGCGCGTCGACGTGGTTGTCACTGGTCATTGCGTGCGCAACGACGGAAACAAGACTTGTCGACTGCACGGTCAGCTATCAATTAGGCAGGCATATTAAATCGCTGTTCAGTATCTGTTGCATATTTGCTCCACCACGGAATTCGAAGTTTGCGAACGGGTGAACAGCAAACTTTCTGTCGTATTCCTGGGAATCCGCTGAGTATTGCTTAGCAATGCCTATTCGGATGCCGAGGGGTCGTGTCGTTGACAGCGGAGAGGTCATCAATTACGCGTGCGCGCCCCCTCGCGAGACGGTGGGGCATGGGACGGCAGGCGGCGGCGTCACCGTATTGTGATTCGGTAATCCACTGTGGCACAACAGAGTTAGAGGAACACCGCAGCGGATGGGGATGGCTTCCCAGCCGCCGAGCCGCGCATCATCGACTGGCCGCCGTCTTCGGTGGCGGGCATCGTGGGTGAATGTCAGCAGTTTTGCGATCCATTGTTTCCAACATTGCCCACATATGAAGCGCTACGCTACGCACTCGGATTGGCAACATTCCGAATGAATGCGGGATCAGGTAGCGTGCGTCGACGTTGACGCATCGAGCACTCTTATTCGGCACTTCTCAGTTCGATCGTCGCCGGTATCGAGAGAGGTGGCCGCGTGGCTGGTAACCCCAGTTGCCCGGTTCGCCGCGATCGGAAGTGTTCGTCCGACGATTCCGCCGGCCGGACGCCGGGCGGCGAGGTCCGGGCAGGAGCGCGACGCGTCTTCGCCCTTCGGTGTCGCAGAACTGGCGCCCGGCCCGATTTGTCTGCGTAGACGTCTTGAAAGAGGTTGAAGTTGGTGGTTGAGGCACCAGTCACTGCGGTAGCGGTCATCGGAATGGCCTGCCGTCTGCCTGGCGGTATCGATTCCCCAGAACAGATGTGGCAGGCCCTGCTACGCGGCGACGACCTTGTCACCACCGTACCGACGGATCGTTGGGACGCCGAGGAGTACTACGACCCCGAACCCGGTGTACCCGGGCGGTCGGTGTCGAAGTGGGGCGCATTCCTCGACGACGTCGCCGGATTCGACGCCGACTTCTTCGGCATCAGCGACCGCGAGGCCACGGCCATCGATCCGCAGCACCGGCTGCTGCTGGAGACCGCGTGGGAAGCCGTCGAGCACGCCGGTATCGACCCTGCCACCCTCGCCGGATCTCTGACCGGCGTATTCATGGGCCTGACCCACGGCGACTACCAGCTGCTCGCGGCCGACGCCCACTCCATCGAGGGCCCGTACGGCTTCACAGGCAACAACTTCAGCCTCGCCTCCGGCCGCATCGCCTACCACCTCGGCGCGCACGGCCCGGCCTATTCGGTCGACTCGGCCTGCTCATCGGGTCTGCTCGCGGTGCACAACGCCTGCCGCAGCCTGCACGATGGCGAGAGTGACCTGGCGCTGGCCGGTGGCGTGTGCATCGTGCTCGAGCCGCGAAAACTCGCCTCGGGTTCGGCGCAGGGCATGTTGTCGCCGACGGGCCGCTGCCATGCCTTCGACGTCGCGGCCGACGGGTTCGTGTCCGGCGAAGCGTCCGCGGTGCTGCTGCTCAAGCGGCTGGTCGATGCCGAACGCGACGGCGACCGCATCCTGGCCGTCGTCCGCGGCACCGCCGCCAATCAGGACGGCCACACCGTCAACATCGCCACGCCGTCGCGTGACGCGCAGGTCGCGGTCTACCGGTCGGCGTTGAGCGTGGCGGGCATGGACCCCGCGACGGTCGGGTTGATCGAGGCCCACGGCACCGGAACCCCGGTCGGCGACCCCATCGAATATGCAAGCCTGGCAACGGTTTACGGCACATCGGCGGCGTGCGCACTGGGGTCTGCCAAAACCAACTTCGGCCACAGCCAGTCGGCATCGGGCGCGGTCGGCCTGATCAAGGCCGTGCTCGCGCTGCAGCACGGCACCATTCCGCCCAACCTGCACTTCACCGAGCTTCCGGACGAGATGGCCCGCATCGAGACCGGTCTGTTCGTGCCGCAGGAGGCGACCGACTGGCCGATCTCCGATGCGCACCCGCGTCGTGCCGCGGTGTCGTCCTACGGGTTGTCCGGGACCAACGTGCACGCAGTGCTGGAACAGGCCCCGGTTGCCGCTGCTCCCGACGGCGCGGCGCCGCAGGACGCGGCGGGTTCTTCGGTGTTCACGCTGTCGGCGACCTCTGCCGATGAGCTGCGACGGACCGCGGGACGGCTGGCCGACTGGCTGACCGACCGGGTCGACGTCGATATCGCCGATCTGGCCTACACGCTGGCGCGCCGCCGGGCACACCGGTCGGTGCGTACCTCGGTGCTCGCTGCAGACCGACCCGGTCTCATCGCCGGACTACGTGAGATGGCCGACGGCGAGATGCCGTATGAGCCCGCTGTCGGGCAGGGTGATCGCGGACCGGTCTGGGTGTTCTCGGGGCAGGGCTCGCAGTGGGCGGGGATGGGCGCCGGACTTCTGACCTCCGAGCCGGCGTTCGCCGCGGCCGTCGCCGAGCTCGAACCCCTCATCGCCCGGGAATCCGGGTTCTCCGTGACCGAGGCCATGACGGCAGCCGACGTGGTGACCGGCATCGACCGGGTGCAGCCCACGGTGTTCGCGGTCCAGATCGCCTTGGCGGCGACCCTGCGGGCTCGCGGCGTTGAGCCGGGCGCCGTCGTCGGACACTCGATGGGTGAGGTCGCCGCCGCGGTCGTGTCCGGGGTGCTGTCGCTCGGCGACGGTGTGAAGGTGATCTGCCGGCGTTCGCGGTTGATGGCGACCATCGCCGGTACCGGCGCGATGGCATCGGTGGAGCTGCCTGCCCAGCAGGTGCTTTCGGAACTGGCCGCGCGCGGTGTCAACGACGTGGTCCTGGCCGTGGTGGCGTCGCCCAAGTCAACAGTGGTCGGTGGCGCGAAGGAGTCGATCCGGGCGCTCGTCGCCGAGTGGGAGAGCCGCGACATCATGGCCCGCGAGGTGGCCGTCGACGTCGCGTCCCACACGCCACAGGTCGACCCGATCCTCGACGAGCTCGCCGACGAGCTCGCCGATCTGGATCCCGCCGAACCGACCATCCCGTACTACTCGGCCACCCTCTACGACCCGAGGGACCTGGCCGACTGGGACGCCGACTACTGGGTGGACAACCTGCGGCACACGGTCCGCTTCGCCGCGGCGGTGCAGGCCGCCCTTGAGGACGGCTTCCGGGTGTTCACCGAGCTCGCACCGCATCCGCTGCTGACGCACGCCGTCGATCAGACCGCCCGTGCGCTCGACATCCCGCACGTCGTCCTGGCCGGCCTGCGCCGCGACCAGGAGCTGCCCAACGGCCTCTTGCCGGTGGTGGCCGACGTGCATGCCGCGGGTGCCCGCGTCGACTTCTCGGCGCTCTACCCGCAGGGTCGGCTTGTGGACGCGCCTTTGCCCACCTGGACACGGCGGCACCTGATCCTCACCCGCGACCCCAATGAGCTCGCACCCGGCGGAGCCGTGCTGGCAGTGCATCCGCTGCTCGGTGCCCACGTGCGACTCGCCGAAGAGCCCGAACGCCACGTCTGGCAAGCCGATGTCGGCACCGCGACCCAGCCGTGGCTGGGCGATCACCAGGTGCACAACGTGGCCGCGCTTCCCGGTGCCGCCTATTGCGAGATGGCGCTGGCTGCAGCTCGTGCTGTGCTCGGCGACGAGGCCGAGGTGCACGACATCACGTTCGACCAGATGCTGCTGCTCGAGGAGCAGACGCTGGTGTCGGCGACCGCCACGGTGAGCGGACCCGAAAACGCCGATTTCGCGGTGGAGACGCTGCAGCAGGGTGAGCTGGTGCGGCGTTGCGGCGCCCGCCTGCGTTCCGCCGGCAGCGCGGCGACTACGCCGTCCTACGACCTCGACGCGTTGTTCGCCGCCCACCCGCAGCGGGTCGATGGCTCCGAGATGCGTGCGGGCTACAGCGACCGCGGCATCCAGTACGGCCCAGCCTTCTCCGGCCTGGTTGCAGCGTATATCGCTGCGCCGCAGGAAAATTCGGTGCTCGCCGAAGTGGCGCTGCCGGGTTCGATCCGGTCGCAGCAGGGCGTGTACGGCATTCACCCTGCGCTGCTGGACGCCTGCTTCCAAGCCGTCGGAGCGCATCCACACCTGCGCGAGGACCGCACCGGCACGTTGATGCTGCCGCTCGGGGTGCGCCGCCTGCAGGCACACGGGTCGACGCGCAATGTGCGCTATTGCCTCGCCCGGATCGTCGAAACTTCCCCGACGGGTGTGACGGTCGACCTCGATCTGCTCGACGAGCAGGGCGCGGTGCTGCTGGCGGTCGCCGGACTGCACCTCGGCACCGGGGTGTCGGCGAGTGGGCAGCGTGAGCGCACCCTCAACGAACGCCTGCTGGCCGTCGAATGGCGGGCCCAGGAGCTGCCCGACGAGGACTTCAGCGATCCGGGACGCTGGCTGCTGATCAGCACCTCCGACGCCGCCGACCTGATGGCCACCAAGCTCGCCGATGCGCTCAAGACCCACGACGTCGACGTCACCACCATGGCGTGGCCGCAGCACTCCGATCACGCGGCCCGCGCGGAGCGGCTGCGCGAACACCTCGCGGCTCGTCTGTTCAGCGACGTGCTCGTGGTGACCGCGCCGCGCAGCGGCGCCACCGACGAACAGTCCGGTGTCCGCGGCGGCGACACCGTGCGCCACCTCGTGCACATCGCGCGTGAGCTGCCCGAGGTGCACGGGGAGCCGCCGCGCCTGCACGTGCTGACCCGCAACGCGCAGCCGGTGCTGGCCGAGGACGCGGTCAACCTGGAAGAGGCGGGGCTGCGTGGCCTGATCCGGGTGATCGGCATGGAGCATCCGCGGTTGAAGGCCAGCCAGATCGACGTCGACGACTACACCGACGCCGCCCGGGTGGTGGCCCAACTGGTGTCCGGGTCCGACGAGGACGAGACCGCCTGGCGCGGCGGCGATTGGTATGTAGCACGGCTGGTTCCGGGCCCGCTGCGGCCCGAGGAACGCCGCACCACCGTGGTGAACCCCGCGCGGGAGGGCATGCGGCTGCAGATCCGCACGCCGGGTGACATCCAGTCGCTGGAACTCGCCGCGTTCGAGCGGGTGGCGCCGGGCCCCGGACAGATCGAGGTCTCGGTCACCGCATCCAACCTGAACTTCGCCGACGTGCTCGTGGCGTTCGGCCGGTACCCGAGCTTCGAGGGTCGCCTGCCCAAGCTCGGCGCCGACTTCTCCGGTGTGGTCACGGCGGTGGGCGCGGGTGTGGTGAACCATCAGGTCGGGGACCGCGTAGGCGGTATCTCCGCAGACGGGGCGTGGTCGACGTTCGTCACCTGCGATGCCAATCTCGCTGTGACACTTCCGCCCAGCGTGCCGATGAACCGGGCGGCGGCCGTGCCCAGCGCGCACGCGACCGCGTGGTACGGCCTGTATGACCTGGCGAGGATGTCGGCCGGCGACAAGGTGCTCATCCACTCCGCGACGGGTGGGGTGGGGCTTGCGGCCATCGCGATGGCGCGGGCCGCCGGCGCCGAGATCTACGCCACCGCGGGCAGTGAATCCCGTCGGAACCTGTTGCGCGACATGGGTATCGAACATGTCTACGATTCGCGCAGCATCGCCTTCGCCGAGCAGATCCGCCGGGACACCGACGGCTACGGCGTGGACATCGTGCTCAACTCGCTCACCGGTGCGGCCCAGCGGGCCGGTCTGGAACTGCTGTCCTTCGGCGGCCGGTTCGTCGAGATCGGCAAGCGCGACATCTACGGCGATACCCGGATGGGGCTGTTCCCGTTCCGCCGCAATCTGTCGTTCTACGCCGTCGACCTGGCCCTGCTGGCGCTGACCGAGCCCGACACCGTGCACCGGCTGCTGGAGGTCTGCTACCACCGGATCGCCGATGGCACCCTGCCGTTGCCGCAGACCACGCACTACCCGCTGCAGGACGGCGCCACCGCCATCCGCGTCATGGGCGCCGCTGAGCACACCGGCAAGCTGGTGCTCGACATCCCGCACGGCGGCCAGATCTCGGCCGTGGTGCCACCGGAGGAAGCGCCGGTGTTCCAGCGTGACGGCGCCTACGTGATCACGGGCGGCCTGGGCGGACTCGGGTTGTTCCTCGCCGAGACACTGGCGAGCGCCGGCTGCGGGCGGATCGTGCTCAACGGTCGGTCCGCGCCGACACCCGAAGCGCAAGCCGTGGTCGACCGGATCCGCAGGGGCGGCACCGAGATCGCCGTCGAACTCGGTGACATCGCCGAACCCGCCGTCGCCGTACGCCTCGTCGAGGCGGCCTGCGCCACCGGTCTGCCGTTGCGCGGTGTGCTGCACGGTGCTGCGGTCGTCGAAGATGCCGTGCTCGCCAACATCACCGACGAACTCGTCGAAAGAGACTGGGCGCCAAAGGTTTACGGGGCGTGGAACCTGCATCAGGCCACCCGCAAACAGTCGCTGGACTGGTTCTGCTCGTTCTCGTCGGCAGCAGCGCTGGTCGGCTCGCCCGGTCAGGGCGCCTACGCCGCGGCCAACAGCTGGCTGGACGCCTTCACGCACTGGCGGCGCAGCCAGGGCTTGCCCGCGCTCGCGATCGCGTGGGGACCGTGGGCGGAGATCGGTCGCGGCACGGGCCTGGCCGAGAACTCGGGAACCGCGATCTCGCCCGATGAGGGCGCCCACGCGTTCGCCACGCTGCTGCGCCACGACCGCGCCTACAGCGGTTACGCGCCAGTGGTGGGAACCCCGTGGCTCGAGGCGTTCGCACAGAACAGCCGGTTCGCCGAGGCGTTCCGGTCCGCGGGGGGCAACCGGGGCGGCGGCAGCGCCTTCCTCGCCGAGTTGCACGCGTTGCCGCATGAGGAATGGCAGGCGCGGATGCGCCGGATGATCGCCGAGCAGATCGGGCTGATCCTGCGCCGGGCGGTCGATCCGGACCGACCGCTGGCCGAGTACGGCCTCGACTCACTGGGCACGCTGGAGGTACGTACCCGGATCGAGGCGGAAACCGGAATCCGCATCGGCGCAACGGATATCAGCACTGTCCGCGTTCTCGCCGAGCGGCTGTGCGACGCCTTGGCCCCTGAGTCGCCCGTAGCGGTTTCGTCGTGATGGCGGCTGCCGCAGGGTCACGCACACCGTCCAGCGCTGTCGTCGAGGCAGGAGATGTCCCGTGGTTGCGATGAAGCCGATCCACGACTGGGCCGGTGAACCCGGCGAGCTGGTGTCATGGCACCCGTCGCGGGCCTCGGTGGCCAAGGTTCGCGAGGCCCCGGTCAGCGACGTGCCGGTCAGCTACCAGCAGGAACAACATCTGCTGGCATACCGCAAGCACCGGACGCACGGTACCGACATGGCCCGGCTCAACATCCCGGCATGGGACATACCCGGCCGCTGCGATATTCGCGCGATGACGCATGTCATCAACGCGTACCTGCGCCGGCATGACACGTTCCACAGCTGGTTCGAGTACACCGACGACCATCGCATCCTCCGGCACAAGGTGGCCAACCCGCGCGACATCAAGTTCGTGCCGACCCAGCACGGTGAGATGTCGGCGAGCCAGTGGTGCGACCACATCCTGGGCACTCCGGATCCGTGGCAGTGGGACTGCTTCCACTTCGGAATCATCCAGCGCCCCGGACATTTCACGATGTACATCAGCGTCGACCACGTCCATACCGATGCCATGTTCATGGGTTTGGCGTTCGTCGAGATCCACATGATGTACCAAGCGCTGGTACACGGGGCTGCGCCGCTGCAGCTGCCGGAGGCCGGCAGCTACGACCGGTACTGCCTGCAGCAACGGGAGTTCACCGCGGCCCTCGACAGGGACTCCCCGGAGATCCGCGACTGGATGAGCTTCCTGGAGGCCAATGACGGGACGCTGCCCCGCTTTCCGTTGCCCCTGGGAGATCCGTCGTTGCCCTGCACGGGGGACGTCGTCACCGTGGAGTTGCTCGACAAGGAGCAGAGTGACTGCTTCGAGTCGGCCTGCATGGCAGCAGGCGCGCGCTTCAGCGGTGGGGTCTTCGCCTGCGGGGCACTGGCCCAGTACGCGTTGACCGGTGCCGAGACCTACAGCGTCATCACTCCCACCACCACTCGCCGCACCGAGGCCGAGTTCATGACGACGGGCTGGTTCACCGGGCTGGTCCCCATCACGGTGCCGGTGTCGACGGCGTCGTTCGCGGCGACGGCCCGTGCCGCGCAGTGCTCGTTCGACGGCGGCATGGATCTGGCGCATGTCCCGTTCGAGCGGGTGCTCGAATTGGCCGATCCGCAGAGCGGCATCCGGCCTCCCGATCCCGGCGTCCCGATGCTGTCGTATCTGGATGCCGGTCTGCTCTCGCCCGGCGTGATCGGCGAGTGGCAACGCCTGGGGGGCACCATCTACAGCGATTCCCGGTCGGCGTACCAGGTCGGCATGTGGGTCAACCGGGTCGAAGACCGGACCACGGTCACCGCAGCGTTCCCGAGCAATCCGATCGCCCGGGAATCGGTGCTGCGCTATCTCGATGCGATGAAGGCGGCCTACCTGCGGGTGATCGAGGGCCACGACGCGGTACGACCGTTCGCCGACGTCGACGACTTCGACCTGAAAACAGCGTGAGCATGGCAGACAACCGGCTCGAGTTCACCGACCAGGCCATGTTTTTGGGCTTGCGCGCCACCGGCCAGGAAGCCGTCATGCAGTGCGTGTGGATCTACGAACGCCCGGTCGACTACGACGGCCTCCGGCGGTTCCACGCGGGTATGGGCCACGGGCTGTTCGGCAGGCGAATCGAGCGCTCGCCGTTGCCTTTCGGTAGACACCGCTGGGTCTCCACACCGGGCCCCCAGTCCGGGCTGGACATCGCCGAACCACGTGACCGCGCGGAACTGGGCCGCTGGGTGGACGAGCGGGCGGCGCTGCCGCTGGATCCCGAGCATGGTCCCGGGTGGCACATGGGTGTGCTGCCGATGAGCGACGGCTCGACCGCGATCAGCCTGGTGGGCTCGCATTGCCTGGGCGACGGCGGCGGCGGAATCCTCACGATCTTGGACGCGGTGTACGGCAACAAGACCGACTTCGGTCATCCGCCGCCCGGGTCTCGCACCCGGCCGCGGGCCATCGGGGCGGACCTGCGCGGCACGCTGCGTGGCGTGCCCGAGGTGACCCGCACGGTGCGCGCTGCAGTCGCGCTCGCCCGGCGCAGGCGCGACGATATCGCCCGGTCCGATGCGGCGCGCCCGCGTGTGCTCACGGGTGCAGACGACCGCGTCTTCATGCCCGCGGTCACGGCATACATCAATCACGAGGATTGGAATCTCCGCGCGAAAACGCTTGGCGGCAACAGCTATTCGCTGGTCGCGGGGTTCGCGGCGAAGCTCGCGGAGTCGATCGGGCGGGTGCGTGCCGACGACGGTCTTGTGACGCTGAACATCCCGCAGAACGATCGCACCCTCGACAACGACACCCGCGCCAACGCGGTCCGACTCGTCAACGTCGCGGTCGACCCGAGAGGGGTGACGGCCGATCTGACCGGGGCCCGCACGGCCATCAAGCAGGCGATCGCCGCGGCCCGCGACACACCCGACGAAACGCTGGTGCTGCTGCCGCTGACCCCGTTCATCCCGAAGCGCGTGGTGCGCAAGATGGCGGATGTGGTGTTCGGGTTTGCGGCCGACCTGCCGGTGTCCTGCTCCAACATGGGCGATGTCCCGTCCGCACTGGCGATGGCCGACGGTACGGAGGCCGACTACCTGTACTTCCGCGGTGTGGACCGGTACGCCACCCGCCAGGCCATCGAGCAGCGCTGCGGCCTGCTCACGGTGGTTGCCTGCGGCGTGGGCGGCACCATCTCGCTGAGCGTCGTCGGT
Organism: Mycobacterium sp. 852013-50091_SCH5140682; assembly: GCF_001665685.1. Taxonomy (GTDB): domain Bacteria; phylum Actinomycetota; class Actinomycetes; order Mycobacteriales; family Mycobacteriaceae; genus Mycobacterium. Next base: position 91,707 of record NZ_LZTB01000025.1, read on the forward strand.
TACCAACCGGGCGCGGCGAACTCCACGCCGTGGCTGCACCGCTTGGTCGGCGAAACCCTCGCGGCGTTCGAACTCACCGGCAAGATCGAGTAGGCCCCGATGACTCAAATTCATTCCCCGGCAAGGTCATCGGCGTCACCGGATGGTGGCCTGCCGGAGCACCGCCTCGCGCTGTGGGACGAAGCTGCGGTGCGCACCATGCGCGCCACGGGCCGGGTCCAGGTCATGCAGTGCACGTGGGTGTACGACCACCCGATCGACTTCGACGGGCTGCGGCGGTTCCATCAGAATTTCGGCGGCGGGCTCTTCGGCCGCCGAATCGAGCGTTCCCCGTTGCCGTTCGGCCGGTACCGCTGGGTCTCCGCGCTGGGGCCCCAGGCTCCACTGGACGTCGCCGAGCCGCGCCCGCGGGCACAGATCGGCGACTGGCTCGACGAGCGGGCCCAGCTGCCGATCGACCCTGAGAACGGACCCGGCTGGCACCTCGGTGTGCTGCCGGTGACCGACGGCTCGACTGCGGTCACGGTGGTGGCCTCGCACTGCCTCGGTGACGGTGTCGGGGGAGTGATGGTGATCGCCGACGCGATCGCCGGCCGGCGACCGGATCTCGGCTACCTGCTGCCGAACTCCCGCACGCGGTGGCGCGCGATACTGCGCGACGTCCGGGAGACCGCGTCGAGCATGCCCGAGGTCGCGCGCACCGTTGCCGACGCGGTCAAGCAGCTGCGTGGGCAAAAAGCCGACGATGTCGCGGCCCCGGTGTCCAAACCGGTGGTGCCCGACGGCGACAAACCGATTGTGCTGCCGACGATCTCGGTGTTCATCGACCTCGCAGACTGGAACGCCCGAGCGGAAGCCGTTGGTGGAAACAGCTATTCGATGCTGGCCGGTTTCGCGGCGAAGCTCGGAGAGCGAATGGGACGCTGCGGCGCCGACGGCGATGTCACGCTGCTGATCGCGGTCAACGATCGTACCGACGGCGATACCCGGGCCAACGCGATGTCGCTGGCCACCGCGCGAGTCGACCCGCTGACGGTCACCACCGACCAATCCGACGCCCGTGGCGTCATCCGGCAGGCGTTCAAGACCATGCGCGATACGCCTGACGAGACCCTCAAACTCCTGCCGCTGACCCCGCTGGTACCCAAGCGGTTGCTGAAGCGGGTCGCCGACGGCTTCCTCGCGTCCGGTGATCTGCCGGTGTCGTGCTCCAACCTCGGCGATCTCCCGGCCGAGGTGACCCGGGTGGACGGCACCGAGGCCGAGTACATCGTGTTCCGCGGGGTCGACCAGGGCATCACCCGCCAGGAGGCGGAGGACGCCGACGGACAACTGGTGTTGGTGTCCGCTCGGGTGGCCGGCAAGGTGTCCATCGGCATCACCGGATACCAAGCGGGAGAACACAATTCGAAGGCCCGACTGGCCGAGCTGGCGGCGAAGGCTCTTGCCGAGTTCGATCTCACCGCCGAAATCGACTGGAACAGCTGAGAAAGGCTGAATTCGATGACCGATACGACGCTGATCGGGGTGCTGCGGGAACGCGCCAGCCTGCAGCCCGACGACGTTGCCTACACGTATCTCGATTACGACCACGATCCCGAGGGCGTGCCCGTCCCGCTGACCTGGTCGCAGCTCTACCGCAAGGTCCGGGGACTGGCGCACGTTCTGCGCCAGAACGGCACGGTCGGGGACCGTGCGGTGATCCTGGCTCCGCAGGGCCTCGAATACGTCATCTCGTTCCTCGCTGCGCTGCAGGCCGGCTTCATCGCCGTCCCGTTGTCGGTGCCGATGGGTGGCGTGCACGACGAGCGGGTGTCGGCGGTGCTCGCCGATTGCCGCCCGTCGGTGATCCTGACCACCTCGCCGTCCACCGCGGACGTCACCGAATACGCGGTCCGGCAAACCGATAGCGCAGAGCCCACGGTCATCGTGGTCGACACGCTCGATCTCGACGCCCGGGTGAAGGCGATCAGCGACCGTGAGGCCCGTCCGGCGACCGCCTACCTGCAGTACACCTCGGGCTCGACCCGCACCCCGGCCGGGGTGATGGTGACCAACCGCAATCTGACCGCCAACTTCGAACAGATGATGTGCGACTTCTTCCCGCACTTCGGCAAGGTGCCGCCGCCGGGCACCACCGTGGTCTCGTGGCTGCCCTTCTATCACGACATGGGGCTGATGCTCGGCGTGGTCGCCCCGATCCTCGGCGGCTGGCACACGGTGTTCACCACACCGCTGCAGTTCCTGGCCAAGCCCGCCCGCTGGCCTGCGCTCATGGCGCGGTATCCCCGCGCGCTGACGGCCGGCCCCAACTTCGCCTTCGAGCTCGCCGCGGCCCGCACCACCGACGAGGACATGGCCGGTCTGGACATGGGCGACGTGCTCGCGGTGATGAGCGGTAGCGAACGCGTCCACGAGGCCACCCTGCGGCGCTTCGCGCAGCGGTTCGCGAAGTTCGGTTTCCGCGAAGAGGTTCTGCGGCCGTCCTATGGTCTGGCCGAGGCGACGCTCTACGTCGCCACCGGCGAGCCGGGGCCGCCCAGCGTCGTCACCTTCGAACCCGAGAAGCTCTCGGTCGGGCACGCCGAGCGGACCGGCACCGGACCCGGCACACAGCTGGTCGGGTACGGCACCCCGGAGTCGCCGGTGGTACGCATCGTGGATCCCGATACCCGCCTTGAGGTCCAAGCCGGAGCCATCGGTGAGATCTGGTCGCACGGCGAGAACAACTGCATCGGTTACTGGGAGAAGCCCGAGCAGACCGAGCACACCTTCCGGGCGACCCTGGCCGATCCGTCAGCGGGCACCCCGGAAGGGCCTTGGCTGCGCACAGGCGATCTCGGCTTCATCTCCGACGGTGAACTGTTCATCATCGGGCGCATCAAAGACCTGCTGATCGTGCGGGGACGCAACCATTACCCCGACGACATCGAAGCCACGATCGGTGAGATCACCGGCGGACGGGTGGCGGCCATCGCGGTCGAAGAGGACCGCACCGAACAACTCGTCGCCATCATCGAGGTCAAGAAGCGGGGCGATACCGAAGAAGCCGCAGCGGAGAACCTGCTGAACATCAAACGCGATGTGGCTTCGGCGATTTCGCAGGCGTACGGGCTCAGTGCCGCGGACCTCGTGCTGGTGCCCAGGGGTGCCATCCCGATCACCACGAGTGGCAAGATCCGGCGCGCCTCGTGTGTCGAGCAGTACCGCAACGACCAGTTCACCCGCCTTGACGTGAGGATCGCGTAGCAGAACTTGTTGGCTTTCTTGAGCGGCCTGAGAACCCGCGGCGTATTCGCCGACGGGTTCTTCGCCGTCCTCGGTCGGCTGGTCGTCAGGCGGCCGGTGCTGATCATCGTGGCCTGGGTGGGCCTCGCCGTGACGCTGCTGCTGGCGGTGCCGCCCTTGGCGGTGGTCGCCCAGAAGAACCCGCCGGACCTGCTGCCTGCCGACTCACCGGTTCTGGTGGCCAGCCAACACATGCAGAACGCGTTCCATGAGGCAGCCGCCGGCAACTTCGCCGTCGTCGTCCTGACAGACGAGAACGGGCTGTCGCCCGCGGACGAGGACACCTACCGGGACCTGGTCGACAAGCTCAAGACCAACTCCAGCGTGACCTCGACGCAGAACTTCGTCGACATCCCCGAGCTGCATCAGGTGATGACCAGCGAGGACAAGAAGGCGTGGACGCTGCCCATCAGCCTGTCCGGAACGATGGGCACCGGGCCCGGTCAGGCGGCGTACCGCAGCGCCATCGAAACGGTGCACGACGCGACGCGCGATTCAGCGCTGACGGTGAACGTGGTGGGTGCGGCGGCCACGTTCGACGACATCGACAAGGTCGGGGCGCGCGATCAGCACCTCATCGAGATCTCGACCGTGGTGTTGGTGCTGACCATCCTCATCGTGGTCTACCGCAACCTGGTCGCGATGCTGATGCCGCTGCTCACCATCGGCGTCTCGATGGTGGTGGCCCAGCAGGTGGTGGCGGCCCTGGGTGAGGTGGGTCTGGGCCTCGGCCCGCAGACCATCGTCTTGATGACGGCGATGCTCATGGGGGCCGGGACCGACTATGCGGTCTTCCTGTTCAGCCGCTACCAGGAATGTCTGCGTGACGGCATCAGCTCCGACGTCGCCGTCGCCACCGCCCTCAAGTCGATCGGTGAGGTGATCGCGGGCTCGGCAGCGACGGTTGCGATCACGTTCCTTGGCCTGAGTTTCGCTCACCTGGGTGCCTTCGCGACCGTCGGGCCTGCGCTGGCCGTCACCATCGCGTTCGGCTTCCTGGCGTCGATCACCATGCTTCCGGCGTTGATGGTGCTGGCCGGGCGGCGGGGATGGGTGAAGCCCCGCAAGGACGTGACGGGCCGATTCTGGCGACGCTCCGGCGTGCATGTGGTGCGGCGGCCGGTGCTGCACCTGGTGTCGAGCCTTGCCATCCTCGTCGCGTTGGCCGGGTGTGCGGCGATGGTCAAGTTCAATTACGACGACCGCAAACTGCTGCCTGCCGACTCGTCGAGTAACCGTGGTTATGAGGCCATGGACAGGCACTTCCCGATCAGCAGCACGTTGCAGCAGTTCATCCTGATCGAGTCACCGCAGGACCTGCGCAGCCCGAAAGCCCTTGCCGATCTGGAACAGATGGCCCAGCGGATCAGTCAGGTGCCCGACATCGACAAGGTTCGCGGCATCACCAGGCCCACCGGTGAAGTGCTCGAACAGGCCAAGGCCACCTATCAGGCCGGCGAGGTGGGGGCCAAGCTGCGGGACGCCTCCGACCTCATCGAGAGCAACAACGCCAACCTCGACAAATTGGCAGGCGGTGCGCATCAGCTGGCCGACGGGCTGGGGGAGATCCGCACGCAGGTGCTCACCGCGGTCGGCTCCGTTCGCGGACTGGTGGGTGCACTCACCGACCTGCAGACCCAGTTCGGTGGCTCCAAGACGCTCGCCGACATCGACAAGAAGGCCACGCTCGTCACCAACATGCGCTCGCTGGGCGGCGCGCTGAACAAGAATGTCGCGCAGGTCAAAGACCTCTACAACTGGGCAATGCCTGCGGTCACGGCACTGAACGCCAGCCCCGCATGCAACATCGACCCGGCGTGCGTGTCGTCGCGCGCCGATCTGCAACGCGTCGTCGCCGCCTACGACGACGACAGCGTCAACACGCTCACCGATCTCAGCAAGCAGCTGGAGTCCACCAACGGCAGCGACACCCTCGACGACTCCATCCGCGGGTTGGGGACGACGGTGACCAAGGTGACCAATGCCCTGCAGCAGCTGGGGATGAGCGATCCGACCGGCCTGCAGCAGAAGATCTCATCCGCGATAGACGGCGCGAACCTCCTGGCGGATTCCAGCCGCCAGCTCGCCGACGGGGTCCAACTGCTCGTCGATCAGACCAAGGGCATGGGCACCGGATTGGACCAGGGCTCGGCCTTCCTGCTCGGGATGAAGCGCGATGCGGCGAGCCCACCGATGTCGGGGTTCTACATCCCGCCGGAGATCCTGACGCAGGCCGAGTTCGAGAAGGCCGCCAAACTGTTCGTGTCCGACGACGGCCACACCGTCCGCTATCTGGTTCAGACTGCGCTCAACCCGTTCGGCAGCTCGGCGATGGATCAGATCGAAAAGATCCTGGCGGCCGCCGAGAGCGCCAAACCGAACACGACGTTGTCCGATGCGAAAATCTCGATGGTCGGATTCTCGGCTGTCAACCGCGACGTCCGTGGCTACTACAACGCCGATATCCGGTACATCGTGTGCGTCACGCTGATCGTGGTGTTCCTCATCCTGGTGGCTCTGCTGCGCGCGATCGTGGCACCGCTGTACCTCGTGATCTCGGTTGTGCTGTCCTATCTTTCGGCGCTGGGCATCGGCGTCGTGTTCTTCCAGTTCATCCTCGGGCAAGAGTTGTCATGGACCGTTCCGGGCATGGCCTTTCTGGTCCTCGTGGCGGTCGGCGCCGATTACAACCTGTTGCTCATCTCCCGAATACGCGACGAGTCCAAGCTGGGGATCCCGTCGGGCGTGATCCGCACGGTGGGCGCGACGGGCGGCGTGATCACCTCCGCGGGGCTGATCTTCGCCGCGTCGATGCTCGCGTTGACGGTCAGCCACATCGCCAGCATCGTGCAGATCGGGTTCATCATCGGGGTCGGTCTGCTGCTCGACACGTTCCTGGTCCGCACCATCACGGTGCCCGCCGCGGCGGTGCTGATCGGGAGGTTCAACTGGTGGCCGTCGAAAGGGACGCGTCACCACGGTCACGCGGGGGAGCCGGACGACGAGAACGGCTCCGCGGAATCAGCCGACGATCAGCTGGAGTTGGCCGACGCGGCAGGACGCTGAGGAACCGTTCAGAGCCCTCAGCGCTGGCCGTGCATCGAGAGCCAGCGGGTCTTGATGCGCCACGAATGTGCCGAGGCGAGCGCGAACACCGCACCGCACATGCAGGCGAACAGCCAGACGAATTTGCCGTTCTCCCAGGGCTGCAGCACGGGGAAGCACGCGGTGGTGATGCGCACGGCGCACGCCATGATGCCGCTGACGGAGGCGATCAGATAGATGTTCGCGATGCGCCGAGACCGCGGGTCCTTGCGGAGCACCATCATCGCCCGTGCGCCGTAGAGCAGCAGGTAGGTCAGCGTGCCGCACAGCAGAATCCAGTACGCGCTGAGCCAGAAGTCGGTGGGCACCGTGAAGAAATCGGCGCGATAGACCTTTGCCCCATTGCCCAGCGAGAACGTCGCGAGCAGCAGCGGGATGCACAGGGTCGCGGGCCGCTCGACGTACTGCTTGAACGAGCGCTGCATCGCGTCGTCGTCCTGCAACCGGCCGAGCGTGTTGTAGACGATGGCCGACGCGGCCACGATGTAGCAGTCGTGACCGATGTAGTCCTCGACGTTCCACTTTCCGGTCAGCTCATGGAGCACCTGGCCGAGGGTTTCCGACGCGAACGGCGACATCAGCAGCACCGCCACGCCCTGCAGGGCGATGTTGAGGGTGGCCGCAACCTCCCACCGGCACGACCACGTGACGCGCCGGATCCACAAGCTCCAGGCAATGCACCCGAGGGTGATCGTTATGAGCACGGCTACTGACATCGGACAGTCGTTTCGACGAGATTCAACGGATAGCTGATTGTATTGCTAAAGCGGCGGTGCGTCGGCGCGAGGCGCTAATTCGGACAACTTTGCCGGGCGCGCCGTCCGCGTCCTGGTGTCCGACGCCGCGACGGTCACCGGCGCCGACTCCATGTAGTGCCAGACTTCCTGGCGGCTCATCAGTCCGAACCTGATCTGCAGGTCGGGGTAACTGAGGCCAAAACGGTCCGCCACCTGCCTGAGCTCCTCGGCATTGGGGTAGTCGGACTCTTTGATGCGCCGATAATACGTGCTGCTCGACGTGCCGAGCGCGGTGTAGATGGCCTTCGCGTCTATCTCGCCGTCGAGTAGGTAGTCCAGCAGCGCCTTGAGTTGCCTGCCGTTCTCATCGGTGCGGGGCATCACCACACCATAGACCTGATCATCGACTTTGGGCAGCCTGGATCTGTTTGCTCACAGCTATTTCTTTATTGACACGTCTGTCAGACTTTTGGCACTACTCTCCCAAAATTGGGACAGTGTGGCTAACGTGATCTCCATGGTCGCTCCACTGCTGCACCCCGGTACCACGAGCTGGTTTTCCGATTACCCCACCGCTACGCCGTCGCGGGAATCCGATATGGCGACGATGACGAGTGCACTCGACGATGTACTGGGCGCAGAACTGGCAGGCGCCCGCGCTGCCATGGGCAGCAGTGCCGAGGAGATCCTGCTGGCCGCCCTTGGGCGCACGGTAGCCCGCACCATCGGCGAGGGCGTGCTGGACGTCGACGTCGACGGTGACCTGGTGCGCCGGGCCTCGGTGGCCTGCAGTTCGCATCGGAGCTTGTCCGGCTACGACCTGCTGACGACGGTCACCCGCTCGGCGGCCCCGTCCCACGACCGCTCCTGCGCCGATGTCCACTTCGGCTACGACCACGGAGGCCGAGGGTCCTCGGCACCCACCGGATATTTGCTCTCGCTGCACGTGCACCCTGATTCCGGGGCCGGGCTGAAACTCGAATGGACGTATGACACCCGTGGTTTCGATCCGGCCACGGTGGCAGAACTGGCCGAGCAGTTCCCGTTGGCGCTCATCGAGGTGACCTCCGGCTAGTTGCGGCCTGCGCGATTTGCACGGCTCATTAGACTGCTTGAAACGGCGTCGATCCGGCCATCACCGGGGAGCCTCCGGAAGAACGGCTGCGCGGTTTCACCCGACGCGGCTCAGTAGAACCGGGCGGGTGGGCCCGTCATCGCCCGATAGTTGAGCGGCACGCGAGTTTTCGCGTGCAAGCGGGGTGGTACCGCGGCGCTCGCGCACCTGCGCGACGTCGTCCCCGTGCCTTGAACATCGTTGGGCCTGCGGGCACAACACAGGCACAGGAGACGAAGACGTGAGCGCCTATCCCAAGCCCGCCGCACCGAATTTTCCGGAGCGCGAACTTGAGGTGCTGGACTACTGGGCCGGCGACGACACTTTCCGGGCCAGTATCGCCCGCCGCGACGACGCACCGGAATACGTCTTCTATGACGGCCCGCCGTTCGCCAACGGCCTGCCGCACTACGGCCACCTGCTGACCGGCTACGTCAAGGACATCGTGCCCCGCTACCGCACGATGCGCGGCTACAAGGTCGAGCGCCGGTTCGGCTGGGACACCCACGGCCTGCCCGCCGAGCTCGAGGTCCAGCGCCAGTTGGGTATTGCGGACAAGGCGCAGATCGAGGCGATGGGTATCGAGAAGTTCAACGATGCCTGCCGGGCCTCGGTGCTCAAATACACCGACGAGTGGCGCGCCTACGTCACGCGGCAGGCCCGCTGGGTCGACTTCGACAACGACTACAAGACCCTGGATCCGACCTTCATGGAGTCGGTGATCTGGGCCTTCAAGCAGCTGTGGGACAAGGGCCTGGCCTACGAGGGCAACCGGGTGCTGCCGTACTGCTGGAACGACGAGACCCCGTTGTCCAACCACGAGCTGCGCATGGACGACGACGTCTACCAGAGCCGCCAGGATCCGGCGGTGACCGTCGGATTTGCGGTGACCGACGGCCCGCTCAAGGGCGCTCACCTGCTGATCTGGACGACGACGCCATGGACCTTGCCGTCCAATCAGGCCGTGGCGGTCCACCCCGACATCACTTATGTGCTGGTGCAGGGCTCCGAAGGACGGCGGTATGTGCTCGCGCAGGCCCGACTGGCCGCCTACGCACGCGAGCTGGGTGAGGAGCCGGAGGTGCTCGGTACCTACCCCGGCCGGGAGCTGCTGGGCACGCAGTACCTGCCGCCGTTCCCGTATTTCATGGACTCGCCCAACTCTTTTCGGGTCCTCGGCGCCCACTTCGTCAGCACCGAGGACGGTACGGGCATCGTGCACATGGCGCCGGCTTACGGCGAGGACGACAAGGCCACGGCCGACACCGCCGACATCGTCGCCGTCACGCCCGTCGACTCCAAGGGCCGCTTCGACGCAACGGTTCCCGACTATGCGGGTCAGCATGTGTTCGAAGCCAATTCGCAGATCATCCGGGATCTGAAGAACGGTGACGGATCGGCAGGCGCCAACGGCGCGATCCTCCTGCGGCACGAGACCTACGAGCACTCCTACCCGCACTGCTGGCGGTGCCGTAACCCGTTGATCTACCGCGCCGTGTCGTCGTGGTTCATCAAGGTGACCGAGTTCCGCGACCGGATGGTCGAGCTCAACAAGGAGATCACCTGGTACCCCGAGCACGTCAAGGACGGTCAGTTCGGCAAGTGGCTGTCCAATGCGCGCGACTGGTCGGTATCGCGAAACCGATACTGGGGCAGCCCTATTCCGGTCTGGAAGTCCGATGACCCGGCGTATCCGCGCATCGATGTGTACGGCAGCCTCGACGAGCTCGAGCGCGACTTCGGCGTGCGCCCGACGAATCTGCACCGGCCGTACATCGACGAGCTGACCCGGCCCAACCCTGACGACCCGACCGGCAAGTCCACCATGCGCCGCATCGAGGACGTGTTCGACGTGTGGTTCGACTCGGGGTCGATGCCATACGCGCAGGTGCACTATCCGTTTGAGAACCAGGCCTGGTTCGACGGCATCGACGGTGCCCAGTCCGGCGAGGATGCTCACTTCCCGGGCGACTTCATCGTCGAGTACATCGGCCAGACCCGCGGCTGGTTCTACACCATGCACGTGCTGGCCACCGCGCTCTTCGACAAGCCGGCATTCAAAACCTGTGTGGCACATGGGATCGTGCTCGGCAACGACGGCCAGAAGATGAGCAAGTCGCTGCGCAACTATCCCGACGTCAGCGAGGTGTTCGACCGCGACGGCTCCGACGCCATGCGGTGGTTCCTGATGGCCTCGCCGATCCTGCGGGGCGGCAACCTCATCGTCACCGAGCAGGGCATCCGCGAGGGTGTGCGGCAGGTGCTGCTGCCGCTGTGGAACGCCTACAGTTTCCTGGCGCTCTACGCGCCGGAGAAAGGCACGTGGCGCACCGATTCGACGAACGTTCTGGACCGCTACATCCTGGCCAAGCTGGCGCAGTTGCGCGACGATCTGACCGCGGCGCTGGATGTCTGCGATATCTCCGGGGCGTGCGACGAACTGCGGCAGTTCACCGAGGCGTTGACGAACTGGTATGTGCGCCGGTCACGTTCGCGTTTCTGGGAGGAGGACGCGGACGCCATCGACACCCTGCACACCGTGCTCGAGGTGACCAGTCGGCTCGCCGCTCCGCTGCTGCCGCTGGCCACCGAGGTGATCTGGCGCGGGTTGACCGACGGGCGGTCGGTGCACCTGACCGACTGGCCGGAGGCCGACGTGCTGCCGAAGGATCCCGATCTGGTCGCGGCGATGGACCAGGTGCGTGAGGTGTGTTCGGTGGGTTCCTCGCTGCGCAAGGCGAAGAAGCTGCGGGTGCGCCTGCCGTTGCCGAAACTGACTGTGGCGGTGGACAATCCGGATGCGCTGGCGCCGTTCGGTGATTTGATCGCCGACGAACTGAACGTCAAGGCGGTCGATCTGACCGACGATATCGATGCCTACGGCAAGTTCGAGCTCGCCGTCAACGCCCGGGTGGCTGGGCCTCGGATCGGCAAGGACGTACAGGCCGCCATCAAGGCCGTCAAGGCAGGCGAGGGTGTGGTCAATCCCGACGGCACCTTGACCGCGGGCCCGGTGGTGCTGCAGCCGGCGGAATACACCTCGAAACTCGTTGCGGCGGATCCGGAATGGACTTCGGCGCTGCCCGACGGAGCGGGGCTGGTGGTTCTCGACGGGACCGTCACCGAGGAGCTCGAAGCCGAAGGCTGGGCCAAGGACCGGATCCGCGAGCTCCAGGAGCTGCGCAAGACGACGGGACTGGAGGTGTCCGACCGGATCGCGGTACGGATGGCGGTGCCCGCGGAGTTCGCCGCATGGGCAGACACCCACCGCGACCTCATCGCAGGCGAGATCCTGGCCACCAGTTTTGAATTCGTGGGCACGGACACGGTGCCGGAGGGCACAGCGATCGGCGACGGCGTCCAGGTGGCGATCGCGAAGGCGTGAGGGTCAGCCGTGCACGACCCGCGCCGTACGGCCTTCGAGCGACACCGTGTCGCCCGGGTGTAGCTGGCGGCCGCGTCGCAGTTCGACGTCGCCGTTGACTGTGACGAGACCGTCGGCGATCACCTCTTTGGCATCGGCGCCGGTGTCGATCAGCGAGGCCAGTTTGAGGAACTGGCCGAGGCGGATCGACTCGTCACGGATCGGGACCTCATCGGATGCCATGCCGGTCAGGTTAGCGCCATAGCATCGACAGGTATGGCAGGCAGCGGGTTCCAGACGGGCGCACGCTGGGTCCTGCATCTCGACATGGACGCGTTCTTCGCGTCCGTCGAGCAGCTCACCCGGCCGACGCTGCGCGGACGCCCTGTTCTGGTGGGTGGTCTCGGCGGGCGTGGCGTGGTGGCCGGCGCCAGCTATGAGGCAAGGCGCTTCGGCGCCCGGTCCGCGATGCCGATGCACCAGGCGCGCCGCCTGGTCGGCGCTCCCGCGGTGGTGCTCCCGCCGCGTGGCGCGGTGTACAGCGTGGCCAGTCGCCGGGCGCTCGACACGGTACGCAGTGTGGTTCCGGTTGTGGAGCAACTGTCGTTCGACGAGGCTTTCGGCGAGCCGGCCGAGCTTGCGGGGGCTGCGGCGGCCGAGGTCGAGGAATTCTGTCAGCGGTTGCGCGCCAAGGTGCGCGAGCACACCGGGTTGGTGGCCTCTGTCGGGGCCGGGTCGGGTAAGCAGATCGCCAAGATCGCGTCCGGCCTGGCGAAACCGGACGGGGTGCGGGTGGTCAGCCGCGCCGAGGAGCGGGTGTTGCTCGACGGGTTGCCGGTCCGGCGGTTGTGGGGGATCGGCCCGGTCGCGGAGGAGAAGCTGCACCGGTTGGGCATCGAGACCGTAGGCGCCTTCGCAGCGTTGTCCGAGACCGAGGTGGCGAGCGTGCTTGGCGCGACGGTCGGGCCTGCGCTGCATCAGCTGGCCCGCGGGATCGACGACCGGCCGGTGACCGAGCGGGCCGAGGCCAAACAGATCAGTGCCGAGTCGACGTTTCCCGAGGACCTCGTCACGCTCGCTCAGCTTCAGGACGCCATCGGACCCATCGGTGAGCACGCGCACCGGCGCCTGGAGAAGGACGGTCGCGGCGCGCGGACCGTCACGGTCAAACTCAAGCGGTCGGACATGAGCACGCTGACCCGGTCGGCCACGCTGGGCTATGCCACCACTGAGGCGGCCACCCTCATCGGCACCGCGCGTCGACTGCTGCTCGACCCGGTCGAAGTCGGCCCGATTCGCCTTGTCGGCGTGGGCTTTTCGGGATTGTCGGATGCCCGGCAGGAGTCCCTGTTCCCGGATCTGGAGCAGCCACAGGAGGTTTGGGACACCCACCAGCATGTCGATGCGGCTCCCACAGCTGCCACGGTGTGGCGCATCGGAGACGACGTGCTGCACCCCGAGCACGGTTTCGGCTGGATTCAGGGCGCCGGACACGGTGTGATGACCGTTCGATTCGAAACGCGGGCATCAGGGCCCGGGCCTACCCGCACCTTCGCCGCGGACACTCCGGGCCTGAGCCGGGCCAATCCGGTGGACAGCCTGGCCTGGGCCGATTATCTCGAGGGGCTCGGGCGGACGTGAGGAGCAGTTTTTTCTCGCCGGACTACCAGAGCACGCCGTAGGTTGCCGACAGCACGAAGCCGTGCTGTCCGTACGTCTTGCACGTCACGGTGCCCTGATGTCCGACGCCGCAACTGGCTCCCCAGTTCTCCAGCCTCTGCCCTTCGGGCAGGACATCCACGTCGCGGGTGAATCTGGAGTTGTCGGAATGCTGGTATTCGGCAGGTCCCCAGCTGTTGACCACGGTCTGGTTGGTTCCGGTAGGCGCGTCGATCGGCACGGCGTCACAGCCCACCGGCCCGCCGTTGGGTCCGATGCCGCAGTGCCTGCCGTCCGGGGTCTTGAAGAAGATCCAGTAGAAGTCGCCGGGTGCGGCCGACGAGAAGGAGCCGCGGGCGTTCGGGTAGCTGTCGATGTCGTCGACACCAGATGGCGGCTCGGCACCTGCGGATGGCGCGGCCGCCACGGCCAGTGCTGCGGCTGCGACAGCCGTAGCTAAGCGGTACAGCATGCCTTCCATTGAACCGAGGACGTCAACCCCACTGCCCGATAATGCCGCTCACCGGCTGCCCAGAGGCCAGCGCCGCCATCAGCAACACTCTGGCCTGCCCGGGGCGCAACCGCCGCGCCAGAACGGCCCCGGCGTCGAGGAGGCGTTGCCCGGGTCCGTAGTCCGGGCTGACCGGCCCGTCGGGCACCCGGGTGGACACTGCGACGGTCACCCCCGCGGCGGTGAGCCTGCGGACCCCTTCGATCACGGGCTCACCAGCGTTGCCCGACCCCACGGCCTCCAGCACGATCCCGCGGGCCCCGGCTGCGGCGCACGCCTCCATGGCGGTTGCGTCGCTGCCCGGATAGACCGCGACGATGTCGACGCGGGGTGCGCGCCCGGCGGTCAGTCCGCTCAGTTCGGGCCGTACTTTGGCGGGTCCTGGCTCGAACCCGCCGGCGGTGACCGCACCCACCGGGGTGCCGGTGAAGCTGTCTCTTCTCCACATCGACGTGCCGACGATCGCATA
>NZ_LZTB01000026.1 GCF_001665685.1 Mycobacterium sp. 852013-50091_SCH5140682
CCGCGGGGCCGCCCCCGCCCGGCGCCGCGCCCCCGCGCCCCGCCGCCTCCCGGGCGGTGGGGGGGGGGGGGCGGCCCCCCCCCCCCCCCCCCCCCCCACGACTGCTGGCAGAGAAGGGCGACGAAGCGGCCTTCGCCGAACTGGAACAGATGCTCGACGAGCACATCCCGAAGGATTACCAGTCAGACCGACTGGCCCAGACCACCGGAGATTTTCACCGCCGGGTGGTGGAGCTGTCGGGCAATGCCACCCTGGGCATCATCGCCGGCATGCTGCACGAGATCACCGTGCGCCACCACGCCTTCCTGTTCAAGGAGCGCAGGCCGGTCGCCAAGAACGACTACGACAAGCTGATGCGCTCCTACCGCAAGCTGATTCAGCTCATCCGCTCGGGCGACGGCGACGCCGCCGAGGCGCATTGGCGCAAGCACCTCGACACCGCGCGCGTCCTCATGCTCAAGGACATCGAGAGCGTCAAGGTCCGCGACGTCATGCGCTGAGCGCCGGCTCAGTCCGGCCAGACCGCGAGCCGCGCAGCGGTATCCCGCCAGCCGTCGGCGGTCTTCCATCGCATCGGCAGCAGCCGGTAACGCCAGCTGCCCGGCGGGCCGCCTGCGCCCACATGGTCCACACTGATCGAGATCATTTCGGCCGCGATGAGTTTCGCGTGCGTCTCCAGGTAGATCCCGGCCTCGTCGTCGAGCTCGGACATCAACTCGCCGAACAGCAGTCGCGGCCCCGGCGGCCGATGCACCAGGACGCACTGCGGACGCTGAGCACAGTGGCCCGCCCGAACGGTCGCGTGACATCCCGTGTCGACAGCGCCGAGGTCGCTCATGAGCCGGCCGGCCTCGTCGCGCCAGACCGCAACGGGCTCAGGCGGAGTCATGTCGATCGTCGTACACCGGCACGTCGTCGGCCCACGGCTGGCGCGTCACCATGTCGGCGACCTTGACGTACCCGCTCTCGAACTCGCCGGTCGCGGCGTCGACCAGCCGGTACCGCTGGGTCTGCCGGTGGATGGGCTGGGCGTCGAGCATGACGATGCGGACTTCGCCGGGCTCAAACCCGCACCGCTTCTGCAGCGCGGCAACCAATTGTTCGTTGCTCATGTGCCCGTCGCCGAAGTTCCAACCGATGGCGGTGCTGACGATGCGCTCGCCGTCGGTCAGGGTGTAGTCCTCCTCGTTGTGCCCGGCCATCGCGCGGTGGGCCAAGGTGAACAGCGCCCGGCCGTGAGTGTTGAACGCGCGGAAGGCATATCCCATGTACAGCGGGATCTGCGCGGCTTCCTTGCTGCCGTAGAACCGCTCCAGTTGCGCGGCGGGCATGCTGGCGATCGCGACGATGCCTTTGCTGATCTTCTCGTCGGCCGAACCTTTGATGCACCACAGCGACGTGTCCCAGTTGCCCGCGTAGTACCGCATGCCCGGCAGGAAAGAAACCTTGCGCGGGAACAGGTTTCCCACCACCACTGTGCCTGCCACGACGGCGAACAGCACGACCGGCCACGGCGTCGTGAGGTCACCGAGTCCGATGCCGGCGTGGCCGACGAACAGGGCCAGCACCGAGAACATCATGAAGACATTCCACTCCAGCGGCACCCCCATCGGGATCGAGGACAAGATGCCGAAGTGGAAGCACAGCATGACGAAGGCCGCGATGTACGTCGGCCAGCCTCCACCGGAGAAGAAGAGCACCAACGGCACGAGACCCTCGATCGCCGTGCTGAAATGCGCCAACCAGCGCGACAGCGGGCCCGGCCGCAGATCGTCGGGGAAGTGTTCGAAGAACCTGCGCTTGATCCAGCGGGGACGGAACACCGGATTGTTGCTCATCATCGTCGAGATGACGAACGGAAAGTGCTTGTTGAGCTTGGAGGTGGCCGCCCCCAACCAGATCACGAGGCAGACGAGTTTGGCGGCGATGACGATGTCGGCGCCGGTGAACAGGAAGCACACGGCCAGCGAGCCGTACACCTCACCGCGGGCCGCCAGGAAGATCACCTTGTCGCGCAGGCCGATCGACGCGAGGAGCCCGACGATGGTCGCGGTCTGCCAGACCGGCAGCACGCCGATCTCGGTGCCGAGCGCCGGAATGGGGCCGGTGCCCTGCGAGAACAACGCGACGAGCAGCACAAGCAGAAGCGCGGCGTAGAGCAGCACATCCACCGGTGTGCGACTGTCCCCCGCGGTGAGCGGGATCCGGTTGGGCCAGGGTGGCAACCGAATGGTCTTGGGGCGCAACCAGTACAGCGCCGAGCCCATCGGCGGGAAGAACCGGTTGTTCAGCGGCCCGAAGCCACAGCCGAACCCGACGACCTCGAACAGCATCGTGAAGAACACGACCTTCTGGTACACGATCGGTTCGGCATACCAGTGGGCGACGTTGGTGAAGCCGTTGATGCCGTCGGTGCTGAGGGCGATCAGCCAGGCCACCAGGATGTAGGCGGCGATCTTCGCGACGTAGAACAGGTGCAGTGCGACGGGGGTGCCGAAGCCGACCTCGGCCCAGTGCCGGGCCATCGGCACGATCTTCTCCGCCCGCGTGCCCTTGCTCCACTGCTCGAAGTCGATCTGTGGGGTGTCCTGCTTGAGAAATCCCATGCCGGCAAGACTAGAACGTGTTCTATTCTTGCCTCACGCGAACGCCGAAACTACGGTTTTTGACGCGAAAACACCGAGAATCCAACAAAAACCGTAGCCTCGGCGCTAGGCGCTACCCGCTTTGACCGGCGGACGGAAGAAGATCGCCAATTGGCCGATGCCACCGGCCAACCCGAGCACCACGGCGATCGCCAGCGCACACCATCCATGCAGCAGGTGATAGAGGCCGGACGCGTGGAACAGGGCATAGTCCAAGCTGTAGCGCCCGGCGCCGGTGCCTGCGATCGCGACCGCGGTCACCGCGAGGATCAGGTTGTACTCCCAGCCCTCCTTGACGATGAAGAACCCGTTGTGTCGATGCACGGTCCAGGCCGCGACCAACATCAGCGCGACGAACCCGGCCGCGGGGATCGGCGTCAGCAGACCGAGCGCCAGGCCCAGGCCGGCGGCCAGCTCGGTACTGGCCGCGACCCGGGCATGGAAGGTGCCCGGCTTCATGCCGATGCTCTCGAACCAGCGCGCGGTTCCGGCGATCCGGCCCCCGCCGAAGAACTTGTTGTAGCCGTGGGCGGCCATGGTCAGCCCGAGAACCACCCGCAGAATCAGGATCGCAACGTCAGCAGCCATGTAACAGAATCTAGGTCATCTGTTAAACAGCCGCCCAGCCACCGTCCACACTGAGGATCGCGCCGTGGATGTTGGCGGCTTCGTCGCCGGCGAGGAAGACGATCGCGGCGGCGACCTCTTCGGGCGTGCTCATGCGCCGCGACGGGATGCGGGCCAGCACCGGTGCGACGTGGTCGGCGGCTTCGGCGGCCCGCTCTGTCGCGATCGGGCCCGGCGCGACGGCGTTGACCCGCACACCCGCGGGGCCGTACTCGGCGGCCCAGGATTTGGTCAGCGAATGCACGGCCGCCTTGGTCGAGTTGTACAGCGCGGACTGGTCCCCGCCGATGAGGCCCGTGATGGATCCGATGTTGACGACCGCACCCCGGCCGCGCGCCACCATGCCCGGCGCCAGCGCGCCCGTGAGCAGGAACGGACCGATGACGTTGGCGCGGTAGGACTCCAGCAGTGTGGCTTCGGAGATATCGGCGGTGGGTTCCGGGGAGGACCAGACGCCTGCGTTGTTGACGAGGATGTCGACGTCGCCTGCGGCGGTCGCGAGCCGACGGATCTCGTCCTCGCCCGCACCGAGATCGGCGGCGACGAAGTCCGCGGCCCCGCCCGCGGACCGGATGTCGGCGACGACGGCGTCGCCACGCACCTTGTTTCTGCCCGTGACGATGACGCGGGCTCCCTCGGCGGCCAGCGCTTTGGCGATGGCGACGCCGAGCCCTCCGGTAGACCCTGTGACCAGTGCTGTTCGACCCTGCAATTGCGTATTCTTTGGACTCATGAGTCCAGGTGTACTGCGATGAAAATGGACCTGCAAGTCCAGAAATTCACCGCCAAAGGCGAAGCGACCCGGCAGCGCATCATCGAGGGCGCCGCAGCCGAGATCCGCAGCCGCGGCGTGGCCGAGACCACGCTCGACGACATTCGCGCCCGCACGCACACCTCCAAAAGTCAACTGTTCCACTATTTCCCGGGCGGTAAGGAGCAGCTGCTGCTCGAAGTCGCGTCACATGAAGCCGACCAGGTGCTCGCCGACCAGCAACCGCACCTCGGCGCACTGACCTCATGGGCGGCGTGGCGGCGCTGGCGCGATGCCGTCGTCGATCGCTACCGCCGACAGGGCCAGAACTGCCCGATGAGCATGCTGATGTCGGAGATCGGGCGCACCACCCCGGGCGCGCAGGCCGTCACGGCGTCGCTCGTGCGGCGCTGGAACGACGACATCGCAGCAGGGATCACCGCGATGCAGGCCCAGGGCAAAATCCCGGCACGCGTCGACGCCGGCCGCGCGTCGGCGGCCCTGCTGGCCGGCATCCAGGGCGGCGTCGGCATCCTGCTGGCCACCGGTGACATCTCGTACCTCGAGAGCGCTCTCGACCTCGGCATCGAGAACCTGCGCCCCAGGCCGTAATTCAGTCGGCAGCGCCCGGTCGATGCCGCTTGCCCCACGCACACATGGCGTCGGTGACCGGGCGGAGCGTCTCGCCGTATTCGGTCAGCGAATATTCGACCCGCGGCGGAATCTCCGGAAAGACCTCCCGCCGCACCACGCCGTCGCGCACCAACTCTCGCAACTGGCTGGTGAGCACCCGTTCACTGATCCCCGGCACCTTGCGGCGTAGCTCGGCGAACCTGTGGGTGCCGCCGTGCATCAGGTGGAAGATCAGCACTGCCTTCCATTTGCCACCGATCACCGCGAGCGTGGTCTCCACCGGACACAGATCGAGAGGCTCGGTGGTTGCCGCAGCGCGCCCACTTACCTCCACCTCAGTAACCCACCTCGAAATGCGTTATTGCCGGTCAGTCATCAGAAACCTAGCGTAACGCTCATCATGATCGCGATCATCGGAGCAGGCAATGTCGGTCGGGCACTGGGGAATGCGTGGGCCCGCACCCATGACGTGAGCTACGGGGTACGGACGCCGGACGACGACAAATATGCCGATCTGGCCCCGGCCGTCACCACGAACGCCCGGGCGGTCGAGCAGGCCGACGTCGTCGCGCTGTGCACTCCCTGGCAAGCCACCCGCCAGGCGATTCTCGATTGCGGCGACCTGACCGGCAAGGTGCTCATCGACTGCACCAATCCGCTGACCCCCGATTTCAGCGGACTGGAGGTGGGCCACGACATCTCGGGGGCCGAGCAGGTCGCGCAGTGGGCGCCGGGGGCACTGGTCTGCAAGGCCATGAACCAGATCGGGGCGCCGATGATGGATCAACCGGCGGTGCCGTCCGTGCCGGTGATGTTCATCTGCGGCGACGACGCCGCGGCAAAGCGCCGCACCGCAGACCTGGTCGGTGAATTGGGTTTCCGGACAATCGATATCGGCGAACTCGCATTGGCGCGGCTACTGGAACCGTATGCCCTGCTGTGGATCCATCTAGCACTGCGTTGCGGGTTGGGACCGACGTTTGCGTTCGGGTTGCTGAGCACGCCATCCTGACGATCGTTCAACCACTCTGTTGACTATTTCGATCCTCCGTGCTGTGCTGGGTGGAGAATATTAAACAGAGTTGTTTAACGACTGAAGGGATGGCCCATGGCGACCGCCGACCCCGTCCACGTCTGGACCCTCTACCGCGATACGCGGCAGCGCATCGTCGACCTGATGACCGAGGACGCGTGGGAGGTCAACGTGCCGGCGTGTCCGCTGTGGTCGGTGCGCGACGTCGTCGCGCACATGACTGCGGTCGCCGAAGACTGGGCAGCAGGCACGTTGACGGTACCGCCGTCCGACGCCGAAACCGCAGCGCAGGTAGCACGTTTCGACGGATACGACACCACCGATGTGCTGGCCGCCTGGGACGCGGCGGCTAACCAGCTGCACCACCTCGCTGAGCGGGGAACCGCTCCCCCACTCGGCGACATCGTCGTACACGAGCACGACCTCCGGGGTGCCCTCGGCGCGCCCGGGGCCCGCACCGATGCCGCAGTGGTGCAGGCCTCCGATCAACTGCTCAATATCCTGAAGACGCCGGTGCCGTTACGGGTGACCGTCGAGGACGGCGACTACCGCACCGGTCCGCAGGACGGCAGTGAGATCGGCCTTCGCACCACCCGATTCGAGGTGTTGCGGTGGCGCACCGGTCGACGCAGCCGCGATCAACTCGCCGCCATGGATTGGTCAGCCGATCCCGCGCCGGTGCTCGAGCACCTGTACCTGTTCGGTCCTGCAGAAGCCGATCTCACCGAGTAGGAGGATCCGTGAACACCGAATCATCAAGCCGGCCGGCGATTGTGGACCGGTCGGTGTACGAAGCCGACGTCGCCGCGCTGCGGGTGCGCGAAAAGGCGCACATGCGCGAGGGCGACGCGATCGCCGCGGCGCGCCGACGGCTGCCCATGGTGGAGGTCGACGCGACGTCGGAGTTGATCGGGCCTGACGGTCCCACCACGCTGCTCGACGCGTTCGAAGGCCGGCACCAGCTGCTGGTGTATTACTTCATGTGGCACACCGGACATCCCGCACCGGAGCAGTGCGAGGGGTGCACCTGGGTGACGACGCAGGTCGCGGAACTGTCGTACCTGCACTCCCGCGACATCACCTACGCGGTCTTCGCCCAGGGCCCCTATCCCGAAACGGCGCGGTATCGCGAGTTCATGGGCTGGCAGGTGCCCTGGTATTCCGCGCTGCCCTCACTGGACACCCTCCTGGTCGGGCGCAGCGTCGGAATGATGCACATCGTCTGCTACCTGCGCGACGGCGATCGGGTCTTCGAGACGTACTGGACCACGCGCCGCGGCGTGGAAGCGATGGACTACAGCTACGCGCTCATGGACCTCACGGTGTACGGGCGTCAGGAACCGTGGGAGGACTCACCTGCGGGCTGGCCTCAGCACTGGCAGGTCGACGGTTCCAACACACGCATCGACGGCAGGCCGATACCGCAGTGGTCGCGGTTGGCCGCCGGCCGGTCCGACGACCTCACGGGAGCCGGTTAACTTCTGGCGACAAACCGACGCGGGCATTGCGGCGGTAACCGGACTCCCGGCATAGTGAAGCCCGAGCCTCGGTCGGACGGCTTCTCCTCAGGCGGCCCGCGGGTGTGCGGCCAAAAATGCTTCATATAGGCATGATTGGGCTCGACCCGGAAGGGGCGCGAAGCTGACATGACAGCGGTAGACACCACACTCGGCTCCTTGTCGGTGGATCGCCAAGGTGCGCCAGAACGGCCCGCCGCGTTGCTCTGGCCCAGCCTGTTCACCGATCACCGCATGTGGCGCCATCAGGTCGGCCCGTTGCTCGAAGCGGGCTGGCAGACTCTCGCGCTCGACCCACCAGGCCATGGACTGAGCCCTGGCCCCGGGCGTGGCTTCACCATGGACGAGTGCGCAGAGGCGGCTGTCCAAGTTCTGGACGCAATCGATGTCCGAGCGCCCGTGGTCGTCTTCGGTACGTCCTGGGGTGGATTCGTCGCGCCACGGATTGCGCTGCTCGCACCGAAACGCGTGCACGCGATGGTGTTGACCAACACTTCGGCCGAACGGGGTACCGCGTTTGAGCGGATCAGGGCCACACTGCTGACGCAGCTGTTGGCGATCCGCGCGCTCGACAAGGCGACGGCCGGCATGATCGTGTCGGGTCTGCTCGCACCTGAAACCCAGCGCCGAGAGCCGAGCCTCGGGACCGAGCTGTCAGAACAGTTCCTCGCCTGGGATCGCCGCCGCTTCATCACGACCGTGCGCTCGGTGCTCGTCGATCGCGATCCGATTCTCGACGCGTTGCCTGCGGTGACAGTGCCCGCTCTCATACTGTCGGGCGCGCAGGATCACACCCTCCCGTCAGTCCACAGCCGGCGAATGGCGCAGCAGCTAGCCAATGCTCATCACATCGAGGTTTCCGGCGCTGGGCATCTCGTTCCGCTGGAAGCACCGGACGAGGCCAACCGGCTCATCTTCGACTTCCTCCGAGAACTCCCTGCGGCATAGCGCCGTGGTCAGCGAGGGCCCAGCGCCCGCTCAAGCCGGGCCACATACGCACCGATATCGCCGACCGCCGACTCGGCGGCGTGGACGCTGACCGCGACGGTCGCGCCGATGCCGTGCACGCCGTGCGTCAGGCCCATCATCGGCGACAGCGCCGGGTATCCAGCGGTCATCACCACCGGCGTGGCCCCGAACCGCAGATCCGCCGCACCGCGGTTGACGCTGGACACCACCGTGTTACCGGTGACCGTGGGCGAACGCTGCGAGGAATCGAATTGCGTTATGCCCCAGCGTAACAACGGCGCGGGGGTCGCGGCGTACGCCCGGCTGGCGGCGAGCATCGCGGGATGCTGTGCGCGGCGACGCCGTTGCGCGAGATCATCCACGATCCGTCCGATGCGGGCGTCGCGGTCCAGCATCGGATAAAGCCCGATGCCGACATTGCCGAACTGGTTGTTCGCCGTGCGGGGACCGGCTTTGGCCATCGGCACCTCGGCGCCCAGATCCGAAGGATCGTCGCCGAGTTCACGCAGGTGCTCAGCGAGGGCTGCGGACACCGCGGCGAGCACCGCGACCGTGACGGTCGGACCGCCGAGTTCATCGCGGTTGCGGACGATCGTGCGGACCGAGATCGCCCCGGCCGGTGCGGCGTTACTGCGCAGCGCCGCACGGGAATCCGCCTGCCGCGGCACCCGGCCGCTCTCCTCGTCGTGCACTAGTGCCCGGTGCCACCGCGCCGCTTGCGCTGCGCGCCACGGCAGCCTCGCGGTCACCAACCGGGGTACCTCGACGGCCCGCACACCGCCCGGCCTGCCGAACATCAACCCCGCCAAATCCGCCGACCGGCCACCGTCGGCCAGCGCGTGCGCCGTCTGCATGACGATCACCGTCCCCGCATCGGTAGCTCCGGGAATGTCGTGGACCCGAGGGAAAACGTGCACGCGCCAGGTGGACCGAGTGGCGTCGAGCTGGTCATCGGCCAAAGCAGCCACCGCGGAAAGGCAATCGCTGAAGCCCGGTTCGCCGAGATCGTGCACGACGAACTGGTCGTGGCCGACGTCGCGGGGCACCCACACCGGATATCTCAACCGGTGGTCGTCTCTGATCCGCAGACCCAGTTCGGGGCAGCGCTGGGCTCGTTGACGCACGTCCCGCAACGCGGCGTCCAGTTCCGTTGGTGCACCGGAGAACCCGTACAGGAGGAACTGATCGTTGGGAATCGCGGCCGACATCCAGTAGTTCTGGGCGTCGATGGCCGCCAGCCTGCGCACTATTGCGGCGTCCGGGCGGTGCCGATGAAGTCGAGGATCCGTCCGGCGACCGCGTCGGGCTGTTCGAGTTGTAGAAAGTGCCCGGCCCGCGCGACAATGCCGACATCACTGCCCTCGGGCAGGATCCTCCGTACCCACCGTGCGTAATCCGGTGTGGCACAACCATCGTCGGCCCCGTGCAGGTACAGTGACGGGATCCGCGGTGGGGACATCCAATGCCGGTGCAGGCTCGCGTACCGGGCCGGGGGCGTGGTTCCGCGGAGCATCGCCCGGTAGTAGCCGATCGCGGCCCGCCACCGCGCGGGGGCACCGATCGCGGCGTCGACGTGCCGCAGATCGTCGGCCGCGGCGTATCCCGGCGACCACGAGCGCCACAGCCGGGGCACCACCCAGGACGCGGATCGCTCAGGCAGCCGAGGCAATTGGAAGTACAGCATGTACCAGCTGCGGAGCAGCTGGCGTGGCAGCTGGGCGGCGAGCCTGGCGCCGTCGGGCACTCGCCCCAACGGCTCGAACGACGCAAACGGCGGTACCGACATGATCACGGCACGCCGAAATGGTCCGTCGGGCAGCGCCGAAAGACCGGTGGCCGCCATGGCCCCCCAATCGTGCCCGATGACCACGTCGTGCCCGGTCGGCCCGACCGATTCGAGCAGGCGCAGTGCATCATCCATCAATGCGCCGACGTGGTAGCTGCCGTCGGCCGGGATTCCCGACGGCACATAGCCACGCTGGAACGGCGCCACCACCTTCCAGCCGGCAGCCGCCAAGATCGGAGCGACCGTGCGCCAGCCGTAGGCGGTGTCGGGAAAACCGTGCAGGCACAACGCGATCGGCCCGTCCTGCGGACCCCACACGAGCGCCCGGAGTTGTACGGCAGGGGTGGTGACGTCACACCAGCGGGGCTCGGTCACTGTGCCGTCACCGGCTCGAACTTCGACATCAGCCACCGCCCGTCCTCGTTCACCATGGTGACCCGCACCGTCGACACCGTTTTCTGCGGCGGTTTCTGGGCGACGGTGACGGTCTGGTTCAGGTACAGCAGCACCTCGGCGCGGTCGGGGTTCGCGCTCACCGAGCCGGCCTGCGGCACCTCGGCGACTGCAGTGACCCCCTGCGACTTGGCCCCCGGGATGACGGCGTTCTCGATCATCGCCGTGTAGATGCCGAGAAACTGTCCCGTCATCCTCTCGCGCGCGGCGTGGAGTTGCTGCTCGACCGTGTCGGGTTGGTAGGAGAGCATCTCGACGGTGATGTCCCGAGCCGCCTGGACGGATTCGGTGCGGGCCCGCTCAGCTCCGGTCGACGAGGCAACCTGCCATTTGAAGACCGCGGCGGCCACCGTGAGCAGCAGTGCGGCCGCAGGCAGCACGACCAGCACCAGGATCCGCGACCGCCTCGTCGGCTCGAAAGTGTGTTTGCCGGTCATTGGATGAAATCCACGTTGGACACCTTTGTCACGCCCTGGTTCTGCTGCATCGTCAGCACCATCCGCCAGTACTGCGTCCGGTCGGCCACGCCGGCATTGCTGGAATTGACCGTCATCGCCACCATCACCCGCGCATCGTTGTCCGACGAGGACGCCAGTGCCGAACCGGTGATCGTGCCGACAGCCTTCGATTTGGCCTGCTTGACGACCGCGAGATACGACTGCGACCGTCTCTCGAAATCGTCGTAGAACTGACCGCTGGCTGAGTCGAGCACCCGCTGCACGTCGTCGTCGGCGTGTTCCCAGTCGACATTCGTCAGCGTCAGTGCCGCCTGCCGGCCCGCATCGAGAAACATCTGGCGCTTCTCGTCGGCCAAATGGGTCTGTACGGCGCGAAACCCCAGCCACCCCGTGGCTGCCGCCAGCACGACCACCACCGCCGCTGCGGCGAGGGTCGCCAACCGCTGCTGCGACATCCGCGGCCGCGAGCTCCTGCCGGCATCTGCGGCGTCGGAGTCGGCTGTCTCGGGCTCCGGTTGGGAGTCGGGCTTGTGCCCGACCTCAGCCGACTCGACCGACTCCTGAGCGTCGGCGTTGTCGTCTGCCATGAATGCTCCTCCGCGGGACAGCCACCGTGTGCAAGTTCACACACTCGCCGTCCAACGTAACGTGCCGCAGCGTCGTGCCCGGTGGGCGGCCGCCGACGCGAGGAGCTATGCGCCGTCGGCCGCCGCCTCCAACTCGGCGACCACGAGTTTGCCCATGCCCATCATCGCCTTGGTCGCGGCCTGCGCCCGGGCGGGATCGGGATCACTGATCAGTTCGAACAACCGGTCCGGAACAACCTGCCAGCTCAACCCGTAGCGATCTTTCAGCCAGCCGCACTGCGACTCCTGCCCGCC
Source organism: Mycobacterium sp. 852013-50091_SCH5140682 (assembly GCF_001665685.1). Lineage (GTDB taxonomy): Bacteria > Actinomycetota > Actinomycetes > Mycobacteriales > Mycobacteriaceae > Mycobacterium. The sequence continues at coordinate 11,754 of NZ_LZTB01000026.1, forward strand.
GTCGGTGAGGCGGTTCCAGTAGTAGTCGACTTCGTCCTGGTCCTTGCAGCCGATCATGAACGACACCGCCTCGGTGAACGGGAACTGCGGGCCGCCGTTGATGCCGATGAACCGGTGACCGTCCAGCACGAAAACCACCGACATGTCGTTGAGCTCTTCGATCGACGAGTTGGGGAACACCGAGAGGTAGAACTCGGCGGCTTCTGCGAGATGACCGTCGAACCAGAGGGCGGGCGTGATGGGTGGCATTGGGGCCTCCTTGGCGTGCTCGGCAGGTGTCGTTTCCAGAACAGACCCTCCCTGCGCCCGAAACTCACCGCGGCCCTGGGTAACGTGACGCACGGGGGCGGCCGAGAGGAATGTCCGTGAGCACCGGGAAACACAGCGAATCGCGCGTCGTCACGTTCCGCGGGGTCGACGACCTCAGCTTGGTGGGCGACGAATGGAACGCCGACGCACCCGCCGACCGGCCTGCCGTGCTGCTGCTGCACGGCGGCGGGCAGAACCGGCACTCGTGGAAGAACACCGGCCAGATCCTGGCCGACCAGGGGTTTCGGGTCATCGCAATGGATTCGCGCGGCCACGGCGACAGTGACCGCTCCCCCAACGCGAACTATTCGATCGAAGCACTGTGCGGCGATGTGCTGCAGATCCTCAACCAACTGGCCCGGCCGGTGGTGTTGATCGGCGCGAGCATGGGCGGGTTGACGGGGATCCTCGCCGCGCGCGAGGCAGGGCCGGACCTGGTGACCAAGCTGGTGCTCGTCGACGTGGTGCCCCGATTCGAGAAGAGCGGCAGCGCTCGCATCCGCGACTTCATGTTCAATCACGTGCACGGCTTCGACTCGCTGGAGCAGGCGGCCGACGCAGTCGCCGAGTACCTGCCGCACCGCACCAAACCGCGCAGCCCCGAGGGGCTGAGGAAGAACCTGCGGCTGCGCGACGGCCGATGGTACTGGCACTGGGACCCGGCATTTTTGACCAAACCCGAAGACGACCCGTTCGTGCGGGTGGACAAACTGGAGCGTGCGGCGATGAACCTGACCATTCCGATCCTGCTGATCCGCGGAAAGCTGTCCGATGTGGTGAGCACCCAGGGGGTTCGGGACTTCCTGGACAAGGTGCCCGCCGCGGAGTTCGCCGAGCTTTCCGAAGCCGGTCACACCGCAGCAGGCGACGACAACGACGCATTCACCGAAGTTGTCGTGGAGTTCGTGAACCGATGACCATTGAGCGTGTGAACACCGTCGGATTCAACTTCCTCACCGAGCCGGAACTGCCCGCGCCCCAGGTCACCGAGGCGCAGGCCGAGGAGCTGCTCGCAACCCACTTCGGCATCGAGGCGCAGGCGAAATCGCTGGGCAGTCAACAGGACAAGAACTTCCTGGTGACGCAGGGCGACGAGGTCGTCGGCGTGCTCAAAATCGCCAACCCGGCATTCAACGAGACCGAGCTGACCGCTCAGGATCTGGCAGCCGAACTGATCGCCACCACCGAGCCGGGGCTGCGGGTTGCGGTGCCCCAGCCGAACATCCGTGGCGAGATACGCACTGCGGTAACGGGATTGGTCGAGGGCACGGCGTACCTGCGGCTGCTGCGCTACCTCCCCGGAGGCGCACTGCTCGACGCGGGGTACCTGTCCCCGGACACCGTCGCCGAACTGGGTGACGTCGCCGGCCGCGTAACGCGCGCGCTGGCCGGGTTCAGCCACGAGGGCTTGGACCGCATCCTGCAGTGGGACCTGCGCTACGGAGCCGAGGTGGTGACGACGCTGGCCTCCCACGTCGCCGACGAAGGCGCCCGCGACCGCATCCTGGCCGCGGCCCAATCTGCCTGGGCCCGTGTCGAACCGCACGCCGACGCGCTGCCCCGACAAGCCATCCACATGGACCTGACCGATGCCAACATGGTGGTGTCGCACGCGCCAGGCGGGGCCGTGCGTCCGGACGGGATCATCGACCTCGGCGACCTGACCGACAGCTGGGCGGTCGGTGAACTGGCGATCACCTTGTCCTCGGTGCTGCAGCATCCCGGCAACGGCCCGGCGCACATCCTGCCGGGGGTACGGGCATTCCACCGGATCCGCCCCTTGACTGCCGCCGAGGCGGAAGTCTTGTGGCCCTTGCTCGTTCTGCGGACGGCGGTGCTGATCGTCAGCGGCGCGCAACAGGCGGCGCTCGACCCCGACAACGACTACATCACCGAGCAGTCCGACGGTGAATGGCGGATGTTCGAGCAGGCCACCTCGGTGCCCATGGACGTGATGACCGAGCTGATCAAGGCCGATCTGGGACTCAGCGCCCCGGTTGCCCAACTGAACGCCGCCACTCCCCTGATCACCGGACTCGATCCCGCGACCGTGACGACGTTGGATCTGTCGGTGACCTCGGATGCGCTCGATTCCGGATTCGTACCGGGCGCCTGGCTACGGCCCGACCTCGAAGACGAATTCGCAAGGGCCGCAGTGGCCGACGGGGCCCGACTTGTCGTCACCCCGTTCGGCCGGCCCCAGATCACCCGGGCGCCCGCACTCAGCCAGGACGAACCCGCCGTGGTGCCGACCGGGATCAGCCTGTGGCCCGCCGAATCTGTATCGCTGGTCGCGCCGTTCGATGGTGAAATCGTCGTCCGCACAGCGGATTCCGCGACTTTCCGCGGCCGCGACGTCGAGTTGACGGTCTCGGGGATCACCACCGCGGCCGACGACGGCACGCTCGGCATCGCCGAGGCCGGCCGATGGGTGCAACTGGCTGCACGGCCCATCGGAGCGCCCGAGGCACCGCCGCTGACCACACCGGCGCTGGCGCCGGGATGGCTGGCGCTCAGCCGCGACCCTCGTCCCCTGCTCGGCCTGCCCGCGCTTGCCGCCTCGACGGACGGCGACCTGATCGCGCGCCGCGACCAGTCGTTCGCACCGGTGCAGGAGCACTACTACCGCAAACCACCGCAGATCGAACGTGGCTGGCGGCACTTCCTGATGGCGACCAGCGGTCGCTGCTACCTCGACATGGTCAACAACGTCACGGTGCTCGGGCACGCGCACCCGCGGATCGCCGCGGCCGCGGGCCGGCAGTTGCGCAGGCTCAACACCAACTCGCGCTTCAACTACGCCGCTGTCGTGGAATTCAGCGAGCGCCTCGCCGGCCTGCTGCCCGAACCCCTGGACACCGTGTTCCTGGTGAACTCCGGGTCGGAGGCCAGCGACCTCGCGTTGCGCCTGGCCATCGCAGCAGCCGGTCGCCCTGACGTGGTGGCGATGCGCGAGGCCTACCACGGCTGGACCTACGGCACCGACGCCGTATCGACGTCGACCGCCGACAACCCGAATGCGCTTGCCACCCGGCCGAATTGGGTGCACACCGTGGAATCGCCCAACAGCTTCCGCGGCAAGTACCGGGGTGCTGATGTCGGGCGGTACGCCGACGAGGCGGTGGCCCAGATCGAACAGCTGGCCGGCGAGGGACGAGCGCCCGCCGCGTTCATCTGCGAGACGGTCTACGGCAACGCCGGCGGCATGGCACTGCCGGACGGTTATCTGGAGAAGGTGTACGGCGCAGTGCGCGCAAACGGCGGATACGCGGTCGCCGACGAAGTGCAGGTCGGCTACGGCCGTCTGGGCCATTGGTTCTGGGGCTTCGAGCAGCAAGGCGTCGTGCCCGACATCGTGTCGATGGCGAAGTCGCTCGGCAACGGCTATCCACTGGGGGCGGTCGTCACCAGCCGCGAGGTCGCCGACGCGTTCCGCAGCCAGGGCTACTTCTTCTCCTCTACCGGCGGTAGTCCGCTGTCGTGCACCATCGGCATGACGGTGCTCGACGTGCTCCACGATGAAGGCTTGCAGCAGAACGCCGTTGACGTCGGAGCACATCTCAAGTCACGCTTGCAGGCCCTCGCCGCCAAGCATCCGATCATCGGCACCGTGCACGGCGTCGGCCTGTACCTGGGTGTCGAGATGATCCGGAACCCCGAGACCCTCGAACCCGCCACCGAGGAAACCACGCTGATCTGCAATCGCATGCTCGAGCTCGGCGTGATCATCCAACCCACCGGCGATCACCAGAACATCCTGAAAACGAAGCCTCCCTTGTGCATCGACATTGCGGGCGCGGACTTCTACGTCGACGCCCTGGACCGGGTCTTGTCCGAAGGGTGGTAAGGACGCCCGGCCGAGTGGCCAGTTATGGCACGCAAAATCGCAGGAAGCGTGCACCAACTGGCCACTGGGCCGCATGGTCGTCGCGGTATCCAATACTGGTGCTGTGAGCCTCGCCCTCATTGCCATCGTCCTACTGGGCCTTGTCGCGGCAGCCGAAGCCGTTGCACTGATCGTGCTGTCGCGGCGGCTGCAGGCCAGCCGTGAGGAAGCCGAGGCGCTGCGGCGGCGCACCGACACGCGAGCCATGCTGCTGTCCGGCAGCCGCGAGGCCGTCAAGACCGTCTGGCAGACCGCGAACATCCTGCGCAAAGAGGGGTTCGGCGCCGCGGTGCGCTCTTCCATCGAGGATTTGGCCGACTGGGCCGAGGTCGAACGGCCCGACCTGGCCCGGTTGGCACTCAACGGCAAGGTGACCATCCTGTTCTCCGACATCGAAGGGTCCACCGCGCTCAACGAGCAAATGGGCGACCGGGCCTGGGTCAAACTGCTGGGCCGGCACGACCGACTGGTCCAGAAGTGCGTCAAGAACCACTCCGGTCATGTGGTCAAGAACCAGGGAGACGGGTACATGATCGCGTTCGCCCAACCGGTCGAGGCCGTGCGCTGTGGCGTCGACCTGCAGCGCGCGATGCGGCGCGAGCCCGACGGCATTCGCGTCCGCATCGGCATCCACAGCGGCCGGTCGGTGCGACGCGGCGATGATCTGTTCGGCCGCAACGTGGCGATGGCCGCACGGGTGGCCGCGCAGGCGCAGGGCGGCGAAACGCTCGTCAGCGAAGCGGTCCGCGATGCCATTGGCGATCAGGACGATATCGCGCTCGACGACGGCCGCGACGTGGAGTTGAAAGGCTTCGCCGGACAACACCGGCTGTACGCGATTCGGTGAACCTCAGCCTGCGACGTCAGGAGTTACGTCCAGGCCGAAGGCAACTCGCCGCGAATCAGCTCGCAGGCTTGGCGTCGACGTCGGCCAGCCGCTGATGCAGCCGGGCCCTAATGTCGTCGGGCGTGTACGCGTTGCGCTTGCGTTGGTCGCGGGCGACCAGTACGCCACCGGCCACCACTCCAGCGACACCGGCCAAGCCAATCCACTTCCAAAGACTTTTCATGACGCGATTCTGCATAAGCTGCCCGGGTGAACGCACACACGGTCTCCCTCAGCCGGGCCTTGCAAGAGACGCGGACCGGCGACATCTGGCTGTTCCGAGGCGGCTCCGGGCCGGACCGCGCCATCCAGACGCTGACCAACGCCCCGGTGAATCACGTCGGGATGACGGTGGCCATCGACGATCTGCCGCCGCTGATCTGGCACGCCGAGCTGGGCCAGAAGCTGGTGGACCTCTGGACGGGCACCCATCACCGCGGGGTGCAGCTCAACGACGCCCGCGAGGTGGTCGAGCAGTGGATGAACCACTACAGCCAGCGCTGCTGGCTGCGTCAGCTCACGCCGTTCGCCACCCGCGAGCAGGAAGACCGACTGCTGAAGGTGGTGGCCCGGATGAACGGCACGGCGTTTCCGACCACCGCACGGCTGACAGGCCGGTGGATGCGTGGGCGACTGCCGATCGTGAGCGACTTCACCCGGGGAATGCCGTTCGTGCACAAGAAGATTCGCGAAACAGCTCAGCGGGACAAATCCCGTAGACGCGAAGCGGGTCTGGAGACCGCGTACTGCGCGGAGACCGTCGCCATCACCTACGAGGAAATGGGCCTGATCAACACCGAGAAGCGGGAGAACTATTTCGACCCCGGCTCGTTCTGGAGCGGTGACCGGTTGCCGCTCACGCGCGGTTACCAACTCGGGAATGAGATCTCCGTCACTCTCGACTGACCCTCGCTATACCTGCTGGCAGGTATAGCGGATTGGGGCCAGCACCGAGGAATTCCTCCGTGCCCGCGGGAAGGCTGGTTTCAGCTACCCAACCGGAGGTGTCGGATGCTGACTGTCGAGCGCCCGAGCGATCAGATGATGCAGCTCTACCATCACCACGCCGCTCCGTTGCGCCGCTATGCCTTCCGGCTCACCAACAATCACACCAGGGCCGAGGACGTCGTACAGGAGACCTTGCTGAGGGCGTGGCGGCACATGTTGTCCACCGACGGCGAGCCACCCGTAGGAGCCTGGCTTTTCACTGTCGCCCGTAACATCGTCATCGACGGCAGCCGTCTGGCCCGATTTCGCTGTGAGATCAGTTCTCCCGAGGTGCCCGAGCTGCCCGATCAACTGGGAGGCGATGAGGTGAACGCCGCCTTGGACCGTATGTTGCTTGCCGAGGCGCTGACGCAACTGCCCGAAACCCACCGCGCCGTGCTCAGCCGATCCTTCTATCTCGGCTGGACCACCCGCCAGATCGCCGATGACCTCGGCATCGCCGAAGGCACCGTGAAATCGAGGCTGCACTACGCGCTGCGGCGGCTGCGGCTCATCCTGCTCGAAATGGGGTGCGGCACCAACACCTGAACCCGCTCCCGACAGCCGTGCAAGGTACATACTCATCCGGACCTGACGGATACGTTCGCGTGGCCTGGAGTGGGACATGAATCGGATACTGCCCTTGCTGACGCTCGTTCTGATCGCCGGGTGTTCGGCTTCGCCCGAAAACGCCGCGACGCCAACCTCATCGACGTCGCCGCCCTCATCGCCCGCGTCGGAATCCGTGGCGAGTTCGACCGCGCCGGGTTCATCGACACCGGCTCCACCGTCGCCATCGGCGACCGACGTGCCCGCAGTGCTCGGCCTGTGCACCGACGCCGATCTCGCGATCTCCAACGGCGACGTCGCATCGGCCGACACCCTGCGCCGGCTGACTGTGTCTTTCAGGAACACCTCGACGCACCCCTGCACGCTCGTCGGCTACCCGGGAGTCGATCTGGTGACCGCGGCCGGCGGCGTCCTCGTTCACGTCGACCGGCGTCCCGCAGCAGCGGCACACCGACTGACGTTGAACCCCGGGGACACCGCGAATGCGGACATTCAGGCGTCCGCGATCGACACGGCATCCGGCAAGGCGTGCCCGCGCATCGGAACCGTGGTCGTCACCGCGCCGGGCGTTGATGTCGCCCACACCATCAACGCCGCACTGCCCATCTGCAGCGCGACGGTCAGTTCAGTCGACTGAGCCTCCTCACACCGTCCCGCGTGCGGCCCAGGCGGTGGCCGTCACGGTGAACGGCCCATCACCCAGACGTTCACGGGCGGCGGTGGCGAGCCGTGTTCGCCCGTCCTCGTCGAGTCGTTGGACGTAGTCACCGGCCGGCCCGACGCCGTAGGTGTACGGCTCCCACCACTCGTCAAAACTGGGGTGCACGACGTCGACCGAAATCGCGCCCTCCGTTACGTCGCGCAACCCTGCGGCGTCGAACAGTTCGGTCAGGTGCCCTCTGTGTGCTCCGGACAGTAGCGCTTCATCCTGAGCCCCGGGGTCGATCGTGTGCACGACGTCCCAGAAGGGCGCCAACGCTCCCGTCGGCCCGTCCCACACGCACGCCGCGATCACGCCCCCGCGCCGGGTCACCCGCGCCATCTGTCTGATCCCGCCCACCGGATCAGTCATGAAATGCACCACCAACTGCGCGAGCGCCGAGTCGAAAGTTCCACTGTCGTAAGGCAATTCCTCGGCCGTACCGAGACGCACGGCGACGTTCGGGAAGCGGGTACGTATCGCGTCGACGAACGGCGGTGACGGATCGATGGCCTGGACCTGGGCGCCGACCGACAACAGACGCGCAGTCAATGCTCCCGGGCCGCAGCCGACGTCGAGCACGTTGTCGCCCATTTCGACCCCGGCATAGGACACGAACACCTCCGCCAGGGGCCCGGCATACCGACCCATGTACCGCCCGTAGGCCTCCGGCGAGACGTCAAAACCCACCGGAAAATGCTACGTCGCCGATGCCGCCGTGACGGGGCCATTCGCCGTCGCCGTCAGCGCAGATCGAGCCGATCAGCCCTTCGGTCTCGGCGGTCTGACGTAGAAGCTCAACGGAGATGCCAGTCAGCGGGAGACTTAGCGTCATGAACGATAGCGACATACGGGGCGCGCTCGAAGCCCATTGGTCAGCCTCGGACGTCAACGACTTCGATACCGAACATCGCATCTACCGAGCTGACGCGGTCCTCGAGTATCCACAGTCGGGTGAGCGGATCCGCGGTCGCGACAACATACGACGCTCGCGACAAGCTCAGCCAAATGAGAAGCGGTTCACCATCCGACGGATCCTCGGTGGCGGCGATCTGTGGGTCAGCGAGCTTGTGCTGACCTACGACGGGCAACCGTTCTACGTGGTAAGCATCATGGAATTCGAGGATGGCGAAGTCGCCCGCGAGACACAGTATTTCAGTGATCCGTTCGAACCCGGGGCCTCGCGGGCCCAGTGGGTGGAACGGATGGAATGACACTGCCGTGGTGCGGCGGGTGAAGGGGCATCAATGCGTGTCTCGCCCGTGACCCTCCTGCGACCACGAACCGTCAGGCTCACGTCATGGTGGCCCTCGAACTGATCTGCGTCGCAGTCGCAGCGATGTGGCTCGGCTATCGACTGGGCCGTCACACCGCCAAGCCCGTACCGACCTGGTTGCGACGCGTGCGCCGGTCGCCGCTGGGGCAGCAGGCAGGTGCGCTGATCGTCCTGGTGGCGGCCACTCAGGTCCAGCGGTCGATGCGTCGCAAACTCCGGGGCCGTTCGTCACTTGGGCTGCCTGCTAAACCCCGAACTTTGCGCGTGCCGCATCGGTGACCGGCGTGAACAGATTGACGAGGTTGCCGTCCGGGTCTCGGAACAGCAGCGCACGGTTGCCCCACGGCATCGTCGTCGGCTCAGTCACCACCTCGGGAACCTGATCGCCAAGCCGCTCGTACTCGGCGTCCACGTCGTCGACGATGAACTCGATGATTGCCGTGTGGTTGGCCGCCGGCTCGGCCGACCCCGCTCCGAACAACGGAACGGTCTTGTCGCTCCCGATCGCCAAAGTGCCTACGGCCGTGGGGATTTCCGCGAAAAGCTCATTAGCCCAGACCGCAGCGGACCCCGTCACCAACTCGTAGAAGGTGACCAGCCGATTCACATCGGCGGTGATGATCCGGGTCGAAACAAATTTCATGCCGCGCACGCTAGACCCGACCACTGACAAGGTGAGCGGGCCGTAGCATCGAACGCCGTGACTGCCCGGAAATCGAAGCCGGTGCTCGTCGTCCTTTCGGGACTCCCCGGGGTCGGCAAGACGACTGTCGCCCGGCGCGTGAGTTCAGCGGTCCGCGCGGTGCATGTACGGCTCGACACGATCGAGGCTGCGCTCACCGCCTCCGGGGTGGTCGACAGGGCCGGCGGGTGGGAGGCCGTTCCCGACGCCGGTTATCGGGTCGCCTACGCCGTCACAGCAGATCTCTTGACCGCTGGCCATGACGTCGTGGCCGACAACGTGAATCCGCTCGCCGTCACGCGGCAGGCCTGGGCCGACACGGCGCGAGCGGCTGAGGCACTGCTCATCGAGGTCGAGGTGATCTGCAGTGACCGAGAGCTGCACAGGCGGCGTGTCGAGTCACGGTCCTCAGACATTGCCGGATTGACCGTGCCCACGTGGCAACAAGTCGAAGACCGGGCCTATGAACCCTGGAACCGCCAGGTTCTTCGGGTCGACACCGCAGCCGGAATCGAGCAGGCCACCGACGCTGTCGTCGCCGCGTTCATGCGCGGGCAGGCGACAATTGCGGGATGAGCGCTGCCGACCTCGGACCGGAACACCGACTCGCCACGTACGGCACGCTCTCCCCCGGACGCTCGAACGCCCATGTGCTCGAGGAACTCGCCGGCACCTGGGTGCAGGGGTCGATCAGAGGTCACTTTCACGAACGCGGCTGGCACATCTATCCGGGCATCGTTTTGGACGACTCAGGTCCGGAGGTAGCAGTACACGTCTTCGTCTCCCGTGATCTATCGGCACATTGGCGGCGCCTCGACGAGTTCGAGGGACCGGGCTATCGCCGCGTCCCGGTTTCCGTCAGCAGCGATACCGGCGAAGTGGCCGCCTACGTGTACGCGTTGGTCGATGATCCGGCGCGGGGATCAGAGGCCCAAAGCCATTGACTCTGCGATCGCGGCGCAGAAGTTCGAGAGCTCCTCGCCGTAGCCGCAGAGTCAACGACGAACGCTCACATCGTCGCCGCTTTGAAGGCCTCAAACAGTACCGTGTCGGCGCCGATCAAGACCTGGACCGCGTAGTTGCTACCACTGAGGACGAACTGGTGCGCGCCGCCGGCAGCACATGATCCAGCGCTGGCCGCACCGCCCGAGTAGGCCAACACACCGCAGTTCTTGCACCACCGCCAGTTGGCCTGATGTTCGGTATCGCTCTGACCACTCTGGCTCAGCACGAACGTGTTGCCCGTAGGCGTATGACGGCCGCCGGCCTTGCAATTACTTGGGTCGGTCGACCCGGGCTCGTAACACAGCGCCGCGCATTTCGAGCACTGACGCCAACCACTTTGGCCACCAGGCTGTTGGGCGGTACTGAGGATGTATTGACCGCCCGTTGTGTGCGCTTTTCCATTGGCAGGGCACAGGTTTCCGCCGGATTGCGAGGTGAAGAGCGTGTTGCATTTCTGGCAGTAGAACCAGGCGTTGTTTGCGCCCGGCCCTCCCGAGATATCCGAATTGACGCACAACGCGGCGTAGAACGGTCCGTTGTCCGGGTTCGACGTGGGCTGCATCGAGCCGAAGAACGCCACCGACGCCGACAGCGAACCCCCGCCCGAGCTGACAAACCAGCCAAGGCCACCGTTCTTCTCGACCCACCGATATTGGTTGCCGTTCACATTCACGCTGAGTTGATCGATGCCCATGCCCAAACCCTGGTATCCACTGGGCACGCCGATGCCTTGCATGTGCTCCCACTGCTCAAGGGTGAGGAGGCGCTGATCGATCTTGTTGATGCTGTCCAAGACCGGAGCAAACCAATCGATCGACACCCAGGCGGTTCCTGCCCCGGCACACAGCGGCTGCCCCTCACCGGGCGCGGTCTGTCCGGGGTACTTCCACTGACTCCAGTCGTAGCCCGAGGTATTGCCCGGGTAGGTGTACATGAACGCGTGATTGTTGCCTGCGGGGGTGCCTTGCGAGGGCCCGGTGATATTGAGCTGTCCCCAGATGTTGTCGTTCAAGATTGCCTGATACTGGAGGGCGTACTGGGTAGCACGTTGCTGCTCGTACTGTCCCGGATCATCGGTAGGAACCAGGCCGACGATGTTCGGCAGCAGCAATCGGAAAAGACCGAAGCCGAAGTTGCTGTACGCGGCGGAGCCTCGGGGTCCCAGTGGCGTCGAGCCTGCCGGCGGGTTCGGGGACAAATACTTCTTGAGACTGAAGTAGTCCTGCCCCGGCTCCCCTTGGGCACCTTCGGCCGGGAGGCCGCTGGTATGCGTGAGCAGGTCACGGAAGGTGATCTGCTGGATGTCGTTGCGCAGGGTCCAGTACGGGGGCAAGGCCTTGTACATCGGAGTATCGAGATCCGCGTTGAGGACGTTCCAGCCCTGGACACCGCCCGCGTCGGGACGATCCAGTAGTTGCACGGCTGCGATGGCCGTGATGAATTTCGAGACGCTGCCGACGCCGGTGGGCGTAGACGTCAGGAACGGGAGTGCCGGAGCATTGGCGGCCGTTCGCGCTGAGCCCGCACTGTGTTTCACGGCGGGAACGGCGGCGCCTCCGACGACGAACGAATAGCCAACTACTGAGTTGTTGAGTCGCGCCTCAATAGCGCTGGCAAACTTGCCGACGTTAACCACGGGAGTGCCCATATTCATTCGCCTCCAAGCGATTGACTAGGGAGATGAGGGCCTGACGAGGTTTCATCCTCCTCTTCGTCGGACGGCAGAGAATATCCTTTCAGCTAACTGACAGGATGAACGGCCGGTGTCGTGCTGGCGACGAAAGCGGGTAGCTGCGCCATCGCAAATCCGCTACTCAACGACACTCACGCCGAGGCGCTCAGCCGGACGGTCGCCATGAACGTCAACGAATTGCGAGCCCACTGGGCGCTAGAACGCGTCAGCCGGCATCTTGCGCCGCCGCCAACCGGCGACCTCACTGCTGAGCAGTCGACTAGCACATCGTCCAAAGCCATTGACTCTGCGATGAGGGCGCAGACGTTCGAGAGCATCTCGCCGTAGCCGCAGAGTCAACGACTGACCACCACATTTCCAGCACCGATGAATGTCGTCCCCGTTTGTAACCTGTCGAGATGGACGAGGTTATGGACGACGGGCCTTTCTTTCACGGCACAAAGGCCGAACTGCGGGTGGGAGACCATCTCACCGCCGGCTTCCGTTCCAACTACCGGCCCGAGATCGTGATGAACCACATCTATTTCACCGCGCTGCGCGATGGTGCAGGCCTCGCGGCAGAACTCGCCGCAGGCGACGGGGCCCCGCGAGTCTATGAAGTGGAACCGACCGGGGAGTTCGAGAACGATCCCAACGTCACCGACAAGAAGTTCCCCGGCAATCCCACCCGGTCCTATCGCAGCACGGAGCCGCTGCGGATCGTCCGCGAGATCACCGATTGGACGCGCCTGACACCTGAAGCTCTTCAGATGTGGCGAGACCGGCTGGCGGCAGTCCGTGCCGACGAGCGCGGCGAAATCATCAATTAGTTCGGATTCGCCAGACGATTGCGAGAATCCGCAGAACTCGCAATCGTCGTCACGCCCGCTCAGGCCCTACACGTTGAAGCGGAACTCCACCACGTCGCCGTCGGCCATGACGTAGTCCTTGCCTTCCATGCGGACCTTGCCTGCCGCTTTGGCCGCGGCCATCGACCCTGCCGCGACGAGGTCGTCGAACGACACCACCTCGGCCTTGATGAAGCCTTTCTCGAAGTCGCTGTGGATGACGCCTGCGGCCTTCGGTGCGGTGTCGCCTTGGTGGATGGTCCAGGCGCGTGCCTCTTTGGGCCCTGCGGTCAGATAGGTCTGCAGGCGCAGCGTGTGGAACCCGGCCCGGGCCAGTCCGTCGAGCCCGCGCTCGGTCTGCCCGATCGACTCAAGCAGCTCGGCCGCGGACTCGTCGTCGAGCTCGAGCAGTTCCGCCTCGATCTTCGCGTCGAGGAACACCGCGTCGGCCGGCGCGACAAGCTCACGCAGTTCGTTCTTGCGGGCCTCGTCGGTCAGGACGCCCTCGTCGGCATTGAACACGTAGAGGAACGGTTTGGTGGTGAGCAGGTTGAGCTCACGTAGCAGCGACGCGTCAGCGCGCGCACTGAAGAGCGTCTTGCCACTGTTGAGCACCTCTTGGGCAGCGACCGCGGCGTCGTAGATGGGCTTGCGGTCCTTGTGGGTGCGGGCTTCCTTCTCCAGCCGCGGCACCGCCTTCTCCAGCGTCTGCATGTCGGCGAGGATCAGCTCGGTCTCGATGACCTCGATATCCGAGCGCGGATCGACCCGCCCGTCGACGTGCACCACGTCGTCGTCGGTGAACACCCGAACGACCTGGCAAATCGCGTCGCATTCGCGGATGTTGGCCAGGAACTTGTTCCCCAGCCCCGCTCCCTCGGATGCGCCTTTGACGATCCCGGCAATGTCGACGAACGTGACCGGCGCCGGAACCAGCTTCTCCGAGCCGAACATTTTCGCGAGTTCGTCCAGGCGCGGATCCGGCAACGGCACCACCCCCTCGTTGGGCTCGATGGTCGCGAAGGGGTAGTTGGCCGCCAACACGTTGTTGCGTGTCAGGGCATTGAACAGAGTCGACTTACCGACGTTCGGCAAACCGACGATTCCCAGGTTCAGGCTCACAGGAACCACAGTCTGCCAGAGTGTCGGGGGCACGCCAGCGCGCGCTGGCGGCACGCGGTGCCGTCGAGCCGGTACGGTCTACCTGTGTCCGGACAGCGCGCACAGTCGGCAGTGCCGGCTGACCATCGCTCTGTGTACCCCAAATGGCCTGGTGTGCCGTGGTGGGGTGCTGTGCTGCTGGCTGTGACGGCTACCGCGATCGGCTTCGCTTTCGACGCCGGATCCGGTGACCGGGAACTCAGCACATTCTTCGCGGTCTGCTACGTCCTCGGCTGCCTCGGCGCGGTGCTCGCGGTGCGGCAATCCGGGGTGTTCACGGCGGTGATCCAGCCGCCGTTGATCCTGTTCGTGGCGGTACCCGGGTCGTACTTCCTGTTCCACGGCGGCCAGTTGGGCGGGGTCAAAGACCTGGCCATCAACTGCGGGTATCCGCTGATCGAACGTTTCCCGCTGATGCTGTTCACCACGGCCGCGGTGTTGCTGATCGGCCTGGCCCGCTGGTATTTCGCCCTGGCCACCCGACACAGCGCCGCCAAGGCCGCGAAGGCCGAGGACACAGAGAGCGCCAAGACGCGCAATACGACCGTCGCCGCGACCAAAACCGGAATTGTGGCAGTCGTCACAACGAAGCTGTCAGGCCTGATCCTCCGCAAACCCGCAACGCGACGATCCTCGGCGCAGGCGTCTGCCGATGAGGCACCACCGCGGCGGCGGACCACTGACCGTTCACAGCGGGCCGAGCGCGCGAGCCGAACCAGCCGTGCGGACCGCACCGCCGATAGGCCTGACCGGCCCGACCGCACCGACCGGCCCAGGCGGCGTCGTCCCGCGGCAGCCGAAGAGGCGGGTACCGAGCGCCGGGCGACCAAACGGACCGCCGCTCCGCGGCCTCGGCCCAGCCGCCCGCCGCTCGATGAGTTCGGCGAGCCACTGCCTGAGCGGCCCCGCAGGCCGCGGGCGCCACGAACCTCCGAGCCGCCTTTGGTGCCACCGGCCGAAGCCCGCCGCCGGGTGCGTACCCAGCCGCGTGAGCCTCGTAAACAGCCCCCGCCGGAACGCCACAGCGCCGCCGCCCAAGAGCGGCAGCCGCGCCGGCGACGGTTCGACGACTATCAGCCGTTCGAGGACCCGTTCGAAGCACCCCGCAACGGCAACGGCAACGGCAGTTCGAACGGCCACCCGACCCACCACCCGGTCTCGCGGGTGCGTTACCGCGGCGCCGAGGACGAAGACGAGCGCAGGGAATACAGGAGCCGGCCGCGCTCATCTACGCGCGGCCGGGACAACACCTGGGAGTACGACGGCTGAACGCGCTCAGGCGCGCGGCGGACGGATTTCCCGCGGAAGCGCGAACACGAGCGTCTCGTTGGCCGTGGTGACGGGCTGGACGGTGTCGAAGCCGTAGTCGGCGAGCCGCTCCAGCACACCGCGGACCAGGACCTCGGGCACTGACGCCCCGGACGTGACGCCGACGGTGGTGACGCCATCCAGCCAGGTCGGGTCGATGTCCTCGGCGTAGTCCACGAGGTGAGCGGCGCGGGATCCGGCGCCGAGCGCCACCTCGACCAGCCGGACCGAGTTCGACGAGTTGCGCGAGCCGACCACAATGACCAACTCGCATTCAGGTGCCATGGCCTTGACCGCCACCTGGCGGTTCTGCGTGGCGTAGCAGATGTCGTCGCTCGGCGGATCCTGCAGCTTGGGGAACTTCTCCCGCAGCCGCTGCACGGTTTCCATCGTCTCGTCGACGCTCAGCGTGGTCTGCGACAGCCAGATCACCTTGTCCTCGTCGCGGACGATGACGTTGTCCACCGAGTCGGGGCCGTCGACGAGCTGGACGTGGTCGGGCGCCTCGCCGGCGGTGCCGATCACTTCCTCGTGGCCCTCATGGCCGATCAGCAGAATGTCGTAGTCGTCACGGGCGAACCGCTTGGCCTCGTTGTGCACCTTGGTGACCAGCGGGCACGTGGCGTCGATGACCTTGAGATCGCGGTCGGCAGCGGATTCGTGCACCGTCGGCGCGACACCGTGCGCGGAGAACACGACGATCGAGCCCTCCGGCACCTCGTCGGTCTCGTCGACGAAGATGGCGCCCGCCTTGGCCAAGGTCTGCACCACGTGCACGTTGTGAACGATCTCGTGACGGACGTACACCGGCGCCCCGTGCTTTTCGAGCGCCCGCTCGACGGTTTCCACGGCGCGGTCGACGCCTGCGCAGTAGCCCCGCGGCTCAGCCAGCAGGACGCGCTTGCCGGCCACGCCGGAACTCACCGAGCTGGAGGCACCCGGGATACCCATATTCACTGTTGGCGGCATGTCACCAGGGTACGGGGAGCCGCCTTGAGTGAGCCAGCCGTAGTCTGGTGGCCATGGGAACTGCACCGTATGGGGTCCGGCTGCTCGTAGGCGCGGCGGTGACGGCGATCGAGGAGACCCGCAGGCTGCCCCACACCATTCTCACGTACCCGATGACCGTGGTCAGCCAGGCCGCCAACCTCTTCATGCACGTGCAGCAGAACCTCGCCGAGCTGGTCATCAAGGGTGACGAGACGCTCGAGCAGCTGTTTCCGCCCAAGGATGAACAGCCCGAGTGGGCGACGTTCGACGAAGACCTCGACACCGGTATCGGCGACGACCAAGGCCCGCAGACCGAAGGCGAACGTCGTACCGAAGGCAGGTTCGCCCTCTACAGCACGGGCGAGCCGGGCGCGGGCAGCGTCGCAGGCAATGGCCGGGCCGCCGCTCCCAATCCGGCCGCGACGAGCACCGTGCCCGCGATCGTCGGCGAGGTGGACTACGACGCTCTGACGCTCGCGCAGCTGCGGGCTCGGCTGACCTCGCTGCGCGTCGCGGATCTTGAGGCTCTGCTGGCCTATGAGGAGGCCGGCCGGGCCCGCGCACCGTTCGTCACGCTGCTCACCAACAGGATCACCCGCGCGACCGCGAAGTGACCGAACCCGGCCAGTCACCGGAGAACCCGTGGCCGGTTCGTGCTGTCGCGACGCGCGTCGCCAAGTGGATCGACCGGCTCGGGGCGGTGTGGGTCGAGGGTCAGCTCACCGAGCTGAAGGTGCGTCCTGACTCCAAGACCGTGTTCATGGTGCTGCGCGACCCGGCCGCCGACATGTCGCTGACCCTGACCTGCCCGCGAGATCTGGTGCGCAACGCCCCGGTCAGACTCACCGAGGGCACCCAGGTGATCATCTGCGGCAAGCCCAACTTTTACACCGGCCGCGGCTCATTCTCGTTGCGGGTCAGCGAGATTCGCGCCGTCGGTATCGGTGAGCTACTCGCCCGCATCGACCGGCTGCGCCGCCTGCTGGATGCCGAAGGGTTGTTCGACCCGCGACTCAAACGGCCAATCCCCTTCCTGCCCAACACCATCGGGCTGATCACCGGGCGCGCGTCGGCAGCCGAGCACGATGTCACCACGGTCGCAGCCGGGCGCTGGCCCGCCGTGCGGTTCGACATCCGCAACACCATCGTGCAAGGCCCCAACGCCGTGCCGCAGATCGTCGAGGCACTCGCAGCCCTCGACGGGGATCCCGCCGTCGACGTCATCGTGCTGGCCCGCGGCGGGGGCAGTGTCGAGGATCTGCTGCCGTTCTCCGACGAAACCTTGTGCCGGACCATATCCGCCTGTCGCACACCGGTGGTCAGCGCGATCGGCCACGAACCGGACAACCCGCTGTGCGATCTGGTCGCCGACCTGCGCGCGGCCACACCGACTGACGCCGCCAAGCGCATCGTGCCCGATGCCGCCGCAGAGCAGGCCCTGGTCACCGACCTGCGCAGGCGCAGTGCGCGCGCGCTGCGCAACTGGGTACATCGCGAACAGCACCACCTCGATCAGCTGCGCAGCCGTCCGGTGCTGGCCCTGCCACTGTCCTCGCTGGCTGCCCGCGAGGACGAGATTCAGCGGGCGCGGGCCACCGCACAACGCGACATCACCCGGTTGATCTCGGCCGAGAGCGAGACGATCGGCCACCTGTCGGCCCGGCTGACCACCCTGGGCCCGGCCGCGACGCTGGCGCGCGGCTACGCGGTGGTTCAGACCGTGCCGGCCACGGGCGATCCCTCGGTGTTGCGTTCAGTCGCCGACGCTCCGCGGGGCACCCAGTTGCGGGTTCGAGTGTCCGACGGCGTGGTCGCTGCGGTAAGCGACGGCCCCGAAAACAGCACGGCAGAAGGATCGAAATGAAGCCCATTAGTGAGCTGGGGTACGAAGAGGCCCGCGACGAACTGATTGCCGTCGTGCAGCAACTCGAACAGGGCGGGCTCGATCTCGACGCTTCGCTGAATCTCTGGGAAAGAGGCGAAGCCCTGGCTAAACGTTGCGAGGAACACTTAGCCGGAGCCCGCAACAGGGTGGAGCAGGCCCTCGCCGCAAGAGATGGTGACGACGATTGATTGAGCAAGCGACATTGCTGAACGCGCTCGAAACTGGAACATGTTTCAGTTATGCTCTCCGCCATGGGTGACGCATCTCTCAAGAGCGGGGATTCTTCTGCTCCTCGCATCCGCGGTGAACTGGGCCGCGTGCTGGTTACCGGCGGCTCCGGCTTCGTCGGCGCCAACCTGGTGAGTGAACTGCTCGACCGCGGATACAGCGTGCGGTCCTTCGATCGGGCCCCGTCGACGTTGGGCGACCACGCCGGCCTGGAGGTGCTGCAGGGCGACATCTGCGATCCGGAAACGGTGGCCCAAGCCGTCAAAGACATCGACACCGTGTTCCACACCGCGGCCATCATCGATCTCATGGGCGGCGCCTCGGTGACCGACGAGTACCGGAACCGCAGCTTCGCCGTCAATGTCGAGGGCACCAGAAACCTCGTGCACGCCGCACAGGCGGCCGGCGTCAAACGGTTCGTCTACACGGCGTCCAACAGCGTGGTGATGGGTGGCCAGAACATCGTCAACGGCGACGAGACCCTGCCGTACACCCAACGGTTCAACGACCTCTACACCGAGACCAAGGTCGTGGCCGAGAAGTTCGTGCTCAGCCAGAACGGCGAGCACGACATGCTCACATGCTCGATCCGCCCCAGCGGCATCTGGGGGCGCGGCGACCAGACGATGTTCCGCAAGGTCTTCGAGAACGTGCTGGCAGGGCACGTCAAGGTGTTGGTCGGCAACAAGAACATCAAGCTGGACAACACCTATGTGCACAACCTGATTCACGGTTTCATCCTCGCCGCCGAACATCTTGTGCCGGGCGGCACGGCTCCCGGCCAGGCCTACTTCATCAACGACGGCGATCCGATCAACATGTTCGAGTTCGCCCGCCCGGTGATCGCGGCGTGCGGGCGCCGGCTTCCCAACGTCCGGGTGTCGGGCCGGCTCGTACACAAGGCCATGACGCTGTGGCAGCGGTTGCACTTCAAATTCGGCATCCCCGAGCCGCTGATCGAACCCCTTGCCGTGGAACGGCTTTACCTCAACAACTACTTCTCGATCGCCAAAGCCAAGCGCGACCTGGGGTACACGCCGCTGTTCACCACGCAGCAGGCAATGACCGCGAGCATGCCCTACTACGTCGAGTTGTTCCGCCAGATGGAGGCCGGGCTGGCCAAGCAGCCGGCGCTCGCCTGATTCAGCGATACAGGTGCACCGGGTGGTGGGTGCCCTGCTCGATCCGGGCTGACGCCAGGTGCAACAGCTCGGTGCCCAGTGCGATCAGCGCGCGGGCAGCCGCGATGTCCTCACCGACCGTCGGCGCGCTCGGGTCCTTGGGATTGCGGTAGGCGTCCCCGGTTGTCGTGACGACGCCGTCTGGCAGCTGTGCGTGCGCTGAGGCGTGGGTGTGAATGTCGTCCTCGGAGAACTCGATTTCGACGATCCACTTGTTGGACAGATCTTTGTCGTACATGTCGATCAACCTCCGCATTCCAGCGTGCGCCGTCGCCGTCCGCAACGCCAGAGTGGACATTGGCGTAAATTTCTCTTCCCGCAGTCTCCAACCCGCCGCGCTGGTCGTCCGCACCGCATAAAGTCCAACGGAGACAGGTTGATCCGCTACGAAGGGGCTTTCATGCCTGACGGCAAACCGAACATCCTGGTCATCTGGGGCGACGACATCGGCATCAGCAACCTGAGTTGCTACAGCGACGGGCTGATGGGCTACCGGACCCCGAACATCGACCGCATCGCCAACGAGGGCATGCGCTTCACCGACTCATACGGCGAGCAAAGCTGCACCGCCGGTCGGGCGGCATTCATCAGCGGGCAGAGCGTGTACCGCACCGGGATGAGCAAAGTAGGCGTACCCGGCGTCGACATCGGTTGGGCCGCAGAAGACCCCACGATTGCCGAATTGCTCAAACCGCTCGGCTACGCCACCGGACAGTTCGGCAAAAACCACTTCGGCGATCTCAACAAATACCTCCCTACCCTGCACGGGTTCGACGAGTTCTTCGGCAACCTGTATCACCTCAACGCCGAGGAGGAGCCGGAGAACTTCGACTACCCACACGAGGACCGGTACCCGCGGCTCTACAACCTGGCCAAGCCGCGCGGCGTGCTGAAGTGCAAGGCCACCACCGAGGTGTCGACCGAACCTGACGACCCGAAATTCGGCCCGGTCGGTAAGCAGACCATCGAGGACACCGGCCCGCTGACCACCAAGCGCATGGAGACCATCGACGAGGACATCGCCGACGCGACCGTCGACTACATCAAGCGTCAGCACGACGCAGGCAACCCGTTCTTCGTGTGGTGCAACTTCACCCATATGCACCTCTACACCCACACCAAGCCGGAAAGCCGTGGGCAAGCGGGACTTTGGCAGTCGCCGTACCACGACACCATGATCGATCACGACCGCAACGTCGGCACAGTGCTCGACGTGCTCGACGAACTGGGCATCGCCGAGGACACCATCGTCATCTACTCCACCGACAACGGCCCGCACCGCAACAGCTGGCCCGACGGCGGCACCACCCCGTTCCGCAGCGAGAAGGACACGACGCCGGGCGGTATCCAGGTCCTCGAAATCATCCGCTGGCCCGGAAAGATCGAGGCGGGCACGGTCTCGAACGAGATCGTGCAGCACCACGACTGGTTGCCGACGCTGCTGGCCGCCGCAGGCGAGCCAGACATCATCGAGAAGCTCAAGAACGGCCACAAAGCCGGCGCCGACGGACAAACCGAGTACAAGGTGCACATCGACGGTTACAACCTGCTGCCCTACCTCACCGGCGAAGTAGCCGAGAGCCCTCGGCGCGGGTTCTTCTACTTCTCCGACGACGCCGACCTGGTCGCGATGCGGTTCGAGAACTGGAAGATCGTGTTCCTCGAGCAACGCTGCCGGGGCACGCTGCAGGTGTGGGCCGAACCGTTCACGCATCTTCGGGTGCCGAAGATCTTCAACCTGCGCACCGACCCGTACGAGTACGCCGACATCACTTCGAACACCTACTACGAGTGGCTGCTGCGACACGACTTCTTCATCTTCTACGCCACCGCGATGGCAACGAAGTTCCTCGAGACCTTCAAGGAGTTCCCGCCGCGGCACCCACCAGCGAGCTTCAGCGTCGACCAAGTGGTCGAAAAGCTGCACGAATACCTAGCAAAGGATTGAGCCATGCCGAACTCACAACCGAACGTTCTCGTCATCTGGGGCGACGACATCGGGATCTGGAACTTGAGTTGTTACAGCCGAGGCATGATGGGCTATCAGACCCCCAACATCGACCGGATCGCCAATGAGGGAATGCTTTTCACCGACTCGTACGGTGAGCAGAGCTGCACCGCGGGCCGCTCGTCGTTCATCACCGGCCAGAGCGTCTACCGCACCGGCATGAGCAAGGTGGGCATGCCCGGCGTCGACGTGGGCCTGCAGAAGGAAGACCCGACCATCGCCGAGCTGCTCAAACCGTTGGGTTATGCCACAGGGCAATTCGGCAAGAACCATCTCGGCGACCTGAACAAGTACCTCCCGACCGCACACGGCTTCGACGAGTTCTTCGGCAATCTCTACCACCTCAACGCCGAGGAGGAACCCGAGCACGACGACTATCCCACTGCGGAGGAAGCCCCGCTACTGCGCAAGGCGCTCCTACCCCGCGGCGTGATCCACTCCTGGGCCACCGAGGAGGATTCCGGCGACGTCGACCCGCGGTACGGGCCGGTAGGCAAACAGCGCATCGAGGACACCGGCCCGCTGACGAAGAAGCGGATGGAGACCATCGACGACGAGACCACTTCGGCCTGCGCGGATTTCATCAGACGCCAGCACGAGTCCGGCACGCCGTTCTTCGTGTGGATGAACATGACCCACATGCACTTCCGGACCCACACCAAGCCGGAGAGCAAGGGGCAGGCCGGGCGCTGGCAGTCGCCGTACCACGACACGATGATCGACCATGACCGCAACGTCGGCACGCTTCTGGACCTCGTCGACGAACTCGGCATCGCCGAGGACACCATCGTCATCTACTCCACCGACAACGGCCCGCACGCCAACAGCTGGCCCGACGGTGCGACGACCCCGTTCCGCAGCGAGAAGAACACCAACTGGGAAGGCGCGTTCAGAATCCCCGAGGTGATTCGGTGGACGGGCAAGATCGCGCCGGGATCCGTATCGAACGAGATTGTGCAACACCATGATTGGTTGCCGACATTTCTCGCGGCGGCGGGAGACCCGGACATCGTCGAGAAACTGAAAGCCGGACACAAGGCCGGCGCGGACGGCGAGACCGAGTACAAGGTCCACATCGACGGGTACAACCTGCTGCCGTATCTCACCGGCGAGGTCGACAAGTCGCCGCGGCGCGGGATGATCTACTTCTCCGACGACGGTGACGTGCTGGGCATCCGGGCGGACAACTGGAAGATCGTGTTCATGGAGCAGCGCTGCCAGGGCACGCTTGAGGTGTGGTTCGAACCGTTCACCAAACTGCGCGCGCCGAAGCTGTTCAACCTGCGCACCGACCCGTTCGAGCATGCCGACGTCACCTCGAACACCTACTGGGACTGGCTCATCGATCGGTTGTACCTGATGTTCTACGGCAGTGCGATCGTCAACCAGTTCCTGCAGACCTTCAAAGAGTTTCCGCCGCGGCAGAAGCCGGCGTCGTTCACCATCAACAACGCCGTGGAGGAACTCGAGAAGTTCCTGGCTTCCCGGGGCGGGTGAGCGTGGCCGAACTGCAGTCGTGGAACGACGGGCCGGTGAAGGAGGCGATCGTCGATTTCACCGGCCGGGCCACGGCCGAAGTCGCCCCCGAGGACCGGGTCGCGGTGTTCGACAACGACGGCACGTTGTGGTGTGAGAAGCCCGCCTACATCCAATTGGATTTTCTGGTGCGCAGGCTGGCCGAACAGGCCGCGGCCGATCCGGCACTCGCCGCCAAGCAGCCCTACGCCGCGGCGGCATCCGGCGACCTCGGCTGGTTCGGCGACGCCGTCACCAAGCATTACAACGGTGACGACTCGGCATTGAAAATCCTTGCCGGCGGCATCCTTTCGGCCTATGCCGGGCTGCCGGTCGAGGACCACGCCGAGTGCGTGAAGGCGTTCTTCGCCGACGCGCAGCATCCGACGCTGAAGCGGCCGTACACCTCGTGTGGCTACGGCCCGATGGTCGAGCTGCTGCGTTACCTCGAGGCCAACGGCTTCACCACCTACATCGCATCCGGCGGCGGCCGCGACTTCATGCGTCCGGTCACCACGGTGATGTACGGCATTCCGCCGGAACGGGTGATCGGCAGTTCGGTCGGGCTCGACTTCGTCGACGGGCACCTCAAAACCACGGCGACACCGGAGTTTCTGGACGACGGGCCGGTCAAGCCGGTACGTATCTGGGGACGGGTGGGCAGGCGCCCGATCTTCGCGGCAGGCAACTCCAACGGCGACATCGAGATGCTCGAGTACACCAGTGCGGGTGCCGGTCCGTCGCTGAGCTTGCTGCTGCGCCACGACGACGCCGAACGCGAATTCGATTACACCGCAGGCGCGGAGCGCGCCCTGGCGCTGGCCGGTGACCGCGGCTGGGCGGTGGCGAGCATGCGTGACGACTGGGCTCGGATCTTTGACTGAACCGGCCAGCGACCTGGTGTGGATACCGGCGCAGACCACCCTGCTCGGCTCCGATCGGCACTACGCCGAGGAAGGCCCGGTGCGGCAGGTCGAAACTGCCGGATTCTGGATCCAGTCCCACCAGGTGACCAATGACCAATTCGCACAGTTCGTTTCAGCCACGAACTATGTGACGGTTGCCGAACGCGCACTGAACCCCGCCGACTTTCCCGATGCGCCGCCGGAGAATCTGGTGCCCGGCTCGATGGTGTTCCAACGGACTCCGGGCCCGGTGGACCTGCGGCACCTCAACCTGTGGTGGCGCTGGACCCCGGGCGCGTGCTGGAACCACCCGCGCGGTCCGCGGTCGTCGCTGCGCGGGCGTGAGACCCACCCTGTGGTGCACGTCGCGTACGAGGATGCTCAGGCCTACGCAAGCTGGGCCGGCCTGGCACTGCCCACCGAGGCCGAATGGGAGACCGCCGCCCGCGGCGGACTCGCCGGTGCGGCCTACACGTGGGGCGACGAACCGGAGCGGCCCGGGCAGCAGCTGGCCAACTATTGGCACGGCGAATTCCCGTATCTGCCCGAAACCGGTTACGGCACCACCAAACCGGTGGGGAGCTTCCCACCCAACGGCTACGGACTGTTCGACATGGCAGGCAATGTCTGGGAGTGGACCAGCGACTGGTACGGCGCTGACCGGTCGACGCAAACCTGCTGTGCCGCAGACAGTTACGATCCGAATCAACCGCAGTTCCAGATCGGCCGCAAGGTGATCAAGGGCGGATCGTTCCTGTGCGCCGACAGCTACTGCATGCGCTACCGGCCCGCCGCGCGGCGCCCTCAGATGGTGGACACCGGCATGAGCCACATCGGTTTTCGCTGCGTCAAACGCCCCTAGCCGAACGCGGGAACGACGAACCGGCGCAGCATCTCCTCCTCGGCGTCCGCGTCGGCGCCCGGCCACACCAGAAGCGACAACACCAGGCGCACGATCCAGGCCGCTGCAACCGGATCGTCCTCGGCAAGGCCGTTCAGTTCGGTGGCAAATGCCGCGGGCACGCGTGATTCGGTCAACCCGCCTGTACTGCCGCTGCGCAGCGAGGTCAGGAGCAAGTCGGCCATGGGATCCGACCGGATGAGCCGCAGCGCCACCACGATTGCCGTCCGAACGCGGTCCGGCCCGGCGAGCCCGTTCACCTGACGCCGGACCTCGCCGACGATCCGGGCCGCCAATCGCGACAGCACGGCGTCCCGGATCTCGGATTTGCCGCCGGCGTGCCGGTACACCGTCGCCCGCGAGCAGTGCACACGCGCGGCGATGGCGTCGATGTCGAGGGAGTCGAGACCGTCGCGGGCGACCAACTCGGTGGCGGCGGCATATATGCGCTCGGCGGCATGCGCACGCCGATCACCCCCGACCAGCCAGTCGTCACCACGCGGAGACATGGCCGCCAGATTATCTCATCTTGAGACGAAAGTGCATGTTCATCGCAGCATCGTCGCAGCGTGCCGATGGGCGCTGAGACGGCAGCCGCCACCCGTCGCCGGATCGGCATATCAACTTCGGTCCAGCCCGTTGACGACGCCCGAAACAGGCCGTCAACCTGGGCTGATGCTCCTGGCACACGACCTATTCGACCGGGCCTGCTTGCAGGACCCCTATGCCCTCTACGACCGCATGCGCGCCGCGGACCCCGTGCAGCGCATCGGCGAATCGACGTTCTACGCCGCGACGTCATTCGAAGCCGTCGTCGAGGCCACCGCGCGCCCGCAGGACTTCTCGTCGAACCTGACCGCCGCCATGTGGCATCAACCGGACGGCACGGTCGCCGAGTTCGCCATGGAGGGTCCGGGCGGCGCGACGCACGTGCTGGCGACCGCTGACGATCCGATCCACGCCGTCCACCGCAAGCTGGTAGTGCCGCGGCTGGCGGCCAGACGGATGCGCGAGCTCGAGCCGTTCATCGCCGCGACCGCGGCGGACCTGATCCCGACCGGAGACTTCGACTGGATGGCCGACGTGGCCGACCGGTTGCCGATGCTGGTGGTGGCACGGTTGCTCGGGTTGCCCGCCGCCGACGTGGACCAGCTGGTCACCTGGGCGTATGCCAGCACCCAGCTGCTGGACGGTGTGGTCGACCAGGAGCACCTGATGGCAGCCGGTGTCGCAGCAGTCGAACTCGGGGGCTACCTGGTCGAACAGTTCGGGCGGGCTTCGGCCAACCCGGGCGACGACCTGATGGGCGATTTCGCGACGTATTGCGCGACGGAGCGGCTCGGCACCGATACCGCGGCGTTCATGCTGATCCAGTTGGTCAGCGCAGGCGCGGAGTCCACCGCGTCGCTGATCGGCAGCGCCGTGCAGGTCCTGGCGCAACGGCCTGACGTCGCCGACCGGCTCCGCGGCGACGCGGGCCTGATCCCGGTGTTCCTGGAGGAAGTGCTGCGGTACGAGTCACCGTTTCGAGGCCACTTCCGCCACGTACTGGCAGATACGACGCTGGCGGGGACGACCATGCCTGCCGGATCGCATCTGCTGTTGCTGTGGGGTGCGGCCAACCGGGATCCGGCGGCGTTCCAGAATCCGCACGATTTCCGAATGGATCGTGCCAACGCCAAGGGCCACGTGGCGTTCGGGAGAGGTGCTCATTTCTGTGTGGGCGCCGCGCTGTCGCGGCTGGAGGCGCGGGTCGTGTTGACGCATCTGTTGGGGGCCGCAGGCGTCATCGAGCCGGCCGGGGACGCGGAATGGCTCCCCAGCCTGCTGGTGCGCCGGTTGAGTCGGCTGCCGCTGGCTGTGCGGTGAAGCTCAGGCCACTTGTGGGTCGGCGGCGATGCTGTCGTCGTCGACGAACACCAAGCCACCGTCATCGAGGTTGACGGCCCACCGTCGAGCCGGTCCCACGATCCGCTCGCCGGCGATCTCGACGGCGGTGCCTGCCAGATCCGCGAAGTCCTCGACGACGACCCCATGCAGGGCATCGTCGGTTCCGGGATACACCGTGACCGGTGTGCCCACAGCTATCTGACCGGCAACCTGTTCCGATCCGCTGTCGTTAACCCCCGCTACGACATCTTCTGACATTCCGCACCTCCCCAATTGTCGACGAGTGCAACCGAGTACATCACAATCACCTGCGATCTGCTCGTTTTCTTTTCTTCTCCACAGCCACAATGCAGACCCATCAGGCAAACTGACAAATCGAAATATGAATGGTCGTCGGGCAAATCGTCACAGAATCGACGGCCGGGGACGGGCCATCACATTCTGGCCCTGATAGTGATCTAGATCTCATGCAACTACGGCAACGTCACCCGCATTCGCCGTACGGATCTCCTGCCCAGTGCAGTCCATCTCGACAGGTTGCTGGCAAGGGGTAAGCGAATCGCTGCTCGACGGCCGGCGGAATCGGCGGCCTTGATGGTGACGCGTACCACAGCACGGTTCGCTACTGTTGCAACACGTTCTAGCGAGGAGCCTCATGTCGGGAGACACCGTTCTTGTGACCGGAGCGTTCGGGCTGGTCGGGTCAAAGGTCGTGCAGACGCTGGCCGCCGCGGGATGCGAGGTCGTGGCGACGGACCTCGACGTACCGCCCAACCGGAAAGCCGCCGCCCAGCTACCTCCCGACGTGCGGGTGCGGTGGGCCGATCTGACCGACGCCGCGGCAGTCAATGCACTCGTCGCCGAGGTCTCCCCCGCCGCCATCATTCACCTCGCGGCGATCATCCCGCCGTTCTGCTACATGCGGCGGGGACTGGCCCGCAAGGTCAACGTGGACGCCACCGCAGCACTGTTGCGAGCGGCCGAGGCGCAGGCCCGACCGCCACGCTTCGTGCAGGCCTCCAGCATCGCGGTCTACGGTGCCCGCAATCCGCACCGAATCACCGATGTGCTGACCGCGGACACCCCGACCAACCCGTCCGATATCTACGGCGCCCACAAGGTGGAGGCCGAAGCCCTGGTCCGAGCGTCCACGCTGGACTGGCTGATCCTGCGCCTGGGCGGGGTGATGAGCTGCGAGTTCAGCCTCGACATGGATGTCGACCTGATCTCGTTCGAAAGCGTGCTGCCCGCGGACGGACGGCTGCAGACCGTCGACGTGCGCGACGTCGCGGAGGCCTTCGCAAAGGCCACCACAACCCAGGACGCCAACCGGGAAGTGCTGCTGATCGGCGGCGACCCCGAGACGCATCGGCACACCCAGTCGGCAGTCGGCTCCCAGGCGGCCGCGGCCATGGGAATCAGGGGCGGTCTGCCGCTCGGGAGGCCGGGCGATCCGGACAGTGACACGGCGTGGTTCGCCACCGACTGGATGGACACCACCCGCGCGCAGGAAGTGCTCGGCTTCCAGCATCACTCGTGGAGTCAACTGCTGGCAGATACCAGCGCCAACGCGGGATGGAGGCGCTTCCCGATCGGCGTGGTCGCACCGCTGATCCGCAGGTTCCTGCGGTCGAAGTCCGTATACAAGAACTATCCCGGGCAGTACGCCGACGTGTGGAAGGCGATAGCCAGGAAGTGGGGCGACCCGAGCCCGGATATGGCCGACGCATGACCGCCGCTGAGCTGGGCCACGTCAGGAAACTCGCCGGAGCATAGCCGCCGAACGACGAGCCCGCCGGACGATAAGGTCAGCGCAACGGCGGGAAGGCGGCATGGACAACCAATTCACGCTCACCCAGAGACGCGCTTTGGCGGTCACCACCATCATCGCACTGTTGCTCGGGGCCTACTTCCTCCGCAGTTTCTTCATCCTGATCGTGATGGCCGCCGTCGGCGCCTACCTGTTCTCTCCGCTGTATCACCGGCTGCTGCGCCGGTTCGGCACCGGGCTGTCGGCCACCCTGACACTGCTGTGGGCGCTGCTGCTGTTGATCGTGCCGGTCTCGCTGCTGGTATTCCTCGGCATCGTGCAGGTCACCCAGATGGTCAACGCAGTCAGCAACTGGGTGGCCGCCACCGACCTCAGCACGTTGGGCACCCGCACCCTCGATCTGGTCAACTCCCTGCTCGAGCGCGTGCCGTTCCTGCACATCCACGTCACCGCGGAATCGTTGCGCGGCACCATCGTCTCGGTGTCGCAGCGGATCGGCGAGTGGCTCCTCGCGGTCCTGCAGGGCGCGGTCGGCGGGATGGTCGGCGCCATCACCTCGTCGATCATCGCCCTCTACGTGTTCATCTCGCTGCTGGTGAACCAGGACGAGGTTCTCACGCTGATCCGGCGGCTCAACCCGCTCGGCGAGGACATCACCGATCTGTACCTGGCCAAGATCGGTGCCATGGTGAAGGGCACGGTCAAGGGGCAGTTCGTCATCGCGCTGTGCCAGGGCGTCGCCGGCGCGGCCTCCATCTACATCGGCGGCTTCCACGAAGGGTTCTTCATCTTCGCGATCCTGCTGACCGCGCTGTCGGTGATCCCGCTCGGTGGCGGCATCGTCACCATCCCGTTCGGCATCGGCATGGTGTTCTTCGGCAACGTCACCGGCGGCATCTTCGTGGTGGTGTGGCATCTGCTGGTCGTCACCAACATCGACAACGTGCTGCGCCCGTTCCTGGTACCGAGGACCGCGCGACTGGACCCCGCGCTGATGCTGCTGGCGGTCTTCGCAGGCATCTCGATGTTCGGCTTCTTCGGCCTGGTGATCGGCCCCGTGCTGATGATCATCATCGTCACCACCGTCAGCGTCTATCTGGCGGTCTACAAGGGCGTCGAACTCGAGGTGCACGAGGCCGAGGCGCCCCGCAAGCGGTTGTGGTCTCGGTTGCGCCCCCCCGCCACCCAGACCCGGTGTCGTTTAAACAAGAACGAGCCCCCCCGC
>NZ_LZTB01000027.1 GCF_001665685.1 Mycobacterium sp. 852013-50091_SCH5140682
CCAATCGACTTGATTGAAGTTAGCCGACTGTATAGGTTTCACTTGTCGTACGGCAAGGACAGCTGCCTCGTCGCGCATCCGAAAGGCTGACGAGCGAAACATGAAGCTCTTGAGACGGTTCTGGATCCCCGTGCTCATCCTCGTGGTGGTGGTCATCGGGGCTTTCACCGTGATGCGGGTCCGTACCTTCTTCGGCGCAGGCGACGGTTCGGGCACCGCCAGCGCCAAGGTCGACGACACCAAACCGTTCGACCCCAAAGTCGTGGTGTACGAAATCACCGGCGAGCCCGGCGCGACCGCCGACGTCAACTACCTCGACCTCAACGCCCAGCCGCAACGCGTCGACGGGGTGTCCCTGCCCTGGACGCTGCGGCTGGAGAGCACCGCCCCGTCGGTGTTCCCCAACATCGTGGCCCAGGGCGACGGCAGCACCATCAGCTGCCGCATCACCGTCGATGACGAACTCAAAGACCAGCGCACGTCCACCGGCGTCAACGCCCAGACCTTCTGCTTGGTGAAATCTGCATGAGCACTCCCACGCACGACGCGCCCACCGACGCCTTCCCGGCGAGCCCACCGCCCAAGCACGCCGCCGACCACAGTGGCATCGCCAAGTGGATCCGGCGCCTGGCGCTGCCCATCATCCTCGGCTGGATCGCC
>NZ_LZTB01000028.1 GCF_001665685.1 Mycobacterium sp. 852013-50091_SCH5140682
GAAGGACACTCGGATGGACACGACTCCGTCACCGCAGACCAACTTGAAAAAGAATGCCTTTGGTGTGCCCAGCATCTTGTTCTTCGTCTTCTCCGCCCAGGCGCCGCTCACCGGCATCGTCGGAGCTGCCGGGCTCGCGGTGGCGCTCGGCAACGGCGCCGGCGCCCCCAGCGCCTACCTCGCCGTCGGCCTGGTGATCGTGCTGTTCGCGGTCGGATTCACGACCGTCACCCGCACCATCGATGCCCACGGTGGGTTCTTCGCCGTCATCCGGGCCGGCCTCGGGCAGCGCGTCGGGACGAGCGGCTCACTGCTGGCGTTGTTGTCCTACAACACTGTTCAGTTCGCCATGTACGGTCTACTCGGCGCAAGCCTCTCGTCGCTGTTGGCCAACGACCTCGGCCTGCACCTGCCATGGTGGCTCGGTGCGCTGGCGGCGATCGCGCTGGTGTGGTTTCTGGGCTCACGCAACGTCGAACTCGGCGCCAAAGTGCTCGCCGTCCTGGTCAGCCTCGAATTCCTGTTGCTCAGCGCGTTTGCGGTCGGGGTCATTGTCACCAAGGGGCTGGGTGCACTGAACGTCGCCGGCAGTTTCAGTCCCGGTGCATTTTTCTACGGCGCGCCCGGAGTGGCAGTCATGTTCGCCATCGCCTCGATGTTCGGATTCGAGTCGACAGCGATCTACGCGGCCGAGGCCAAGGATCCTCACCGCACCGTGCCCCGCGCGACCTACATCTCGGTCATCATCATCGCGGTCTTCTTCGCCCTCGTAATCTGGATGTTGATCGTCTACTACGGCTCGGCCAACGCCCAACCCGCCGCCCTGGACGTGCTCAGCACCGATCCCACCCAATTCGTCCTGCAGCCGCTCAACGCGATCCTCGGCCCATGGGCCGGATCGGTGGCGCAAATCCTGCTGTGCACATCGCTTCTGGCGGGTGTGCAGGCCTTCCACAACATGATCACCCGCTACTTCCACGCCTTGGCCGAGCACCACGTGTTCCCGCATCTCTTGGCACGCACCAACCGCCACCAGGCCCCCTGGATCGCGGCAATCACCCAGACCATCCTGGCGGTTGCCGGCGTGGCCGCCTTCGCCATCCCCGGTCTGGATCCCATCACCAATCTGTTCACCTGGTTCAGCGGACTGGCCGTACTCGCACTGGTCGTGCTCTACGTGCTGTCCTCGGTCGCGATCCCCGCCTACTTTCGGCGTCACCCGGCGCCGTACCCGCTTTGGCAAACTCTGATCGCCCCGGCACTGGCCACCCTGTGCATGGCCGCCGTGCTGTGGATGGTCATCGACAACTTCGACGCCCTCGTCGGAGGCAACGGCCCCGTCATGTGGACACTGCTGATCACGGTGCCGACCGTCGCGGTGATCGGTCTTCTCATCCGGCAGCCCACCTCCCGAACCAACGGGCCCACCGATCGCAAACCGACTGCCGAAGCGTCCTAATCCGTTGCCATGCACTGCCACCCATCGAAAAGTCGATTCCCCAGAAGAGGTGACCTCATGCCCGAAACCCTTACCCCCGAACTGCTCCCCGTCGACGATCCGGCATACCGCTCCAATCCCTACCCCTACTACGCGCGACTACACACAGAGGCCCCGGTGTACCGACACCCGTACGGCTTCTGGGCGATCACCCGATACGAGGATGTCTCCCGACTGCTGTTCGACCGCACCATGAGCGTGGCACAGATCGATTTTGGTCCCGCGTCGCTGCTACACCACAGCCCGCTGGGCGCCGACCTGCCCGACCATGCCCGACTGCGTAAGGCGATGAGCCGCTGGTTCACCGCCCGCGCCGTCAAACAATGGCAGCACACCGCACGAACCCATCTGACTGATCGCCTCGACAGCATCGCCTCGGGCGGCGGCACCTTCGATGCCGTGCTGGACTTGGCGTTCCCCGTCACCTTCCGCACCATCTGCGACATTTTGGGCATCGAACCCCAAGATGCCCTTGCCGTACGAAATGCGACCTACACGGTAGGCGCGGGACTGAGCGCCAACCCGACGGAAGAAGAGATCACCGGCGTCGAGGACGCGATGGGGTGGTTCGTGACTCACTGCGATGAAATCATCGCCCTCAAACGGGACAACCCCGGTGATGGACTGCTGGACTCATTCCTCGATGCCGAATCCAAAGGCGAGCTCAGTCGGGACGAAACCACAGCATGCCTCGTATTGCTGTTCGCTGTCGGACATCTCGACATCACCTACCTGATCGTGCACGGACTGCGTCGCTTCTCTGAATCACCCCATGTCGCCCAGACCTACCGCACCGATCCGGCCAGCAGGCCCGGGATCATCGAAGAACTACTGCGTATCGACACCCCGGAACAGTTCGTCACCCGAATGACCACCCAACCGACCGAGGTCGGCGGTGTCACCATCCCCGCTGGCGAGATCCTGCTGCTGCTCATCGGAGCGGCCAACGTCGATCCCACGGTGTTCCCGGACCCCACTACCTTCGATCACACCCGCGACCTGTCGAAGTCCCGACACATCGCATTCGGCGCCGGCATCCACGGCTGCGCCGGCCAAATCCTGGCCCGAGCAGAAGCCGACCTCGTCTTCTCCACCATCGTGGAACAGTTCGGCGGCGTCCACCCCAACGGCGACGTGGAATACGCTCACACCGACTTCATCCGGTCCATCAAACGCTTGCCATTGAGACTGAACACAATCTGATCTCAGCCTCGGGGACCCCTGACCCGGTCACCGACACTGAAGCGCCGGCTAACGGAGGCGCCGCTCTTCCTCCTTCTCCAGACGTTCGCGTTCTGCTTCGCGACGCTCCTCCTCCTTTTCGATGGCTTCCTCGCGTTCGTTCTTGTTGGTCATGAATCCGAGCGTACTGTGCCGCACCGACTGAACGGCCTCGGATTGTGATGGCCAACAACCACTTTTGTCGGCTCCGACAGCAGGTCGCGCTGCCCGGGCGTCCCCGTCGGAGCCGTGCGTATCGTCGGGTCAAGCCGACCGCCCACGAATGAGGAGACAACCGATGGCGACACCGGAGAGCAGCGGCGCGGTGCAACCGCAACCCGTGCTGACACCGGTGACGCCCGCTGCGGTATTTCTGGTGGCGACCATCGACGCGGGCGGCGAGGACGCCGTGCATGACGCGCTCGGCAATCTCTCCGGGTTGGTCCGCTCAGTCGGATTCCGCGACCCTGCCAAGCAGCTGACGATGGTCACCTCGATCGGCTCTGCTGCCTGGGACCGGCTGTTCAGCGGCCCGCGCCCCGCACAGTTGCATCCCTTCGTCGCACTCGACGGACCGCGGCACCGCGCCCCGGCGACGCCCGGTGACCTGCTGTTCCACATCCGGGCCGACAGCATGGACGTCTGCTTCGCGCTGGCGAGCCACGTCCACAATGCGATGGCCGACGCGATCACGGTGGTCGACGAGGTGCACGGCTTCCGGTTCTTCGACAACCGGGATCTGCTCGGATTCGTCGACGGCACCGAAAACCCCGGCGGTGCACTGGCAATCAGCTCGACCGCCATCGGCGACGAGGACCCCGACTTCCGCGGCGGCAGCTATGTACACGTGCAGAAGTACCTGCACGACATGGCAGGTTGGGAAGCGCTGTCGGTGACGGAGCAGGAACGTGCGTTCGGCCGCACCAAGCTCGACGACATCGAATTCCCGGACGCCGACAAGCCTCGCAATTCACACCTGGCGCTCAACGTCATCACCGACGACGACGGCACCGAGCTCAAAATCGTCTGGCACAACATGCCGTTCGGTGAAGTGGGCCGAAGAGAATCCGGTACGTACTACATCGCCTACGCCCGCACGCCAACGGTCACCGAACGCATGCTGCGCAACATGTTCCTGGGCGATCCACCCGGCACCACCGACCGCATCCTCGACTTCTCCACCGCCGTCACCGGCGGTCTGTTCTTCACGCCCACAGTCGATTTCCTCGACAACCCGCCGCCGCTGCCACCGTCCGCCACCCCCGCGAGCGAATTGTCGATCGGAAGCTTGAAAGGAACGCCGCGATGAACAACCTCTACCGCGACCTGGCTCCGGTCACCGATCTCGCCTGGGCCCAGATCGAAC
Organism: Mycobacterium sp. 852013-50091_SCH5140682; assembly: GCF_001665685.1. GTDB lineage: Bacteria > Actinomycetota > Actinomycetes > Mycobacteriales > Mycobacteriaceae > Mycobacterium. The sequence continues at coordinate 4,086 of NZ_LZTB01000028.1, forward strand.
AGGAAGCCGCGCGGACGTTCAAGCGTCACATCGCGGGACGGCGCGTGGTGGATGTGACCGGGCCGGGCGGCCCGTCGAGCGCCGCAGTCAGCACGGGGCATCTGCGTGCTGTGACGGCACCGGCCGACGGCGTGATCGCCCAGCTGCGCGACAGTAAACCCCCGGTGCGACTGCGGGTTCCGTTCACCGTGACGCGCGAGGACGTCGACGACGTCGACGACGTCGAACGGGGCGCGCAGGACTCGAGGCTCCCGCCATCGACGGCGCATTTGTATTGTCCACGCGCGGCGGCGATTTCGATCTGAACCTGGGCACAGACGTGTCGATCGGATACCTGTCCCACGACACCCAGAACGTACAGCTGTATCTGGAGGAGACCATGACGTTCCAGTGCTACACCGCCGAGGCATCGGTGGCGCTGACGCCATAGGTCAGCCGCGCAGCCGATCCGCGATGGCGGTGCGGGGCAATTTCGTCGGGTTCGGGTGAGTGATGATGATCCGTTCGAAATCCGGGCCGACCGCGTCGACGAACGTCAGGCCGGTCTCGTCATCGGTGTGGACGTAGGTCGCGGGATCGTAGGCTTGCAGGCGCCGAGTGATCTGCTCAAGGTCGGCCGCACTGTCGGTCGACCACACCAGGTGCTGGACACCGAGCACACCGATACCGCGCTCCAGAAACGGCTCCTTGGCGTGCAGATAGATCTGGAAGCCTTTGGGCGTCAACAACAATGACATGTCCTCGGTGTGCACCGCGACCCGGCACGAGAAAATAGCGCGATAGAAGTCGACAGACCGGCCCAGCTCGGTCACCCGTACGACGCACGATGTGACGGTCACGTTGATCTCGTTGCCCATGATTTAAGTCTGACCGTCGGTCAGCGCAAACGTCCAACCGGAAAATTCGACATGCCGATAGGTCTCGCCTATCAGCCGTGGTCTCATGGTTCATGCTCTTTCGCCAGCTGGAATATTTCGTGGCGCTCGCTCGCGAGAAGCATTTCGCCCGCGCTGCCGCGGCGTGTTACGTATCGCAGCCGGCGCTGTCGGAGGCCATCCGCAAGCTGGAGAACGAGCTGAAGGTTCCGCTGGTGCGGCGCGGAAAGAGTTTCGACGGGCTGACCCCGGAAGGCGAACGGCTCGTGCTGTGGGCGCGGCGCATCCTGGCCGACCACGACGCCCTCATCCACGAAGTCACCGCGCTGCAGACCGGCCTGACCGGCGAACTACGCCTCGGTGTGATCCCTGCCGCGTCCAGTACGGTGGCCCTGCTCACCAACCCGTTCTGCCTCGAACATCCTTTGGTGCGAGTTCAATTGGAGAGCAGCTTGCGCTCGGCAGGCGTCGTCGAACGCATCCGCCGCTTCGAACTCGATGCGGGCATCATCTATCCGGACGGTCAGAACACCACAGATCTTCTCGTCACGCCGCTGTACCAGGAACGCCAGGTGCTCATCGCCAGCGGCGACCTGCTGACGAGCCAACCTGACCCGACGACGTGGGAAGACGTATCGGAACTGCCGCTGTGCCTGTTGAATACGGGCATGCGGGGTCGTCAACTTCTCGACTCGGCGCTGGCCCTGCACGGTCTCACCCTGAGCCCGCGGTTGGAGGCGGACTCGGTGGTGTCGCTGCTGGCACACGTCAGCACCGGCCAATGGGCCAGCATCGTGCCCCAAACCTGGCTGCGGACCTTGCGTCCACCCGCCGGGGTACGGGTGGTGGAGCTGGACAATCCGTCGGTGACGGCGACGGTCGCGTTGGTCACCAGCGCCGCCGAACCCGGTTCGGTGCTGACCCGCGCGCTCGTCGAGATCGCGCAAAACGCCCGGATTACCATCGAACCCGGCTAGCCCGCCAGATCGACCGACAGCAGGGCACGCACTGCCTGCCCCAGATCTTCCTCGAGCCATGAGGGCCACTGCGCATCGTCGGCATGCCGTCGCACCGCGGCATACGGCAGGTCGACCACGGCCCGGGTCATCGCATCCATCGTGCGCGCGTCGTCGTTGCCGAACACCCCGCGAGCCAGCTCGCGTACCCGCTCGATCAACGGAGAGTTCATGGTGGCGAGCCGGGTCTCGAAGTCCGCATCGGGCTCGCCGTCGAGCAGATCACCGGGCCGGATGGTCAGCAGGAGTCGGGCATCGTCAGGAGTGGCCCGGGCGAACTGGACCGCTGCGACCCCCATCGCGACGGCCGCCTCCAACGGCGTCTGACCCGTCGCGGCCATCGCACGGGCCTGGAACCGCTCCAGCGCCCGGATCCAGGCCGCTGTCACGACGCCGTTGCGGTTACCGAACCGGTGATAGAGGGTGCCGGCCGGGGCCCCGCTGGCCCGCGCGATCGCCGCGACGCTCGCCGCCCGGGGACCGTCGGCCAGGACGAGTGTGCGTGTCGCGTCGAGAATTGCGTCGGTTTCATGCTTCCGCGGAGGTGCCACGATCTAGTATGGTCCTTCTATATGGAACGTTTACCCTATATCGACGAGCATGCCACAACCATCGACGCAGACGCGGCGACAACGTGGGAGGCGGTGCTGAGTGTCCTGTGCGGCGACCCGGCCGACCCGCACGCGCCGCGCGGCTTCAGGATCGGCGAGTGCCGCGCGCCCGAGCGCCTCGTCCTCGCCGGACGCCACCCGTTCGCGAGCTACGAATGGGTCTTCGAACTGGACGCCCTGGCGCCGAACCGCACCCGCGTCCGATCGCAGACCTGGGCGGCGTTCCCCCACGTCCGAGGGAAGATCTACCGCGCCCTGGTCATCGGATCCGGAGGGCATCGGATCGTCGTGCGCTGGACGCTCAAGCGCATTGCCGATGAGGCGCGCCGCCGCGGAGTGAGCGTCCGACAGCCCTGAATCGTCGGACCCGCCAGGGTCAGCCGAGGGTAACCAGCGTCACCGCACCGGCGGCCATCGCCAGCCCGACCGCCTGACCCTGGTGGATTCGCTCCCGCAGCACGACGACGGCGAGCAGCACGGTGAATGCGGGGTAGAGCGAGGACAGCACCGACGAGATGGCGAGCAGGCCGGAGTGGGTCGCGAGCTGGAAAAGCATGGTGGCGGCCGCGGTGGCCAAGCCGACCGACAGCGATACCGCGGCATACCGGTCGCGCGGGAGCCAGCTTTGCCGCAGCACGCTCGCAATCACCGCGATGACCACCACCGACACCGCCAGGCCGAGTGCGGCCGGGAACAGCCCGGAGCCCTCGGGCACCTGACCGAGGCAGACAAACAAGAACCCGAAACCGATCCCCGCCACGATCCCGTCAAGCACGCCGGTTGCACCCTTGGCGACATGCCCACCCGCAACGTTCTCGTCGCCCTCGCCGGTGGCGATCAGCCAGATCGCGGGCAGTGCGCAGACGATGCCGAACCAGGCCAGCGCGCTGGGCCGCTCACCGATGACCACACCCACCAGAACCGGCAAGGCGGCCGCGCCGACCGCCGACAGCGGCGCCACGACGCTCATCCGCCCATTCGCCAGGCCGCGGTACAGGAACCCGGTGCCCACGCCGGAACCAATGCCGGACAACGCACCCCATGCCAGCGCCGTGCTGCTCGGCGCGCCACCGAAGACCGTCGCCACCAGCGCCAGGACCGCCGCACTGCTCAGCTGGACCGCAAACGCCACCCGCCACACCGACGTTCGGCGGGACAGCACGCCGCCGAGGAAATCGGAGAGCCCGTACATGCTCGCCGCGCCCAGCGCGAGAAGGATACCCACGGCGGCCGAGGCTACCGGACCGGTCGGACACGGGTGACGTGCGCCACAGCTTGCCCTGGGAAAGACCTGTGTGCGTTCCCGGCGGTCGGGCGCCCCGCCGATCGGCACGACACACACTTTGCATCTTGACGCTGACTAGATAGGGGTTCATCATGGAACTAGTCACTGACAAGTTCAACGGAGGCGTCATGTCTGTCATGCAGCAACCCACCCGCGCAGGCGACCGCGAGCGCGAGCAGACCGCCAACGACCTCGGGCAAGCCCTTGCCCAGGGCTACCTGACCATGGCCGAATACGAGGACCGGCTGGCCACCACGTTCCGCTCGAACACCCACGGTGAGCTTCGCGGACTTGTGGCCGACCTCCCGCTGGCCCGGCTGCGGCGCAACGATCCCCGCCGTCGCGCCGCCCAGGTCCGCGCCGCGCGGCTCAGCGTCCGCATCCACGGCGGCGTCTACCTCGCGGTCTCGCTGTTGATGATCGGCATCTGGCTGGCGGTCGGGCTCGGCGGCGGTGGGTGGTACTTCTGGCCGGTCTGGCCCATCATGGGCTGGGGCATCGGCGTTGCGTCCCATGCCATCCCGATCTGGGCTCACGGCTCGATGAGACCCGCCCGGATCGCATAGCGGGTGAGCGCCAACCGATCCCGCAGGCCAAGCTTGGCCAGGATGTTGGTGCGGTGCCGGTCAACGGTTTTCGCGCTGATGGTCAGTGTCGCGGCGATCTCGCGCGTCGAATAGCCCTCGGCGATGAGCTTGAGCACTTCCTCTTCACGCGGCGTCAGGATGGTGTCCGGCAGTTCCCCCTGCCTGGCCCGGTGCAGATAGTCCCGGATCAGGGCGGTCACCGCGCCCGCGTACAGAAACGGCTCACCGCGCATCGTCGCCCGGCACGCCTCCAGCAGATCGCGATCGGCGACCGACTTCAGCACATAGCCCGATGCCCCCGCTTTGAGCGCCTCGAAGAAATACTGCTCGTTGTCGTACATCGACAGGATCAGGATGCGGACGTGCGGATGCGACCGGTTGATCTCACGTGCCGCCTGCAGACCGGTCATCCGCGGCATCGCGATGTCGAGAATCGCCAGATCGACCGGGGTTTGGTCGAGCGCCGACACCGCTTCGTACCCGTCGGCCGCTTCGGCCACCACCTGCAGGTCGGGTTCGGCATCGATGATCATGCGCAGGCCGCTGCGCACCAGCGCGTGGTCGTCGGCCAGCAGAATCCGTGCGGTCATCAGAGCGGGATCACCAACCGCACCTCCGTGCCGCCGTCTTGCGGTGAGGTGATGGCCAATTCGGCATTCACCAGCAGCGCCCGCTCGCGCATGCCGTTGATCCCCGCCCCTTCGTCATCCACACCACCGCGGCCGTCGTCGGCGATCCGCAATGTCACATCGCTTGCGCCGGAATGCAGATCGAGCCACACCTTGCTCGCTCCGGAATGCCGTGCCACATTCGTCAGGCTCTCCTGGGCGATCCGGTAACACACCAACTCCACGTCGGGGCGCAACCGAACTTCCTGTGGTGCAATATGTTTGACCACGGCGATACCCGAAGCCTGACCGAAGTCGGTGCACAGCGCGTTGAGTGCGCTGTGCAGCCCGAGATCCTCCAACGCGTCGGGACGCAGGCGTCGGGCAATTTCGCGGACCTCGTCAAGGCTGGACCGCACGATCTCCTGCGCATCGGCGAGTTCGTCCTGCATCGACGCGGGGGCCTGGTCGGCGACCCGTTTGAGCCGCAGCAGGGCCACCGTGAGGGTCTGGCCGATCTCGTCGTGCAACTCCCGGGCGATGCGTTGACGCTCGTTCTCCTGAGCCGCAAGTGCCGACGCGCTCGCGGTGGTCCGCTCGATCTCCAACCGATCGAGCATCGCGTTGAACGACGTGATCAGGTTTTCCAGATCGCTGTTGCCTCCCGGGTTCATCCGGTCGATGCGCTTGGGCGGATCGACTCGCCGCATTGACGCGGCGAGCCGATCCAGAGGGGCAAGACTCGAGCGCAGCAGCACCGCGTTGGCGGTCAGGATCACCACCAAACCCACGAGCAGCACCGGAATTTCGGCGAGCTTGATGCGCGACGACACCGACGCAGGCGACACCGCCAGGATCAACGTGCCGAGCGTGAAGATCAGCCCGTTGATGAGAAACACCCGACGGAACAGCGCCGTCGCCGGGGTGCGCGCCGCTTTCACCCCACCAGGGTGGCGTGCGACGCCGAGGTTTGTCCATACAGGCGCCATCCCCCTCGGAATGGGTGTCAGACCCGATGGTCAGCGACCGGACGGCGCCCCAAACTGAGCGCAATCGACGCCCGGCGACTCGGAGAACGAGGACCATGACCGTAGCGACCCACTGGAACGAAGACATGCAGGCACACGAAATCGCCGTCCACCCACCGACGGTCCGCATCGACGACCCGGTGTCCAAGGCGGTCCAGCTCATGGTGGTCAACCGGCTGCCCGGACTGGTGGTGGTCGACGATTCGGGGCGGCCCGTCGCGGTACTCCCCGGCACCCAGGTGCTGCGCCTGGCGATACCCGAGTCCTACCAAGACGATCCCGCCCTGGTACGCACGGTCGACGAGATCCACGCCGACCTGTTCTGGCACGGACCCGGCAAACTCACCGTCGGCGACTGTCTGCCCACACCCGTGGCGAAACCGGCCACTGTGCCGCCCGACGCGACGCTGCTGGAGATCGCGACCGTCATGGCGAACAAGCGCAGCCCGCTGATCGCCGTCGTCGACAACACCGGTCGGCTCACCGGGGCGGTGACGCTCGAACGGCTGCTGACCAGTCTGGCGGTGGCCGGGCCCGGCGACTGATCCCCCTGGTGCTCGCCGCAGAAGTCACCCCCGTCTCATCGCTCGCCGCAGACTTCTCCCCCGTCGCTTCGCTCGCCCCGGTCCTGGCACTGGCCATCTTCGTCACCGCCTTCTGGTTCATCGCCACCGAGCGGGCCGACAAGGTCAAGACCGTCCTCATCGCGGCCGGCCTGATGGCGTTGCTCGGGCTCATCCCCGGCGAGCGGGTGTTCTACTCCGAACACGAAGGCATCGACTGGAACGTCATCTTCCTGCTGCTCGGGATGATGGTCATCGTCGGTGTGGTCAAGCAGACCGGGCTGTTCGATTTCCTCGCGATCTGGGCGGCAAAACGCTCACGCGGCAAGCCTTTTCGGCTCATGGTGATGCTGATGCTGATCACCGCGATCGCGTCGCCCGTGCTCGACAACGTCACCATCATCCTGCTGGTCGCCCCCGTCACGCTGGTGATCTGCGACCGGTTGCGCATCTCCCCGCAGCCCTACCTCATCGCCGAGGTACTGGCATCCAACATCGGCGGCGCCGCGACCCTGATCGGCGACCCGCCCAACATCATCATCGGCAGCCGAGCCGGCTTGACCTTCAACGACTTTCTGGTGCACATGGCGCCCGCGGTGGCGATCATCTTCGCACTGTTCGTGGTGTTCACCCGGCTGCTGTTCCGAAAAGACCTGCGCGCCGAAGAGATTCACATCGATGAGGTCATGGCGCTGCAGGAACGCCGGGCGATCAAGGACACCCGCCTGCTCGTTCGCGCACTGGTGGTGCTGAACCTGGTCATCCTCGGCTTCGCCCTGCATTCGGTACTGCCTGTGGCACCGTCGGTCGTGGCCCTGCTCGGGGCCGGCGTGATGCTGCTGGTCACCGACGTCGACGTGGGCGAGATCCTGCCCGAGGTGGAGTGGCCGACGCTGGTGTTCTTCATGGGCTTGTTCGTGATGGTCGCCGGGCTGGTGCACACCGGAGTGATCGGAAAACTCGGCTCGGTGGCCGAGTCGGCATTCGGCGACAACTGGTTCGGCGCGGCCACGGCATTGTTGTTCGGGTCGGCGGTGGTCGGCGCGTTCGTCGACAACATCCCCTACACCGCGACCATGACGCCCGTCGTCGAATCGATGGTGGCGCAGACCCCGGACGCCGACACCGGCCAGGCGCTGTGGTGGGCCTTCGCGCTGGGCGCCTGCTTCTCCGGCAACGGCACCGCGATCGCGGCGAGCGCCAACGTGGTCGCGCTCGGCATCGCCCAGCGCGCCGGGCACCCGATCAGTTTCTGGCGCTTCACCCGCTACGGCGTCGTGGTGACGCTGCTGAGCACAGCGCTGGCGTGGATCTACGTGTGGCTGCGCTATTTCTGAGGTGCGCATCGAGATTCACAAGAGGGACAAGATCATGCCGATTTTTGTCCCTGGCTACAGTCTCGACGCCAGCCGCGGCTGAGCAATGCTCGTTCGACACGGGCGAGGACGTCGGCGATGTTGTCCTCGGCGATCACGCGGATGACGATCCACCTCATGGCCTCGAGCTCGCGTAGGGTCTTCCGGTCCTGCACATAGCGTTTGCGGTCGGACTGGTGGAAGATGCCGTCGTAATTGACGCCGACACCGAACTGCTCCCAACCCATATCGAGCACCGCCACCACGCGGCCGCGTCCCACCGTCACCACGATCTGGGTTTCGTCGGGCGGCATTCCGGCGTCGGTCAATCGCAGGCGCAGCCATGTTTCCCGCGGGGAATCGGCACCCGAGTCGACCAGCGGCAGTGCGACTTTCAGTGCCCGGATCCCCCGAACGCTCGGGTAACGCGCGATAAGCGGCGTGACGTCGTCGACGGTGACGCGCCGGGTCCATGCCAACGCATCAATACGTGCGACGGCCTCGTCGCGTGGGTAGTGGCGGCCGAGGTCGAACACGGTGCGCGCAGGTGTGGTGACCGGCATGCCCACGACCCGCTTGATTTCGTCGTCAGAAAGGGTCTCGTTGCGCACAACCAAACCTGCAGGTGGCCGGGTGTTGTTCCAGATGAGTTCGACCGGGACGTCGGGATCCACGTACGCCGCACCGTGCAGAGCCGACGCGGCGACGCCGGCGATCACTGCCCGACGGCCCGACCACAGCCAGGCACCGACGGTCCGGTCGCGCAGCGTCGGCTCCCCTCGCACATATACGTCGGGGAACAGCCTTTGGTAGTGGTGTCGCAGTTCATTACGCGTGACGAGCTGCTTGGACATTGCTTCACTGCCGACGATCACCCCACCCATGCCGGAATGTTGGCACGCGGTACCGACACCACACCGAGGCTGTACTGGGGGACAAATCTCGGCCTGATTTTGTCCCTCTTGTGAATCTCGGTGAGTCAGGCGCGGGTCCAGTGCGCGATGGCCGCACGCACGTCGGAGGAACGCGGTAACCGTTCGCTGGCCCAGGCCACGTAGCCGTCGGGCCGGACCAGCACCGCGTCGGGCAATTCGGGCCGGTTGTCGATCGCCTGCACGACATCACAGCCGGCGACGTCGACCGGCGCCGCGGTGACCAACACGAACTTGCCTCCCCGCAGCAGCTCGTACAGTCGGCTGTTGCCGCATTTCACGTCGGCCATCCGGCGACCGACCAGCCAGTCCTCACCGCGGGCGTGGGGATAGGCGATGCCGATACCGCTGAGCAGCTCGGCCACGAACCGGCGCGTACGAGGTATCCGCAGCACGGTCGCGAGGACGAGCGCCCGCGCCCGCCGCGTGACCGGTGAGCCGAGCACGATCTGGTTGAACGCGTCGGTCATCTGCAGCACCCGCTCGCCGACCGGATGCCGTTCGCGTTCGTAGCTGTCCAGCAGCCACGGCGGGGCCTCCCCGCGGACCGCGGCCGCGAGCTTCCAACCCAGGTTGATGGCGTCGCCGAGCCCGGTGTTCATGCCCTGCCCACCCAGCGGGGAATGCACGTGTGCGGCGTCGCCCGCCAAGAACACCCGCCCCGACCGATAGTGCCGGGCCTGCCGTCGTTCGCTGAGGAAACGCGAGCTCCACCGCATATCGCTCATGCCGAAGTCTTCGCCGGCGATCCGCTTGAACGCGTCGCGCATCTCATCGAGGGTCACAGGCTCGTCCAGCGGCGCCTGCTCCCGGGACCGGTCCCACGCGATCGCCCGGAACCAGCCGTCACCGAACGGCACGAACAGCACCACGCCGTCGGCGCTCGTCCGGCCGAACAGGGTTTCGGTGGGCTGCTCGGCCAGCCGGACGTCGGCCAGCAGGATGTGCGTGGCGTACTGCTTGCCGACGAAGTCGATGCCGAGCAGCTCGCGCACCGCGCTGTGCGCCCCGTCGCATCCGACGACATAGTCGGCACGCAGACTGTCCCCGCCTGCCAACTCGACCGTCACGCCGTCGTCATCCTGTTGGAGCCCGACAACTTCCGCACCGCGGCGCACCGTGACACCCAGCTGGGCGGCCCGCTCCTCCAGCACGTGTTCGGTGCCGCTCTGCGGGACGATCAACACCATGCCGAACTGAGTAGGCAATTCGCGCAAGTCCAATGTGCGGCCGCCGGGCGGAGCCACGTTGTGGACCGGCACTCCGCGGGCGATGAGCTCATCGACCAGGCCGCGCCCGTCGAGCAGCTCAAGGGTGCGGGCATGCACGGCGAAAGCCCTGGTGATGTTGGGCGTTGTGGTGCGCTCTTCGAGCACTGTGACCGCTGCACCGCCGAGCGCGAGCTCGCAGGCCAGCATCAAACCGGTCGGCCCGGCACCGACCACCAGAACCTCACGGGTTCCCACAGGAATCGATGCTAGCGACACCCGCCCACGTAGAATGGCCGAAACCCCGACGCCATTTGTGCTCGTTGATTCCGCGTCAGCGCTCAACGGTGTCCGACACCCCGACCCCAACCAGATCGGAGTGCCATGCTCGCCGTATTGGTCGCTCACGCGGTAGCCACCGCGCTTGCGCCCCTTCTGGTCGCCAGATGGGGCCGAGCGGCGTTTTATCCGCTCGCCCTCGTACCGCTCGGATCGCTGGTGTGGGTGGCGCTGAACTGGCCCAGCCACGACCGGGTGCCCACTCTGCACATCCCGTGGCTGCCCGAACTGTCGATGAACATCACGCTGCGCTTCGACTCGCTCGCGGCGATCATGAGCGTGCTGGTGCTGGCCATCGGCGCGCTTGTCCTCCTCTATTGCGCCGACTATTTCCACCATCACGACGGGCACAAAGAAAACCGGCTGCCCAGCTTCGCCGCCGAGCTGGTCGCGTTCTCCGGAGCCATGTTCGGGCTGGTGGTCAGCGACAACATGCTGGTGCTCTACATCTTCTGGGAAACCACCACGGTGCTGTCGTTCCTGCTCGTCGGCCACTACGCCGAACGCGCCACCAGCCGCCGCGCGGCGACCCAGGCCTTGCTGGTGACGACCTTCGGCGGGTTGGCCATGCTGGTCGGCATCGTGGTGCTCGGGCAGCTGGCGGGCACCTATCTGTTGTCAGAACTGATCGCGTCCCCGCCCGGTGGCACCGCGACCGCGATCGGCGTGGCGCTGATCCTCGTCGGCGCGCTGTCCAAATCGGCGATCGTCCCGATGCATTTCTGGCTCCCCGGAGCGATGGCGGCCCCCACGCCCGTCAGTGCCTATCTGCATGCCGCCGCCATGGTGAAGGCCGGTGTCTATCTGGTGGCGCGGATGACGCCGGGGTTCGCCGACACCCCGCTGTGGCGGCCGATGGTGATCGGTCTCGGGCTGCTCACCATGCTGCTGGCCGGCTGGCGGGCGGTGCGCGAGTATGACCTCAAGTTGATCCTGGCGTTCGGCACGGTCAGCCAGCTTGGCCTGATCACGGTCATGGTCGGGGCAGGTGGCAGCGACATGATGCTGGCCGGGTTGGCCATGCTGTGCGCGCACGCAATGTTCAAAGCAGCGCTGTTCATGGTGGTCGGCATCATCGACCACGCCACCGGCACCCGCGACATCCGCAGGCTCGCGGGGCTCGGACGGCACAATCGCCCGCTGTTCGTCATCGCCGTCGGCGCGACCGCGAGCATGGCCGCGTTGCCGCCGTTCTTCGGGTTCGTCGCCAAAGAGGCCGACCTGGAGACCGTGCTGCACAGCCCTGCGCTGGGCTCCGCGGCTCCGTGGGTGCTGACCGGCATCGTGGTGGGCTCGGTGTTCACCACGATCTACAGCCTGCGCTTCCTGTGGGGCGCGTTCGCCGCGAAGGGTCTGCCGCAGCCGAGCACCCGGGTCGCCGAGATGCATCGCCCGTCAACCAGTTTCCTCACCGCTCCTGCCATCCTCGCCACCGCAGGCCTGGCCTTCGGGCTATGGCCTGCCGGCATGGACGCGGTGCTCGACGAATACGCCAACACGATGCCCGGCGGCTCGGGTTATCACCTGGCGCTCTGGCACGGGTTGGGCCTGCCGCTGCTGCTGTCGGTGGTCGTCCTCGCCGTCGGTACCGCCGCGTTCTTCGGCCGGAACCGGTTGCCGCGCGCGGGGTCCGGCTTCCTGCCGCTGGGCAACGCCGACCGCATGTACGACGCGGTGATCCGCGGATTGGACATCTTCGCCGTCCGGTTGACCGCCGTGACGCAACGCGGCTCGCTGCCCGCCACCCAGTCGCTGATCCTCTCGACGCTCGTGCTGGTGCCGATCATCATGCTGGCGTTGGGCGCGCGGAACCGCCCGAATTTCGCGCTGTGGGATTCCCCGATCCAGGTGGTCGTCGGCGTGCTGATGCTGGCCGCCGCGCTCGGCGCCGTGGTGATGCGGAATCGACTGGCCGCGGTTTTGCTGATCGGTGTGACCGGCTACGGCTGTGGCGCGATCTTCGCATTCCACGGCGCGCCCGACCTGGCCTTGACCCAATTCCTGGTCGAGACACTGGTTTTGGTGATCTTCCTGCTGGTGTTGCGGACCCTGCCCGCCGAGGCGGACCGGACCAACATCAACCGTCACCGGTTGCCGCGTGCGCTTCTGGCGCTGGCGGTCGGGGTCGCGGTGACCACCCTGGCGGTGTACGCGATGGCCGCACGCACCGGCGTCGGCATCGCCGCACTGCTGCCGGACGCGGCCTACTACCGCGGGCATGGATCCAACACCGTCAACGTCCTGCTGGTCGACATCCGCGCCTGGGACACCATGGGCGAGATCATGGTGCTGCTGGTGGCGGCGACGGGCGTCGCGTCGCTGGTGTTCCGGCACCGTCGGTTCGGCGCCGCACCGCGGGTCAGCCAGGCCGTCGGTCAGCCCGACATCGGGCCCATCGCCGCGTACAGCCCGGCCGCCGGCGACATCACCTGGCTGCGCGGCAGCGAACTGCGTGATCCGCGGCACCGGTCGCTGGTGCTCGAGGTCGCGACGCGCATCATCTTCCCGCTGATCATGATGTTGTCGGCGTACTTCTTCTTCGCCGGGCACAACCACCCGGGCGGAGGTTTCGCCGGTGGACTGACCGCGGGCCTGGCCCTGGTGCTGCGGTATCTGGCCGGCGGGCGCTATGAACTCGGCGAGACACTGCCGCTGGATGCCGGGAAGATCCTGGGCACCGGGCTGGCGTTGTCGGCCACCACGGCGATCACCTCGGTGGCCTTGGGTGCACCCGCGTTGTCGTCGGCCGTGCTTCAGCTCGACCTCCCGGTGTTCGGCCACGTCAAGCTCGTCACCGCACTGTTCTTCGACCTGGGGGTGTATCTCATCGTGGTCGGCCTGGTGCTCGACGTCCTGCGCAGCCTCGGCGCGCGCGTGGACACCGAGCTGGCAGAGGCGGCCGGGCTGTCCAAGGCGGTGACGCGATGACGACGTTCCTGGTTCCTCTGCTGCTCATCGGCGGCCTCACCAGCACCGGCGTCTACCTGCTGCTCGAACGCAACCTGACCCGAATGCTCCTGGGCCTGTTGCTGATCGGCAACGCCGTCAACCTGCTGATGCTCACGGTCGGCGGGCCGTCGGGCAATCCGCCGATCCGCGGCAACACCAGCGACGGCGCCACCACGACGGCCGATCCCCTCGCGCAGGGCATGATCCTGACCGCCATCGTCATCAGCATGGGCATCGCGGCGTTCGTGTTGGCGCTGGCATACCGGTCCTACCGGCTGACCACTGTCGAAGAGGTCAGCAACGATCCCGAGGACACGCGAGTGTCGCAGCAGTCCGGCACAGAAGACGAGGCGGAAGACATCCCCCAGCCAACGGCCACGCGCGATACCGATGCCCCCGACGAGCTGGACGCACTGCCCGGTTTCGAGGGGTCCAAGTGAGCGCCCAAAGTCTGATCCCGCTGCCGGTGCTGATCCCGGCGCTCGGCGCGGCCGCCACGCTGGTGGCCGGTCGTCGCCCGCGGTTGCAGCGGATCATCACGCAGGTGGCCCTGGCGACCGTGGTTGCGGTGTGCGCGTCGCTGCTCTACCTGGCCGACCGCGACGGCACACTCGTGCTGCATGTCGGCGGCTGGGCGCAGAGCGTGCCGGGAATGGGGCCGCTGGGCATCACGCTGGTGGTCGACCGGCTCTCGGCGCTGATGCTGGTGGTGTCGTCGATCGTGTTGCTGGCGGTGGTGGTGTACGCCATCGGGCAGGGTATCCGCGACGGCGACGAGCGCCAGCCGGTGTCCATCTTCATGCCCACGTATCTGGTGCTGTCGGCCGGTGTGTGCACGGCGTTTCTGGCCGGTGACCTGTTCAATCTGTTCGTCGGGTTCGAGGTGCTGCTGGCCGCGAGCTTCGTGCTGCTGACCATCGGCGCCAGCCCCGATCGGGTGCGGGCAGGCATCTCGTACGTGATGGTGTCGATGGTGTCGTCGCTGATCTTCTTGATCGGCATCGCGCTGGTCTATGCCGCCACCGGAACCCTCAACCTGGCCGAGTTGGCGCTGCGGCTCGACGGGATATCGACCGGCACGCGCGACGCGCTGTTCGCGGTCCTTTTGGTGGCGTTCGGCATCAAGGCCGCGGTGTTCCCGCTGTCGGCCTGGCTGCCCGACTCCTACCCCACCGCGCCCGCGCCCGTCACGGCGGTGTTCGCCGGGTTGCTGACGAAAGTCGGTGTGTACGCCATCATCCGGGCGCACTCGCTGCTGTTCCCCGGCGGCGGGCTCGATTCGGTGCTGCTGGTGGCGGGGCTGCTGACGATGGTGATCGGCATCCTCGGCGCCATCGCGCAGAGCGACATCAAGCGGCTGCTGTCCTTCACGCTGGTCAGCCACATCGGCTACATGGTGTTCGGAGTCGCGCTCGGCAATCAGCTGGGAATGTCGGGGGCGATCTATTACGTCGCGCATCACATCGTCGTGCAGACGACGTTGTTCCTGGTGGTCGGCCTCATCGAGCGACAGGCCGGGGCGTCGACGCTGCAGCGGCTGGGCGGTTTGGCCGCGGCCAGCCCGGTGCTGGCCTTCGTGTTCGTCGTCCCCGCCCTCAATCTCGGTGGGATCCCGCCGTTCTCCGGTTTCATCGGCAAGATCGCCCTGCTGGAGGCCGGCGCCCAGAACGGGTCGACGCTGGCCTGGATCCTGGTGGGCGGCGCCGTCGTCACGAGCCTTTTGACGCTCTATGTCGTGGCCCGCGTGTGGACCAAGGCGTTCTGGCGGGCCCGAGCCGACGCACCCGAGGGCCACCTGGCCGCGGCCGCGCCCGCGGTGTTGCTCGACGACATCGAGGACATCCAGTTCGCCGACCGGGACAGCGTGGGGCGCATGCCGATCGGGATGTTGGTGCCGACGGGTGCGCTGATCGCGGTGGGGCTGACGCTGACCGTGGCTGCCGGACCGATCTTCTCCTACGCCGAGCGGTCGGCCGCCGAGGTGCTCGACCGGGGTCAGTACATTTCGGCAGTCCTCGGAGGTGCGTACCGATGAGCGCTTGCGCGAAGAGGAGACGATCATGAGACGCCAATTACTGCGGCTCTGGATCCTGTGTTTCCTGATCCTGGTCTGGTGCCTGTTGTGGGGCCACTTCTCGATCGCCAACATGGCGAGCGGGCTGGTGGTGGCGCTGGTGATCACGCTGCTGCTGCCGTTGCCTGCCGTGCCGGTCGAAGGTCGGCTGCATCCCCTGTCGCTGCTGAAACTCAATGTGCTGGTGGGCTACTACCTTGTGCTGTCCTCGGTGCAGGTGGCGTGGTTGGCGATCCGACCCGGCCCGCCACCGCTGGTCGCGGTGCTGCGGGCGCATCTGGCGCTCAAGTCGGATCTGGTGCTGGCCCTGGCGGTCAACATCTTCAACCTGATCCCGGGCTCGATCGTGCTGGAGATCGACCAGTCGCGCCGGATGCTCTATCTGCACGTGATCGACGTGGGTTCAGAACGGTCGGTGCACCGGTTCTACCGTCAGGTCGAGCAGGTCGAGCGGATGCTGGTCGCGGCCTTCGAGCGGGATGAGGACTGGCAGCCGGCAGCGGAGCAGGGGGCGGGCCGCACGTGATTACCGTCTGGATCATTGCCGCGGTGATGCTTTCGGCCGCCGCGGCCACCACCATGTTCCGGCTGTTGGCCGGGCCGACCACCCTGGACCGCCTCGTGGCTCTCGACACCCTGGTCGCGGTCACGATGTGTGCGATCGGTACGTGGGCGGCGTTCAGCCTGGACAGCACGGTGACCTACAGCCTGACCGCGTTGGCGCTGATCAGCTTTGTCGGTTCGGTCAGCGTGGCGCGTTTCCGCGTGCCCGACACGGACAAAGCCCGCAACAAGCGGGAGGTGTTGTGAACTTCCTCGACATCGTCACCGCGGTCCTGATTCTGGGTGGCTCGACGTTGGCGCTGACCGCTGCGATCGGCGTGGTCCGGTTCCCGGACACGCTCTCGCGCATGCACGCCGCGAGCAAGCCGCAGGTGCTGGGACTGCTTCTGGTGCTGGCAGGCGCCGCGATCCGGCTGCGGGGCAATGCCGACGTCGGCATGGTGATCCTGACCGGTCTGTTCACCTTGATCACGGCGCCGGTGGTGGCCAACCGGGTCGGGCAACTCGCCTACCGCGAGCAGAACATCCGCGACGACCTGCTCACCCGTGACGACTTGCGCGACATCGACAGCTGAACGCACCTGACGAGCGAAGTTCGGGAACACTGGACACAGTGAGCAGAACTGACGACGACACCTGGGACATCAACGAGAGCGTGGGTGCGACGGCGCTGGGCGTGGCCATGGCGCGGGCCCACGAGACCGCGTCGGAGTCTCCGCTGTTTCTCGATCCGTACGCGCAGATGTTTCTCGATGCCGCCGCCGAGCGCGGTTGGGTGCCGCCGCAGGGCGCGATGGCCGAGCGGATCCGGACCATCGGCGACTACGCCGCGGCGCGGACCAAGTGGTTCGACGAGTTCTTCATCGCCGCGGGGGCCAGCGGCATACAGCAGGCCGTGATCCTGGCGGCCGGCCTCGATGCCCGGGCCTGGCGACTGCCGTGGGTGGGCGACAGCGTGGTCTACGAGATCGACCAACCGAAGGTGCTGCAGTTCAAAGCCGAGGTCTTGGAGTCACACCATGCCCGGCCCGCCGCGGCGCTGGTGGCCGTCCCGGTCGACCTCCGTCAGGACTGGCCGACCGCGCTGCGTCAGGCGGGGTTCGACCCGGCGCAACCCACCGCGTGGTCGGTCGAGGGTCTGCTGCCCTATCTGCCCGCCACCGCGCAGGATCTGCTGTTCGAGCGCATCACCGAGTTGTCGGCGCGCGACAGCCGTATCGCCGTCGAGGGTTTCAGCGCCGACTTCTTCACCGAGGACTACCTCGCCCGCCGCCAGGCGCGGCTGCAGCAGCTCCGTGAGCAGGCCGGCCAAACGGGGCACGACCTGCCCGACCCGGCCCAGCTCTGGTACCTCGAAGAGCGGGCCGATGTGGCCACGTGGCTGCACGACCACTGCTGGCAAGTCTCGTCGGTCGCGGCCGACGAACTGATGGCCCGCTATCACCGGGCACCACTCGACGACGCCGACGACGGGAAAGTGCCGTCGGTGTTCGTCGAGGGCGTCTTGGACGAGCGTCCCGAGGGGTGAGGGCCCCAGTTACTTCGGCGTGGCCTTGACCGTCGGCGCGGCGAACGAGGTTTCCGGCGCCGTGGGAGGCGTCGTCATGGTGACGGTGGCGCCCAGCTTCATGGCGACCTGATCGGTGGTTCCGCCCACGGTGGCCGGGGTGCCGTCGATCGCGGTGATCACACCCATCACGGCCATGGCGCCCAGACCGGCGACCGCCGCCAACTTCTTTACGCGGTGGCGCGGCTTGTCTGGCTGGTACATCTGTTCTCCTCTGGCAAACGAGCGATTCGGGCTTCCCGACCGGAGCCCAAATGGTGACAGGGCTTCGATGAGAGAACGCTGATAAAACCCACCGTGAACTTTGCTCTCAGCGTTCTTTCAGCCGTCATGAAGATTGCGGACATGTAGCGCTGCGTTCGCCCTTCTCGCCGGATTTCCCGGGCAGGCGGCCGTCTCGACCCCGGCGCACACTCTGGTGGCAACTGGGCCCAAACTGTCTGGATGACGTCACGCGCCGCTACGCGCGGTCTGCGGCTGCGGCCCCGCGGCTGGGGCATCGCGACCCGGTCGGCCATCGTCGCGGCCACCGTCGTGCTGGTGGTGCACGTCGTCGCCGGAGCCGCGTTGGTCGCGCTGCTGGGCCACTTCCTGATCTCCGAGGTCGACGACGCCGCAGCGGCCCGCCTGCACGACATCGTCAGCGGGCTGCGCTCCGAGCCGCCCAACGAGTTCGACAGCGCCCTGTTGGACACCGACCAGCGGATCATCGCGATCCAGGTGATCTCGGACAACGACACCGTCGTCTACCGTTCGACCGACGCCCCCTCGACCCCGCTGGTCCCGATCGGCGGCATCGGCAAGACGCCGACTCAGATGTCGGACAACGCAACTCCGGACAACGACCTGCGCATCGTCGGGGAACGCGTACACACCTCCAGCGGCCACTACACGGTGCTGGTGGCAGGCAGCAGCGAGGTCGCCGAGAATACCGTCCAGACGGTCGCCTTCTTGCTTTGCGGCGCAGCACCTTTGGTGATCACCGTGGTCGCGATGGCCACGTATCTGTTGGTCAAGCGGTCGCTGAGGTCGGTCGACGCCATCCGCGCCCGAGTCTCCGACATCAGCACCTCGGATCTCTCCGAGCGCGTCCCGATGCCGGAGAGCCACGACGAGATCGCCGCCCTGGCCGACACCATGAACGCCATGCTGGCCCGCCTCGAGATGGGCCACAACGCGCAACGGCAGTTCGTCGGAGACGCCTCGCACGAACTGCGTAGCCCACTGACCACGATCATCTCGGCGCTCGATGTCGCGCAGTCGCACCCTGAGCTGCTCGATCAGGACATGATCGAGCAGACCCTCATCCCCGAGGCCCAGCGCATGCAGCTGCTCATCGACGATCTTCTGCTCTTGGCCCGCGCCGACGAGCGAGGTCTGAAGCTACGCAGGGAGGACGTCGACCTGGAGGCCATCGCCATCGCCGAGGCTGACCGGCTGTGTCGCGAAACCACCCTCTCGATCCACCGCGACATCACGCCGGCACACCTGCGCGGTGATTCCCGCGCACTGCTGCGGTTGTTGCGCAACCTCACCGACAACGCAGCCCGCCATGCTGATTCACGCATCGACATCACCCTCAGTGAGCACGACGGCAGCATCCTGCTCGCGGTCGCCGACGACGGGCCGGGGATTCCGGCCAAGGACCGGCTCCGGGTGTTCGACCGGTTCGTCCGGCTGGACTCCGACCGGTCCCGCAGCGGCGGCGGCACCGGCCTCGGACTGTCGATCGTCGCCGAAATCGTTGCGGCACATGACGGCAGCATCAACATGGCCGACCGACCCGGCGGCGGCACCGCCGTTTGCGTTCAGTTTCCGTCGGGTACTTCGCCGGACTCCAGCCGATAACCCACACCGCGCACGGTGCCGATCGTGTTGGTGCCGAAGGGCGCATCGATCTTCCGGCGGACGTACCGCACATACACCTCGACGACGTTGTGCGGCCCGGAATAGTGGGCGTCCCATACGTTGCGGAGGATCTCGGACTTGGTGACGACGGTGTCCTTGTTGCGCATCAAGTACTCGAGCAGGCCGAATTCCCTGCGCGTCAACTCAATTGGGACGCCATCGCGGGATACGGTCTTGCGGGCGGGGTCCAGCGACAGCGTCCCCGCCGTCATCACGACCGGGCGCTCCGGGGCGCAGCGGCGCTGCAGGGCACGCATCCGCGCGGCCAGCACGTTGAACTTGAACGGTTTGGTGAGATAGTCGTCGGCGCCGAGGTCCAAGGCGTCGGTCTCGTCGAATTCCCCGTCCTTGGCGGTCAGCATCAACACCGGTGTCCACACCTGCTCGGCCCTGATGCGGCGCAGCACCTCGTACCCACTCATCCCGGGCAACATGATGTCGAGCACGATGACGTCGAAATCGTCTTCGACCGCGTGATGCACAGCGTCGACACCATTGTCGGCCGCAACCACCACCCAGCCTTCTGCCCGCAGCCCCAAGCTCAATGTCTTGGTGAGCCGCGGCTCGTCGTCGACGATCAAAACCCGCATCTCGGCGTCAATCCTGCTACTCGGACAGTTGAAACTCCACCATGGCCGTCACCGTGTCGACGGCTTCACTCAGCGCGTCCAGCCGGGCCGCGGCGCTCGGTGCGCACAGCACCGAATACCGGTCGGCCTGCCCCATCGGCACCCGGGCGGCCAGCGCGTAGAGCGGATCGATCGGGTCGGCCGCGGCGGCGGTGACGATGTCGCGGCTGTGGAACGCGACGCCCCGCGCCTCGCCGATCAAATCGAACAGTGCCACCATACGGTCCTGCACATCGGCCAGCAACGACGCGTCGGCAGTGCCCGGTTCATCGTCCCAGACTTCGATCTCAGCCCGCGGGTACGGATCGTCGTCCAGCCAGCGCAACACCCGAATACGTTCGGCCATAACACATCTGAGCCGGTAGCGGTCCACGCCGAAGTTCTGGCAATCGACGATCCGGGCAAGCGCACCGACGTCGCATCGCTGGTCGCCCCCGCCGACCTCGCGCCCGGCCGAGATCAGTACGACGCCGAAGGCCGGCTCGGTCATGGCCATGCAATCGCTCACCAGCGCGACGTAGCGGGGTTCGA
This sequence comes from Mycobacterium sp. 852013-50091_SCH5140682, assembly GCF_001665685.1. Classification (GTDB taxonomy): domain Bacteria; phylum Actinomycetota; class Actinomycetes; order Mycobacteriales; family Mycobacteriaceae; genus Mycobacterium. Next base: position 24,715 of record NZ_LZTB01000028.1, read on the forward strand.
AGATGCGCAGCGGCAATTCTTCACCCGGCAGCATCGCCATCTCGAGGGGAAACATCGGTGTCGCGGTCACGGGTCAGCCGGGAACTTTCTTGTTGATCGCCTGCACCACCGTGGCGCCGGGATCGGCGAGCACGCACATCGCCCCGATGAAACTCACCCACAGGAACGGATTCTTCTTCAGCCCCGGGTAGCCGTTGTCGCCGAGCAGTTGGACCATGCCCATCTTGGTCGGGTCGTCGAATGCCGAGTACTCGTCGCACGTGGTGGACATGCCGTTCGGAGGCGGCGTGCTGGCAGCGCTGGTGCCTGGGGTCACCTCGGGCGGCAACGGGTTGGAGGTCGGCGTCGGGCGCGGCCGTGACGTCGTGGTCGTGGTCGTCGTGATCCCGGTCTGATCCGGGTCGGCCATCGGCGCGCCTGCGGTGACCTCGGTGCAGCCGGCGAGACAGATGGCCGCAGTGGCGATCACAGCCGTCATCGAACGCCGCATCAACTCACCCTATAGCTCAAGCTCACCGATCAGGGCGTCCACGACCTCACGCAGGTCGCCGTCGTTCTCCTCGGCGACCCGGCGCTGTCGTTGATACGACGCCCCCGAGTGGTAGATGTCGGCGACCGAGGCCAATTCCTCGCTGCACTTCAGAGATTTGGCCACGGGCTCCAGCCGGTTGAGCAGCTCGTCGAGATCATCGGTGACCAGCCGCTCATTGCTGTCGGCGTCGAGGATGATCACCGCGTCGAGGCCGTAGCGCGCTGCACGCCACTTGTTTTCCTGCACATGCCATGGCGGCATGGTCGGCAACAACTCGCCGGCGTCGAGTCGACGGTCCAGGTCGACGATCAGGCAATGCGTCAGCGCCACCAGGGCGCTGAGCTCGCGGATGTTGGAGACACCGTCGAAGATGCGGACCTCCACGGTGCCCAGCCCAGGCGACGGCCTGATGTCCCAACGGATTTCGTTGAGGTGGTCGATGATGCCGGTCTTCTTCTGGTCGTGCACGAAGCCCTCGAACTCGGGCCACGACTGGAATTGGAACGGCAGGCCTGCGGTCGGCAACTGCTGGAACATCATCGCCCGGTTGCTGGCGTATCCGGTGTCCTCCCCTTCCCAGAACGGGGAGGACGCCGACAGCGCCAGCAGGTGCGGATACTGGTTGAGCAGTGACGAGATGATCGGCATCACCTTGTGCGCCGACGAGATACCGACGTGCACATGCACGCCCCAGATCAGCATCTGGCGTCCCCACCACTGGGTCCGCTTGATCAGCTCGGCGTAGCGCGGTGCGTCGGTGAGCTGCTGTGTCGACCACTTCGCGAACGGATGCGTCCCCGCGCAGAACAACTCCATGCCGCGCGACTCGACGATCCGTCGTACGGATCCAAGGGTGCCGCGCAAATCGTCCATCGCCTCCGCGGTGTTCTCACACACCCCGGTGACGATCTCGACGGTGTTGCGCAGCAACTCCTTGTGAACGTGCGGGTTGTCGCCGAGGTCGGCGATCACCGCGGCGGCCTCGTTGCTCAGTTCCCGGCTGCCGGCGTCGACGAGAGCGAACTCCCATTCCACCCCGAGCGTGGGACGGGGTGAGCCGGCAAAATCGATGCGGCTGCTAGCCGGTACCGATGACACCGCAGGCCACGCGCTTGCCGGCGTCGCCGGTGGCCATAGTGGCCTCATCGGGGCCGGGTGCACCACCGGTGATCTGCTGGTAGCGCTCCGGCGGGATGTTGGCGAAGTTGTCGGACTTCTCGTGGATGATGATGGCCGTCTTGCCGCCGCCTTGCAGGTCGGCAGCGGTGAAGGCGTCGGTGGTGGTCACGAGCTTGCCCGAACCGTCGGCACGCACCTGCAGCGAGCTCAGGTCGCCGCTGGCGGGGTGCGCGGTGTGCCCGGCCACCTGGAAATGCCCACCTGCGGAGTTGAAGTCGCCAGGGGCGCCACCGGTCGGGGCGACCGAGTTGGCCTCACACTTGCCCACGGAGTGGATGTGCAGGCCGTGGAATCCGGGGGCCAGCTTCCCGGGTGCGGTGGTCTCGACGGTGACAGTGGCGAAGCCGTCGGCGAACTGGAATTCGGCGGTGGCCACGGAGGTGCCGTCGGCGGTCTTCAGGTCGGCGGTCAGGGTCTCGCCGGCAGCCTGGGCGCCGGTGGTCGCGGGGGCGGCTCCGTGGCCGCCGTGCTCACCGGGCGCCGCCGACGGGGACGGCGATCCGGTCCAGACCGACGGAGTGGTACCGGGAGTGTCGGACGGCACCTGACCAGGCGGGCTGCAGGCGCTCAGCGCGACAACGGGGGCGGCGAACAAGACAGCGACACTGACGGGCTTCAGCATGGGCCAAAGCCTAGCCGGTGACCACCACGATCACGCCCGGTGGTTGCTCGTTGAGTTCAGCGCGTCGAGGTTCGACCGGAGCGGCCAGCAATTTGCCCACCTCATCAGCGGCTTCCTTCTCTCCAGGGGTGTCGCCGAAGAACACTGTCGTGCCGGTGACACCGTCCAACGTGAGGTTGCCGGTCTCGGTCACATGCCAGTGTGCCTCGCGCAACCGGTTGGCAGTGCCTTCCGCAGCACCGGGGACATCGGAAACGTTGTACACCCGGACGTCTGTCTTGGCTGGGTCCGGCGCGGCCTTGGCGGCGGCGGACGTGGCGGTGGTCGTCGTGGTCGTCGCCGAGGACACGGTGGAGCTGTCCCCCGAGGAGTCGTCGCCTGAGCCGATCGCCTGGAATCCGACCAACAGGAAAACCACCCCGAGGAACAGCAGCACCATCACCATGGCACGCAGGGGTAGCCCGGAGGATTCTCGCTGATTCATCGGGTCCACTGTATCGAGCGAATTGCCCGACCCGTCACCGGCGCTGGCCTACGTGACGTCGAAGCCGAGCCGCCGCGCAGCCCGGGCCTTCTGCCGACTGGCCCGCAACCGGCGCAGCCGCTTGACCAGCATGGGATCGGCGGCCAATGCCTCCGGGCGGTCCACCAGTGCGTTGAGCACCTGGTAGTACCGCGTCGCCGACATGGAGAACAGCTCTTTGATCGCGTCTTCCTTGCTGCCCGCGTACTTCCACCATTGGCGTTCGAATGCCAAAATATCGTGTTCGCGTCGGGTGAGCCCGTCGGTCAGATCAGAGTCATCCCCGGATCGCTCAGTCCGCGCCATGGCGCCGTCCATATTGCTCCCTTGGACCCTTCCGACACTCGAGAAATGACATCGCTGTGGTTCGGCGATTATTCAACCACGGCTTGCTGGCTTGGCGTGACACATAAGCCCGCGAGTCGGGTGGGAAGCATTTCCGCCTAAGCTTCCCCCGTGGCTGTCGTACCGATTCGCATTGTCGGAGATCCCGTGTTGCATAAGCCGACCGAGCCGGTACCCGTCGGACCGGACGGAACACTCCCGGCTGATCTCGCCGAGTTGATCCAGACGATGTACGACACGATGGACGCCGCCAACGGGGTTGGCTTGGCCGCCAACCAGATCGGCGTCGCCAAGCGGTTGTTCGTCTACGACTGCGCCGATACGCGCACCCGCAACAACCGCCGCCGGGGCGTGATCATCAACCCGGTGCTCGAGACGTCCGAGATTCCCGAGACCATGCCCGACCCGGACAACGACGACGAAGGTTGCCTGTCGGTGCCGGGTGAGCAATTCCCCACCGGCCGCGCCGAGTGGGCGCGCGTCACAGGACTGGACGCAGAGGGTAACTCCATCACGTTGGAGGGCACTGATTTGTTTGCCCGCATGCTTCAGCACGAGACCGGCCACCTCGATGGTTTCCTCTACATCGACAAGCTCGTTGGCCGTCACGCGCGCGCCGCCAAACGTGCGGTGAAGCGCAACCATTGGGGCGTGCCGGGCCTGTCCTGGATGCCCGGCGAGGATGCCGACCCGTTCGGGCACTGATGCCAGTGGTGCTGCCGACGCCGGGCACGCGGGTCAGCCTGCGCTACCGCCTACCTTCGGGTTCAGCCAAACCGCTGACCGACGTCGTCGGGCATGTGGAGCAGGTCGAGCCCACCGTGCTGGTGCGCACCAAATCCGGCGAGCTCGTCGACATCGATCCCGGCGACATCGTCAGCGTGCGGGAGCTGTCTCACACCCCGGTGCGCGCCTCGGAGATCCGGGCCCTGGAGCACGCGGCCGCGCTGGCCTGGCCGGGCACCGAGCAACACTGGCATCGGGGCTGGTTCCTGCGGGCCGGTGGCGGTGTCACCAGCCGCGCCAATTCGGCTGTCCCGCTGGATATGTCAGCGCAGATCGCCGACCTGCCCGCGATTGTGGACTGGTATCGCGAGCGGGGCCTGCCACCGTGGCTGGCCCTACCGGAGCGGCTGCTGCCGATCCGGACTCCCGGCGTCAAGGCACACCGTGTCATGGTGCGCCCCCTCGACACGACGGCCCCGGCGCCGCAGGCCGTCGCGCTGGTCCCGCGGCCCGACGCAGCGTGGCTGGCCGGCTATCGGCGTGAGGTACCCGTCGACGTCCTGACGGCCGTGGTCGACGGCGAGCTGACGTTCGCGTCCGTGGCGGGCCGGGCGGTCGGCCGCGGGGCCGTCACGCCTGCTCCCGACGGCACGCGATGGCTCGGCATCTCGTCGATCCGGACGGCCGACGACAGCCGCAGGCAGGGCCACGCCCGGGCACTGTGCGAGGCGCTGATCGCGTGGGGCGGCGCGGCGGGGGCCCAACACGCCTATGTGCAGGTCGAAGTCGGCAATGACCCCGCCATCGCGATGTACACCGCGATGGGTTTCCGGCTGCACCACCACGGCCACTATGTCGACGCCCGTACGCTCTAACCCCATGCGCCTGGCCACCTGGAACGTCAACTCCATCCGCACCCGTGTCGACCGTGTCACCGACTGGTTGTCCCGTGCCGATGTCGACGTGCTGGCGATGCAGGAGACCAAGTGCACCGACGAGCAGTTCCCCACCATGCCGTTCGCCGCGCTCGGCTACGAGGTCGCCCACGTCGGCCTCAACCAGTGGAACGGGGTGGCCATCGCGTCGCGCATCGGCCTTGAGGATGTGCAGATCGGCTTCGACGGGCAGCCGACGTGGAGCAGCAAGCCCGAAGAAGAGGCGACCGCCGAGGCCCGCGCACTGGGGGCCACGTGCGGCGGCGTGCGGGTGTGGAGTCTGTATGTGCCCAACGGCCGTACCCTGGCCGATCCGCACTACACGTACAAACTGGATTGGCTTGCCGCCCTCCGTGATACCGCAGCCGGTTGGTTGCGTGAAGACCCGCAGATGCCGATCGCACTGGTCGGCGACTGGAACATCGCTCCCACCGATGAGGATGTCTGGGACATGGCCAAATTCGATGGCAGCACCCATGTCTCCGCGCCCGAGCGGGCTGCCTTCCAGGCCATGAACGACGCCCAATTCACCGACGTGGTGCGGCCTTTCACGCCCGGCCCGGGAATCTACACGTACTGGGACTACACCCAGCTGGCATTCCAGAAGCGCCGGGGCATGCGCATCGATTTCATCCTCGGCTCCCCCGGCCTGGCCGCCCGCGTCACGCATGCCGAGATCGTGAAGGACGAGCGGCGCCCCAAGAAGGGCACCACCGCGCCCAGCGACCACGCCCCGGTCGTCGTCGAGCTGAGCTGAGTCCTCTACCCGCTGACTCTGCGCTCAGGGCGCAAAAGTGCGAGTGAGCCACGCCGTGGACGCAGAATCAACGCTCGGACGGCCGACTCCGGACGGTTAGCATTGGCGCGACGGGAGGGGCAGATGACCAACAGGTGGAGCGCGGTGTCCACATCGCCGACCTTGCCCGTGCACCACGCGCCTGCCGACGGCCTCACCGCCTCGGATCTGTTCACCCCGCCGGTCGTCGCGACGGTCACGCTCGACGAGAAGCTCCGCCGGTCCTACTTCTGGCTGATCAACAAGGCCGTCATCTCCCCGTTCTACGACGTCGAATTCGGCTCGGACACCACGGTCAACTATCCGCTCGGCGATGCCGGCGCCGCTCTGAGCCTGCCCAAGCAACCGGCCTACTCATCCAATGTCCTTGTGCCCCTTCTGACTTTCGCCGTGGGCGGCAGGTGTCTGCTGATCGGTGGACCGGGCCGCGGCAAGACCACCCTTGCGGTGTTGATGGGCGTCCTGGCCGGATCGGCGCCCTCCGATGTGCGCCGCCACGTCCAGCAGGGCCAACCCCAGCTGACCGTGGGTGACCTGGTCGGGATTCCACTGCCGCGTGACCTGGTGCAAGCCGGGAGCCTCGCCGAGATCACCATCGCGTGGAAGAGCTGGCTGACGGCGCCGGTCAAGATTGTCGACGAGTACAACCGGATCCCGACCAAGACGCAGTCCGCGCTGCTGACCATGGTCGCCGAGGGCTACGTCGAAAGCCACGACCAGATGCACGTCACCACACCTGAAAACGGCGTGCATAGCTGGTTTTTCACCGCCAACGACGACGGCGGCGGTGGCACCTTCCCGGTGATCCAGGCACTGCGTGACCGGATCGACGTGACAGTGCAGGCCTTCGGATTCAACAGCCGGTTCCTCGACGAGCTGGTGACCCGCGTGGAAGCCGGTGACCGCCCGGAGGACAACGTGCCTGCCGAGTTGGTGTTCACCGCCGCCGAGCAGGCCGCGATGGTCGAGCAGATCCGCGCGATCCCGGTGCCCACCGAGGTGCGCCGCCGCGTGGAGTTCTTCGTCAGCCATTTCGAATTCGTCCAGCACGGTGGCCGCCGTTTCGAGTACCGCACCAAGGACGTGGTGGCCACCGCGGGACTTGAGGTCGAGCAGATCATCGACGCCAACTCGGGTGCCGATCTGCAGGTCGATCTCGGTGCACAGACCGTCAACGGGGTGTCCGTACGGTCGCTGCAGAATCTGGTGCTCTACGCCAAGGCACTGGCCTGGTTCCGGGGCAACGACACCGTCACCCTTGAGGACGTGCGGGCCATGGTGCCGTTCGCCTTGCGCGGCAAGCTGTTACCGAACCCCGCGCATCCGAGGTTCGACACCGGCGCGGACCGCGAGCTGGCATCGGACCCGGCGAGCTGGCTGACCGATCTGTTCGACACCTCGTGCCGGCAGTTCGTCGCGCTGGCCCGCGACGACGAGGACCCGGTGGCCGAACTGCTCGCCCAGTTCGGCCGCGGCCTCGACGGCGTGGACGCCCTCGAAGTGTCGCGGCGATTGACTTCGATCGAGTCCAGGATTTCGACGATCTCGAGCGTCGGCAAGATCTACGGCCGGGATTTCGATGATCTGGTCGCGCTCAAGTATCTCTACCAACGGTATTCGAACTACCTGCACTGGTTGGAGAGCGGCAGGTGATTGCCCGGGCATACCACCAGGTGAATCTCGACGTACCCGCGGAAGTCGACCTACCCACGGTGCCGGGGCTCGACCTCGCGCTCTCGGCCGACAACGTGGCGCGCTTCGGCGGTGATCCACACCGCTACCGCCATGCACTGCGCGGGGTCTCGGTGCCGCCCGACGCGATGGTCAACGTCGCCGCCGTTGCCGCCTGGCGCTCCGGGGTGCTCGGTATCCGTGCCGACGCCCTGGCCCGATTACAGCTGCTGCCAATCGATGTCGCGGCCTCGGTACTCGGCCTGCCCGCCGACGCAGTGGTGCCGTTCACCGATGGGCAGGCGGTGGACCGGTTCTACTGGCCGCTTCGGCCGCAGGGCCAGTTGATCGCGCGGATCGGCGGTTTCACCGGACTCGGTGGCACGTGGGACCACCCGCCTACCGACCCCGTATGCCACGGCCCGGGGCGGTGGTCGGTGAGCGTCGGCAACCAGCGTCGGCAGATCGATGCCGACGTGTTCGGCCACGTGCTGTCCTATTCCCCCACCGACGCCACGCCCGCCGACGGTCCCCGGACCGCGCAGTTGGTGGTGCGTCCCACCTCGTATCTGGCCGAGATCTGGCCGGCATGACCGGCCGGGCACCGACCGACACCGAACTGGTGGCCTGGCGGGCCGCACTGGAGCTGTGGGGTGTGCAGCTGCATCTACCGAACATGGTGCGCGACAGTGCAACCGGAACCTTCGCGTGGTTTTCCTTCCCGCCGTCGATCTCGATCGACGTCGACGAGCTCGCCCGCCACGGCGCTCAGCACCATCTGGTCAGCGTCTTCGCGCATGAAATCGGCCATCACGTACTGTCCCCGAGCACCCGTATCGTGTCGTTCAAGCTGCTGCAGCAGATGGCCCGGGCCATCGTGGCGAGCGACCCTCGCCGGTCCATCCCCGTCAACAAGACAGCGCAGAAGCTGTCCAATCTGTGGTCGGACATACTCATCAACGATCGAGTGGTGCGGATGCAGCGCAGGCGCCAGCCCGGCACCGAGCCGGACATGATCGCGCTGTGGCGCACCCTCGCGGCCAGGGACCCGGTGTCCAACGCGTTTTGGTGGGTGCTGATGCGGACCTATGAGCTGCTGTGGTCGCTGCCGTCGAACACGTTGTGTCCCAACGATCCTCCCGTGGTGCCCGAAGCAGCCCGGGAGGAGGCGCGGGCCCGCCAGCAGATCGACCCGGCCACGCTCGACGTGTCGATGGTCCGCGAGGATCTCCGGGAGAAGGAACGTGCCCACCGGGCAGCGGCGCTGCGGGTGCGGGCGCTGCAGGATGAGCTGCTGCTCAGCCAGCCCGTACAACCGGTCACCGATGCCGAATACGTCGCGGAGGCGGTCCGGACATTCGGGGCCGACCCGGTGGGTGGTGCGCTGACCTTCGGCATGGTGCTGGTGCCCTACCTGGTACTGGAATCCATCACCGCCGGGGAGGCCGACGTGACCGGCGGCGGCTGCGCGGAAGCCGGCGGATCACCCGCCACCGCATCCGAACTCGCCGAGGTGCTGGCTGATCCGCGGCTCACCGAGACCCCGGTGCACCCCGCGGCTACGGCCGTCGGCGCTCCGGCGCAGGAGCCCGCCGCGGGCCAACAGTACGGTGTCGCACAGACATTGGCCCTGTTCGAGGGCTCCGATCCGAACGCGGTGATGCTCGCCTGGTACGAGGCGCAAGCCCGGCCGTGGGTTTCTCCGCTGTTGCAACAGGGCCGCGGTGTCACCACGGCGGGTATCCCGGGGCCGCTGGAAACGTGGCAACTCGACGACGAAGTCGCCGACATCGACTGGCCGGCAACCCTTGCCGTGAACCCGGTGGTGGTGCCCGGGGTGACGACGCGGCGCCGCACGCACCTGCCGGACGATCCGTCTCCCACTACCGAAGTGGTCACGCTGGATCTGTACATCGACTCGTCGGGCTCGATGCCGAAACCCGAACGTGGCTCGCCCGCGGTGCTTGCCGGCACGATCCTGGTGCTTTCCGTTCTCAAAGGCGGTGGGCGGGTGCGGGTGACGTCGTGGTCGGGCCCCGGCCAGGTGGCAAGCGACAGCGTGTTCACCCGCGACCGGATGGAGATCATGCGCCGGCTGACCACGTTCTTCTCTGGTGGCACGTCGTTTCCGCTCGACCTGCTCGCCGAGCGGTACCCGCCCAGTGCCCGGGCCCACGACGAGCTGCGCCACCTGGTGGTGTTGTCCGACGACGGCCTGGCGTCGCTGTTCGGTGCAGGCCAGGAGGAGTACGCCGGGGTGGCGGCGGCTGTGCGGCGTCAACTCGACACCGCCACACTGTTGGTGCAGGACCGGTCCCGCACGGTCGCCGGGCCGGCCGCCGAGGCCGGTTATGCCGTCGACTACCTGGACACCATGTCCGACGCCCCTGGGGTCTGCGCGCGGTTGGCCGCCCACATCGCCGCGTATCGACGGACGGTGTTGCATGGCTGAGCAATTGGCGAACTGGTTCGCCGAAGGGCTGGACGAGCAGGCGGTGTGGTCGCGGCTGCGACCCGGCCCGCCGGTCGACGAGGTCGCCGCGCGGCTGGCCAGCACACCGCAACCGTTTCTCGCCGACACCGTCGACGTGGTGGCCCTCGCGTGCGACGTGTTCAACCACACGGGATGTGCGGCGGCAGCGCAGCGCATCTGCGAGCGAGGCGCACCGGCCTCGCGCCGGGGTGCCGCGATCGGATTGTGGTTGTTCGCGAGTGCGGACCTCATCGGCCCGTTCAGCGCGCCGCTGGACGAACGCATGGCCGCACGAGCCCTGCTGGCGTTGGCTTTTCGGGTGGCGCCGCTGGTCGACCCGGGCCGCTGGCTCAGCGATGCCCAGCGCCGCGACGAGGTGGTGCGCACGTTCCTGCTGTGGGATGGTCTGCTGCCGCACGGGGAAGATGTCGCGCAGGCCCGGTCCTTGTTCGAGATGCGGGATTCGGTGCGACGCGAAGGTGCGCTGGCGCAGGCCCTGGCTGACCATGAACACCGCATGGCCGTGCAACGCCGCCTGGCCGATGCCCAGGCCAAAGAAGCTGCGGCACGGTACAACAGTGAGTGACGATCCGTTGCGGCTCGCCGATTACGTCCCGTTCGGCCAGGTCGCGCTGACCGATCAGGAGCGCTGGCCCGGTCTGTCCGCTGCCGGGCAGCAACGGTTGGCCGACCTGGAACATCATCGCCTGGCGCCGGCATGGTGTCACCGCACAGGACACCGGCTGCGCCCCGATCAGCAGCTGGCAGCTACTCACCAACTGCCCCTTGACGATTGGCTGCCGCAGCATCTCGCGTTGGCCCGCACGCTGCCCGCCTACCGCCACCACAGCAGGCCGCTGACCGACCTCACCGACTTCCCGCTGATCGGTCGCGAGGATCTGGCCGGGGACATCGCGGCGTTCGTCCCGCCCGGCGCCGACCTGAGCCGCATGCTGCACGGTACGAGTTCGGGCAGCACCGGCGCGGCGCTGGTGATGCCCGACGACCCCGACGAGCTGGCTCGCGGCTTTCACTGGCTGCGCAGCCTGGTCGGCGCGCACTGGGAACCCGCGAGTGATCGACTTGCTTTGGCGCAGACAGTTTTTCAGCGGCAAGCATTCACCTACACCTCCGTGCTCCCGGGGTTCGGCGAGGCGTTGATGGCCCGGCTCAACCTGCATCCCGCCACATGGGCGGGCGGGCGCACGCAGCGCGACGAGTTTCTGCGGCATACCGATCCGCAGGTGATCAGCGGGACGCCCACATCGCTGGAGGTGCTGCTCGAACCCGGTCTGGCGCAGGCACTGCGACCGCTGGCGTTGATCTCAGGGGCGATGACGCTGACCGCTCCGTTGCGGCGCGCGCTGCATGCTGCCTACGACTGTCCGGTGCTGGACATCTACGGCTTGCACGAGACGCGGCCCATCGCGGTCAGTGACGACGGTGGACCATTCATCGTCGCCGAGCGCCGCGTGCACGTCGAGGTGTTGGCGGGCGAGGTCGTCGTGACGTGCGGTGAAAACCAGTTCCTGCCCCTGGTGCGGTACCGCACGGGTGATTACGCCCGGTTGGTCACGCATCGCGGTCGGCCCGCGCTGGCCGACCTGGAAGGCAGAGAGGCAACGGTTTTCACCGCGGCCACCGGGGCCGCGGTACCGTGCGTCGACCTCACCCAGCAGTTGCAGGCCGCCGGGGCCCGCGGGTGGAGCGTCGAACAGGATGCGGCAGGCCACATCTCGGCGGTGATCGCATCCGGTGACCCGCAGCGGGTCTCCGACGCGCTGGCCCTGCTGCTGGGTCGCCCGGTCGAGGTGACCCGCGTGGCGACGCTCGCCGAACTGGGACCGGGCAAGCCGCGGCGGTACGCCTCGGCTACTTCGCCGATGCGGTGATGAGCTCCACCGCTGGTCGGCGGTGGTGGCGCAACGGTCCCGGCGCAGTTGCACCGAACCGCGGATTTGGAGCTCGCTCTCCTCGATCTCGGTCACGTTTGCCAGCGTAGGTGCACCCGGACCCTCTCAGGCCGCGTTGTCGGCTCCAGGTTCGGTCCCATAGCGGCCCGCGCTGAACATCGACGCGATCGCACCGAGCACCATCATCACCGCTGCGGCGATGAACACCACCACCAGACCGGAGTGGAAGGGCTCGGTGATCAGCTGCGGAAAGAACTGCTGCCCGGTCAGCACATCGGCGTTGACCCCCGGTTGCTGCAGGGCGTGCGACGGGCCCAACAGCTCGGCGATCGGGTTGTAGCCAAGGAATGCCGCGAATAGGCTGCCGACCGGTGGCAGCTGGGCGACGTCGTGGGCCACCGCCGCGGAGACACCCTGCTGCTCAAGGCCGCTCGACATCGCGGTGGGCAGGGTTCCGGCGAGTCCGACGATCATCAGCGAGAAGAAGATGCCGATGGACAGTGACGAGCCCGCGTTGAAGAACGTCGCACGCACACCGGAGGCCGCGCCGCGCTCTGCGGCAGGTACCGCCGACATGATGGCAGCGGTGTTGGGTGCGGTGAAAATGCCGCCGCCCAGGCCGTTGAAGAACACCAATGCGGCGAACAGCCAGTAGTTGAAGTCGACGGGAATCATCACGAGCGCGACGAACGTGACCGCCATCAGCAGCATGCCGCCGACCGTGAACGGCCGCGCCCCGTAGCGGTCGGACAGGGTTCCGGCCAGCGGACCGGACACCAGGAATCCGATGGTCATGGGCAGCATGTAGATGCCCGCCCACAGCGGGGTGGACTCGAAGCTGTAGCCGTGCAGCGGCAGCCAGATGCCCTGCAGCCAGATGATCAGCATGAACTGCAGGCCGCCGCGGCCCACCGAGCTCATCAGGCCTGCGAGGTTGCCCATCCCGAATGCGGTGCTGCGGAACAGCCGGATGTTCATCATCGGATGCGCGACACGCAGTTCGATGACACAGAACGCGACCAGCATCAGGACACCGGCGATGATCGCGCCGAGCACCCATGGATTCAGCCATCCGGTGGTGGAGCCGCCGTAGGGCTGGATGCCGTAGGTGATGCCGGTGAGCAGCACGGTCAGCCCGATGCCGAACGTCAGCGTGCCGGCCCAGTCCAGCCGGCCCGGGCTGCGGACACCCAGTTCACGCAGCGAGCGGTAGCTCCAGATGGTGCCGAGGATGCCGACGGGGACACCGACCCAGAAGATGGCCCGCCAGTCCCATTCGGACAGCACACCGCCGATGAGCAGACCCAGGAAGGAGCCCGCGACGGCGGCCACCATGTTGACGCCGAGGGCCATGCCGCGCTGGTTGGCCGGGAACGCGTCGGTGAGGATCGCCGATGACGACGCCATCAGCATCGCGCCGCCGACGCCCTGCACCACGCGCCACCCGATCAGCCACACCGCACCGCCGCCGAGGTGGAACGGGTCCACCGAGAGCGCGATGGCCGCGACGGTGAACACCACGAAGCCCAGGTTGTAGATGCGGACCCGGCCGTACATGTCGCCGAGCCGGCCGAACAGCACCACGAGCACGGCCGTCACCACGAGGTAGCCCATGAGCATCCACAGCAGGTAACTGACGTTCGCCGGGGCCAGCGGGTTGAGCCCGATCCCGCGGAAGATCGCGGGCAGGGAGATCAGCACGATCGACGCGTTGATGGTCGCCATCAAGGTGCCCAGCGTCGTGTTGGACAGCGCGATCCACTTGTAGAACGGATGGTCGTGGTCCATCCGGATCCGCCGGCGCGCCGTCTCCAGGGCCGCCGAATCCGTGTCGGCACCGGCCTGCGGGGTAGCGCTGCCGGTTTCGTTCGCAGTCGTCGTCTCAGTCGTCATCAATCTTCTTCGTCGTCGTCATCGTCAGGTTCGTGGACCACCCAGAACGTATATATTAGCTATGCAAATCAACGGACGGCAATTCCATTGCAGTCCCGATCGCTGCTGCCAATCTCCTGGGAACCGGTCCGCTGTTCCCCACCGCGGGGCATCTGCGCTAGGTTGGTACCCGCACGATTCCAATCCACACGGGAGTGCACACCGAGTGCGCTGAGAGGACGGGTAGGCCCGTCGACCGTTGAACCTGACCGGGTAATGCCGGCGTAGGGAGATGAGCGTAATGACGCTGTCCGACGTTTCTGTTGACCTCTCCTCTGTGACCACGGGTCCCATCACGGGAAGCAGCAAGGTCTACCGCGAGATCGACGGTGTGCGGGTGCCGTTCCGCCGGGTCAATCTCACCAACGGTGAGCATCTCGACCTGTACGACACCTCGGGGCCGTACACCGACGACGATGCGGTGATCGACCTGACCGCGGGCCTTCGCCCGCGGCCCAACGTGATCCGCGACCGGGGCACCCAGCTGCAGCGGGCCCGGGCCGGCGAGATCACCGCAGAGATGGCCTTCATCGCTGCCCGCGAAGGGGTTTCACCCGAGCTGGTGCGTGACGAGGTGGCCCGCGGCCGTGCGGTGATACCCGCCAACCACAACCACCCGGAGAGCGAGCCGATGATCATCGGCAAGGCCTTCGGCGTGAAAGTCAATGCCAATATCGGCAATTCGGCCGTGACCTCGTCCATCGGCGAAGAGGTCGACAAGATGGTGTGGGCCACGCGCTGGGGCGCGGACACCATCATGGACCTGTCCACGGGCCGCAACATCCACGAGACCCGCGAGTGGATCCTGCGCAACTCCCCCGTGCCGGTCGGCACCGTGCCGATCTACCAGGCGCTGGAGAAGACCAACGGCGATCCCACCAAACTGACGTGGGAGTGCTACCGCGACACCGTGATCGAGCAGGCCGAGCAGGGTGTCGACTACATGACGGTGCACGCCGGCGTGCTGCTGCGCTACATCCCGCTGACCGTCAACCGCGTCACCGGCATCGTGTCCCGCGGCGGCTCGATCATGGCGGCGTGGTGCCTGGCGCATCACACAGAGTCGTTCCTGTACACCAACTTCGAGGAACTCTGCGAGATCCTGGCCCGCTACGACGTGACCTTCTCGCTGGGTGACGGGCTGCGACCCGGTTCGATCGCCGACGCCAACGACGAGGCGCAGTTCGCCGAGCTGCGCACGCTGGGTGAACTGACGAAGATCGCCAAATCCCATGGGGTGCAGGTGATGATCGAGGGCCCCGGGCACGTGCCGATGCACAAGATCGTGGAGAACGTCAAGCTCGAGGAAGAGCTCTGCGAAGAGGCCCCGTTCTACACCCTTGGCCCGCTGGCCACCGATATCGCGCCGGCATACGACCACATCACCTCGGCGATCGGCGCCGCGATCATCGCGCAAGCCGGCACGGCGATGCTGTGCTACGTCACCCCGAAGGAACACCTGGGCCTGCCCGACCGCAAGGACGTCAAGGACGGCGTGATCGCGTACAAGATCGCCGCGCACGCCGCCGATCTCGCGAAGGGTCACCCGCGGGCGCAGGATCGGGACAACGCACTGTCCAAGGCCCGCTTCGAGTTCCGCTGGCACGACCAGTTCGCGCTGTCACTCGACCCGGACACCGCACGCGAATTCCACGACGAGACCCTGCCCGCCGAGCCGGCCAAGACCGCGCACTTCTGCTCGATGTGCGGCCCGAAGTTCTGTTCGATGCGGATCACGCAGGACATTCGCGACGCCTACCCGAACGGAGTGCCCGACGAGATCGCGCAGGGCATGGCGGCGAAATCCCAGGAGTTCGCCGACCACGGAAATCGCGTGTATCTACCCTTAGCCCCGTGACGAACCACGAGAGCTTCCTGCCGCTGACCCCACCGGGCCAGGCCCCGCACCGGGTGATGACCATCGCCGGATCAGACTCCGGCGGTGGTGCGGGCATTCAGGCCGACCTGCGCACCTTCGCCATGCTCGGCCTGCACGGACTGGTCGCCATCACCGCGGTGACGGTGCAGAACTCGGTGGGCGTCAAGGGGTTTCACGAGATCCCGCTGGACGTGGTGGCAGGCCAGATCGAGGCCGTGGCGACCGACATCGGGCTGCAGGCCGCCAAGACCGGCATGCTGGCCTCGTCGGACATCATCGAGACCGTCGCCGAGACGTGGGATCAGCTGAGCCTCGGTGTGCCGCTGGTGGTGGACCCGGTGTGCGCCTCGATGCACGGCGACCCGTTGCTGCACCCGAGCGCTCTGGATGCGCTGCGTACCCGGTTGTTCCCGCTGGCGACGCTGGTCACCCCCAACCTCGATGAGGTCCGGCTCCTGACGGGCATCGACGTGGTGGACACCGCCAGCCAGCAGGACGCGGCCCGGGCCCTGCATGCCCTGGGACCGCGGTGGGCACTGGTCAAGGGCGGGCACCTGCGGGCCAGCACGCACAGCCCCGATCTGTTGTTCGACGGCACGGAGTTCCACGAGTTCGACGCCGAACGCGTCGACACCGGGCACGATCACGGCGCAGGCGATACCCTGGCCGCCGCGACGGCCAGTGCTCTCGCACACGGCTATTCGGTGCCCGACGCCGTGGCCTTCGGCAAGCGATGGGTCACCGAATGTCTGCGCGCGGCGTACCCGCTCGGCCACGGGCACGGCCCGGTGTCGGCACTCTTTAGATTGAACACATGAACCTGGACGCGAGCCTGGCTCCGATCGACGGCATCGCGCACGAACCCGACGGCACACCGGACGGTGTGGTGATGCTGACGCACGGGGCCGGCGGCAACCGGAATTCCCCGATGCTGGTCAAGATCTGCGATGAATGGGCTTCGCGTGGCTGGCTCGCGATCCGCTACAACCTGCCGTACCGGCGCCGCAGGCCCAAGGGTCCGCCGTCGGGGTCGGCGGCAGGCGACCGCGCCGGGATCGCCGAAGCAGTGGCGCTGGCCCGCACACTGAACGACGGTCCGGTGATCGCAGGCGGACATTCCTACGGCGGCAGGCAGACGTCGATGGCGGTGGCGGGCGAAGGCGCCGAGACACCCGTTGTCGTGGATGTCCTGACGTTGTTCTCCTATCCGCTGCACCCGCCGGGCAAGCCTGAGCGTGCCCGCACCGAGCACCTGCCGCGGATCACCGTGCCGACGGTGTTCACCCACGGCAGCGCCGACCCGTTCGGCACGCTCGACGAGCTGACCGCCGCCATCGCGCTCGTCGCCGGTCCGACCGAATTGGTCGCGATCACCGGCGCCCGGCACGATCTGGGCTCCAAGACCTCCGACGTGCCTGCCCTTGCCGTCGACGCGGCGCTACGGTTGCTGGCGTGACAAATCCGCCCGGGCATTACCCACCCCCGCCCCCGCAGCCGTATTCCGCGGAGTCCGGCCGGTTCGCGGCCCAACCGAAAAAGAAGTCCTCGGCACTCAAGTGGATCTTGATCCTCGTGGCAGTCGTCGTGGTCGTCGCCGTCGCGGCGGCCGCCGCGGTCTATTACCTGGTGAACCGCGACTCGACGCAGGCGACACAGGTCAAGGTCGGAGACTGCCTGGGCGACGTGCCCGACAGCAGCAGGGTGCTCTACGTCCACACCGTGACCTGCGATCAGCCGCACAAGGGCGAGGTGTTCTCGGTGCTGACCATGCCCGACGGCGCTTTCCCCGGTGACGCCGCCGTGATGAAGTACACCGACCAGTGCAAGCCTGCGCTCACCAACTACGCACCGAATGCCGTCAACGACGCGACCATCAAGCTGTTTGTGCTGTACCCGACCACCGACTCCTGGCAACGGGGAGACCGCACCGTCACATGCATCGCCACCAGCGATAATCCCCGCACCGGGAAATTGGGGTAACGCCCTACTCTAATCCGCGGACCTGCCCGGGCCGACACTCGACGCATGGTCGAGATCGACACTCCTGCGGTCGCCACCACCCGTGTGCTGCCGCTGGCGCCCCGCAATCCGATGCCCTACCGCCAACAGCTCAAGGCGTTGCGGCTCTTCATCGAAGGGCATCAGCGACTACGCGACGCGGGCGGTCCGGTCAGCCGCATCGTGCTGGGCCCCCGCTGGCTTGTCCCGCCGGTCCTGCTGATCACCTCGCCCCAGGGTGCGCGCGATGTCCTCGGCCGCCCCGACGCGGTCGCCGATCGCGGCGGCGCGATCAACATGATCGACCTGCGCAAGCTGATGGGCGGCAACCTGCTCAATCTGCCGCACGACCGCTGGCTGCCCCGCCGGCGCACCCTGCAGCCGATGTTCACGAAGAAGCATGTCCCGCGGTACGCCGGACACATGGCCGACGCCGCGCAGGCGGTCGCCGACAGCTGGGACGACGGCGCCACGATCGATCTGGACGCGGCGTGCCGCACCCTGACGCTGCGGGCCCTGGGCCGCTCGGTGTTCGGGCTCGACCTCGACGAGCGCGCCGAAGACGTAGGCCCGGCGTTGCGCGCGTCGTTGTCATGGATATCGGACCGCGCGATACAACCGGTCAAACTCCCGCAGTGGGTACCCACCCCGGCGCAGCGCCGGGCCAAGGCAGGCAATGCTCGACTACATCAGCTCGCCCACGAGATCCTGACCGCCGTGCGCACCGACCCCGATCGCGACGCGCCCTTGGTTCGCGCCCTGATCGAGGCCAGTGACCCGGACACCGGGCAACGTCTCACCGACGACGAAATCTGCCATGAATTGGTGCTGTTCGTGCTCGCCGGCCATGACACCACCTCGACCACACTGTGCTACTCGCTATGGGCGTTGGGCCGCCACCCCGACATCCAGGCTCGCGTGCACGCGGAGGTCGCCGCACTGGGTGACCGGCCCCTGACCCCGGAGGACGTGCCACACCTGGAGTACACCGTGCGGGTGCTGCACGAGTCGCTGCGGCTGTGCCCGCCCGGTGCGGGCACCCCCCGCATGCTCAACGAGGAGATCACCGTCGACGGCTACCGCGCCGAGGCGGGAACGATGGCGATGGTCAACTTCTACGCCATGCACCGCGACCCCGCCCTCTGGGACGATCCGCTGGAGTTCGACCCGGACCGGTTCACCCCGGAGCGCTCGGCAGGCCGAAGCCGTTGGCAATACCTGCCTTTCGGTGGCGGCCCGCGCTCGTGCGTCGGAGATCACTTCGCGATGCTGGAGGCGACCCTGGCGCTGGCCACCCTGGTGCGCGAGGTCGCAGTGACCTCGCTGCACGACGACTTCCCGGTGGACACGCCCTTCACCGTCGTCGCTGCCGAGCCGATTCCGGCGCGCGTGACCCGACGCAAAACCTGATCCCGGTCATCGTCAGAACCGCACCGCGGCAGTGAGTTTGGTGACCGACTCACAGATCTCTGCGACGCGCTCGGCGCACAGGCCCCACGGCTCGTCCACTCCGACCCGGTTGTCGAGATCCCACAGCACGCACTGTTCGCCCGGCATCGCGACGAGTTCCCATGCGATGACGGTCCTGCGCAGTTGCTCGGACATGGGCTCTGTTGCCGCGCGGCTGTTGGCCGGTGCACCGCCGACGGGCGTGTGGTGCATGAAGCGCCCATAGGCATCCGCACAGAACGACTGGTAGCGCATGGTGCACAGGATCAGGCCGTGCCACGCCTCATCCACTGCGTGCGACGGCATCCCGATCAGCTGATCGTCGGCCAACGCCGCAGCACAGCACCGCAACCACTGCCGCAAACCGGTTTTGATCAGCGCGTGCGGCTGCCACGGGCACGTCCTGAATACCGCCTGCGGCAGTTCGAGTGCCGCCACCGCGGCATAGGACCTCTCGAACCCGACCTCTCGGCGCCGTGCCGACCAGCGCGATGTCATCCCTCTGCCCTCCATGGCCTCGGCGGCGCTCAGCCGCCACAGCCTCCGCAGCCACCACAACCTCCGCAGCCACCGCCGCACCCGCCGCAACCGCCCACGTCCGAAGATTTCGACGTCTGCTTCGAGCGCGGCTGCGCAGGCGAGCCTGCCGCCCACAGCGCGGCACGGCGTGGCCGCACATAGCGGCCCGCATCCCGGCGCAGCGCCCGAATCTCCCTGCGGCACTGCTCTTCCGGGCTTACCTCGTCGCGACGGCGCGCGCCGGCGGATCGGTGCACCAGGGCGCTGGTCAGCACCACAGCCAGTGCGATCACCACCACGCCCAGTTCTGTCGTGTGCATCGTGAGCCTCCTTTGGCTCGGTGTGACGATCCCATTCTGTGAGGGCCGCCACATCCCCAGGAAGGGATCGGACCCGCATCGGGCGTTTCCTTGCACGATCCACAGATTCACCCGGCACAGCGCCGACAACTGCCGCGAAACATCCAAGGCGACAACCTGTTTGACGGACGGTCCGCGTTGTCATTGACCACGCCGCCCGGGGACGGTGTGATGTTTGCGTAAGCACGAGAAAGGACCGCAATGAGCACCTCCAACGGCTGGCCGGCCCTGCGCGTGGCGGACTGGGAACCGACCCGCGACACCCTGCACATGTGGACGCAGATCGTCGGCAAGATCCGCCTCACCCATTCGCCGCTGCTCAACCACTGGTGGCAGGTCACCCTCTATGTCAGTCCCCGGGGCCTGACCACTGGGTCGATTCCCTACGAAAACCGCCTGTTCGACCTGGAATTCGATTTCGTCGACCATGTGCTGGCAGTACGCAGCAGCGATGGCGCAGCGGCCACCGTCGCCCTGACCGCCAAGCCCGTCGCCGAGTTCTATGCCGAAACCATCGCTGCACTAGGAGAACTCGGCATCGAGGCTGGGATATCCGCGCGGCCCAACGAGGTCGATCCGGCCATTCCGTTCGCCGAGGACCACCAGCACGCGTCTTACGACCCGCAGGCCGCACACCTGTTCTGGCGCCAACTGATTCAGGCCCAGCGGGTGATCAACGAGTTCCGCTCCTTTTTCATCGGCAAGGTGAGCCCGGTGCACTTCTTCTGGGGCTCGTTCGACATGGCGTGCACGCGCTTCTCCGGCCGACCGGCGCCCGAGCATCCGGGCGGGGCGCCCAACTGCGGCGACTGGGTCATGGTCGAGGGCTACTCGCACGAGTTGAGCAGTTGCGGATTCTGGCCCGGCGGCGGCGAAGAAGGCGCCTTCTACGCGTACGCGTACCCGGAACCGCCGGGATTCGCCGAGTACCCGGTCGGCCCTGAGCCCGCCTTTTACAGCCAGGAGTTCCGCCAGTTCCTGCTGCCCTACGAGGCGGTGCGGACTTCCCCCGACCCCGACCGCGCCCTCATGGAGTTCCTGCAGTCCACCTACGCCGCGGCCGCCGACCTGGCCGGCTGGGACCGCTCGCAGTTGGAGGCCGATCCGCACAGGTGGCACGCTCCCGGCCGGTAACCCCTCGACAAAGTACCCGGTACCTGCGGTACTGTTTCGCCATGGGGGCACACGACGCGGTGATCGTCGGGGCGGGGTTCGCCGGGATCGGCGCGGCCATCCAGCTCAAACGGATGGGTATCGACGACTTCGTGATCGTCGACCGCGAAGCCGACCTCGGCGGCACCTGGCACGTCAACCACTACCCCGGCTTGGCCGTCGACGTCCCCACCACCACGTACTCGTACTTCTTCGAGCCCAACCCGCACTGGTCGCGACTGTTCTCGACGGGCACCGAGATCAAGCGCTACGCCGACGCGGTCGCCGACAAGTACGACGTGCGGCGCCACATCCGGTTCAACACGACCGTGCTGGGCGCCAGCTGGGACGAGGAGACCGCGCAGTGGCAGGTGACGGTCGCCGACGGTGAGACACTGCGGGCCCGCTACCTCTTCACCGCCACCGGGTTTCTCTCCCAGCCGCACACACCCGACATCGCGGGCATCGACAGCTTCGCGGGCCGGATCATCCACACCGCCGACTGGGATGACGAGCACGACCTCTCCGGTCGCAGCGTGGCGATCATCGGCACCGGCGCCACCGCCGTGCAGCTCATTCCCGAGCTGGCCCGCCGGGTGACTGCGCTGACCGTCTACCAACGCACCCCGATCTGGGTGGTGCCGAAGATAGACGTGCGGTTCTCACCCCGCGCCAAGGCGGTGTTCGCCCGAATACCGTTGACCCAGCGCGCCATCCGGGCCGTCACCGACGGTATCTACGCATTCATGGTCGACACCGCGGTGCTCAAACACCGTTACTTCCGTCGGCTCAACATCGCTGCGGCGGATCTGGCCAAACTGCACCGGTTCGCCTCGATCCGTGATCCGGAGCTGCGTCGCAAACTGACCCCGGACTACGACTTCGGCTGTAAGCGGCCGACATTCTCCAACAGCTACTACCGCACCTTCACCAAGCCGAACGTGCACCTGCAGGCCGACGGCATCGACCACATCGAACCGGACGGCATCGTCAACGCCGACGGCAGCAAGACCGTCATCGACACCCTCGTGCTGGCCACCGGATTCGACCTCTGGGAGGCCAATTTCCCGGCCATCGAGGTGATCGGCCGGGACGGCCGCAACCTCGGAAAATGGTGGCGCGACACCAGGTTCCAGGCCTACCAGGGCGTCTCGATGCCGTACTTCCCGAACTACCTGAGCCTGGCCAGTCCGTACGCGTTCCTCGGTTTGAACTTCTTCAACACCATGGAGTACCAGATGCGGTTGATGGACCGGCTGTTCGGTGAAGTGAAACGCCGCGGCGCCACCACATTCGAGGTGACCGAGGAGGCCAACGCGCGGTACCTGGACTTGATGACCGAGTTGCTGTCCGACTCGTTGTTCACCCTCGGCGACTGCGCTTCGGCACGGTCGTACTATTTCAATCCGAGCGGCGAAGCCACCCTGCTGCGACCCATGACTACGCGTCGGGCCGTTGCGGACGCTTCCCGATTCCCGTTGAGCGACTACGCATTTTCCTGATCAGAGAGGATCATCCATGACCGAACAGAACAACGACTCGACGCTGGCCAAGCTCGCAGGCCTCGGCCTGGCCGGAACCGGCCTGGCCCATTTCGTCAAACCGCAGTTGTTCGAATCGATCACGAAATCCGCGTTCCCCAAGGACACGCACAAGCACATCTACACCAACGGGGGCATCGAGACCGCGCTCGGGTTGGGGCTGGTGCTGCGCAAGACCCGCAAGCTGGCTCTCGTCGGAACCCTCGGATACGTCGCCTATCTGGCCGGCAACGCCGCCCGCAACCGGTAGCGCCCGAACAGGGTCAGATCGACCATGGCCGTCACAACGGCCCGGGCCTGCTCCGAATTCTGGTACCCCATGAGCCGGCCCAGGTCGATCACCAACGCCATCGCAGCATGAACCGCGAACCGCGCCTGACCGGCAGTCCACTGGGGCCGCACGGGCATCACCAGGTTCACCCAGGATTCGACTGCCGACCTCTGCAGGTCGCGCAGGATTTTCTGGTCGGCGGCGGTCATGTTGAGACGCTCGGTGTAGTAGACGTAGTCGAGTTCCGGGCGGGCGAACGAACGCGCCACGTACCCGTCGATCAGCACCGCGAGTGCCTGTTCGGGATCGGGGACGGTGCGCAGCACCTCGGCCATGTCTTCGGACAGTCGGTCGGCCGCCCGCCGGAATCCGGCCGCGAGGATGTCGGTCTTGCCCGAGAAGTACCGGTAGATGCCCGATGCCGGCATGCCGACCGCACTCGCGATGTCCTCCATGGTGGTGTCGCGGTAGCCGTTCTGGTTGAACAACCGCAGCGATTCACTCAGCAACGCTTCGTATTTGGTGGGACCGGCGGGAGGTGGGGTTACCGACGCCACCGGATCAGCGGCAGTGGGAAGCTCGGGCAGATCCGCGGTGAGCACGGTGTCGACGATCTCGGCGAGAACTGCACGGATCTGGCCGGCAGGCAGCTTGGCCCGATGGTCGACGATGCTGCCGAGCACGCTGAGCACCGCGGTGGACAACGTCCAGCGCTCGTGCGATCCGAGTTCGGGCCGCAGCGCCCGCAGCGGCCGCTGGATGCGCAGGTGCACGGTGCGCATCTGGCTGTTCAACGCAGCCTGATCGTCGCCGCGCAGGAACCGGGCCTCCCAGCGGTACAGGCCACCGGACTCCCGGTTGGCCAACGCGGTGTCGGTCAGGGCGGCGACCAGCCGACGCAGTTCCTGACGCGGGTCGGTTTCGGTCTCGTCGGCGAACGCGGTGCCGTCGACCAGTTGCTGGCCGAGATTGAGCACGGCGTCGCGGAACAGTTCGTACTTGCTCGAATAGTGCCGGTACAACGCGGCCGCCGAGATCCCGACGCGCGACGCGATGGCCTCCATGCTGACACCGTGATAGCCGAGGGCGCTGAACTCCTCCGCCGAGGCGCGCGCGATCTGGGCTTTCCGGTCTTTCGGGCGGCGCCGCACGACATCTGCACTCCGGTCGCCGCGGGTGGGCGGGGTGCGCGCCATGTCGACACCATAAACGGACCCGCGAATGTGGTCAAAGGGGCCGGACACGACGGAATGGGCATTAACATAGCCAGGGTTGATGCCGGATGGGGGTCCCGTGCTGGTCAGGTTGCGAAGATTGCTGGCGTACCGTGTCGCGGTCGGCGAGTTGATCGTCATCGCGCTGATCATCGGCACCCCATACGGGCTGATCGGGGTGATCTGGTCGAGCACCCACACCGAACATCTCCGCGAGATGTCCGGCCTGGACGCCGTGGTGTCGGCGCTCGGGTCGATCGTCTCGTGGCCGGTGCTGCTGTTCGCCGACGTTTGTATGACCTGAAGGGGGCATAGATGAGTTATCGAGCCGTGTATCTCGGGATCGCCGGTCTGGTGGTCCTCGGCATCGGCCTGTATCTGATGAGCATGCCGGTGTACCTCGACGACTTCGACCAGTACGGCATGCAGATTCCGTGCGGGTCGTCGTATTCGGCGCATCTGGTGCAGGCCAGCGCCGCTGGAGACCAGTACGTCGACAAGTGCGGTTCAGCGCTGCTGACGCGCCGGCTGTGGACCATCCCGGTGGTGGCACTCGGTGCCCTGGCGGTCCTCGCGGTCCTCGTGCGCGCAGCGACGTCGTCGGCGCACGAATCACTCATTCCGACGCGCGACACTCACTGAGCTCTCAGCGTCGAATGGCCAGTTGCCGCACGGATTTTCGCGAATCGCGTGCCACAACTGGCCAGTCGCGGGATAGCTAGTCGACCAATACCGCCGCGGCGGTGCACATGTGGTCGCGGACCGCAGTAGCGGCCGCGACCGGATCGCCCGATTCGATGGCCTCGACGATGTCGAGATGCCGCTTGGCGTCCATGTTCTTCAGGGCCCGGTCCACCCCGGCGTACATGATCGACATCCGGATGCTGCCCTCCAGGGACGACCACGAATGCAGCAGGGTTTCGTTGCCGCTCAGGTGACACAAGGTCCGGTGGAACTTGAGGTCGGCCTCGATGCGGTCCTCCAGGTTGGCCGCGGCCCATCGCTCCATGTCGGCGACGGCGCTGCGCAGGGCCAACACCGCCGTGGCCCGGTCGTCCCGCGACGCCAGGTCGCTGGCGGCCAGCGACTCGAGGGCACCACGGACGTCGAAGATGTCCTTGATTTCCTTGGCGTCGAGGTGCCGGACCGACAGGCGACCGCGCGCCCCCGCCGAGATCAGCCCTTCCTGCTGCAGTTGGCGCATGGCCTCGCGCAACGTGCCGCGGCTGATCTGCAGGGCATCGGACAGGTCGGTCTCCACGAGGTGGGTACCGGGCTGCAGCTGGCCAGAGGTGATGGCGCGGCGCAGCGCGGAGAGCGCCTGTTCGCGCAGGCTGGTCTTCTCAAGTCGCAGCAGCGACGGGGCCTCGACCGACATGACCTGCTCCTTGAGTGTCAACATTTGTTTGTCAACAGTGATCCTACAGTCGCTCGAGTACCGACGCGACGATTCGCCGAGTCGACAAGCCGTAGCGGTCGTGCAGCGTCGGAAGTGCCCCGGCGGCCAGGAATTCGTCCGGCAACGCGATGGGCGTCACCTGCCGGCTGATCCCACGCTGCACCAGCGCCGAGGCCACCGTCTCGAACAAGCCGCCGACCACGGTGTGGTTCTCCAGCGTCAGCGCGAGGCGGTCCGAATCAAGTTCGCGCAGCACGGTTTCGGCGTCGAACGGCTTGAGCGTCGGCGCGTGCACCACGGCGACATCGACATGGTGGGCCGTCAGTTCCTCAGCTGCCAGCAAGGCCCGCATCGTCATCAGGCCGCTCGAGACGAACACGACGTCGGTGCCGGGCCGCACCACCTTGGCCTTGCCGAGCTCGAAGGTGTATCCGTACTCATCGAGGACAGTAGGCACGTTTCCCCGGAGCAGACGCAGGTACGTGGGGCCGGCATGTTCGGCCAACTGGGGCACGGCCTGCTCGATGTCGACCGAATCGCACGGGTCGACGATGGTCAGCCCCGGCATCCCCCGAAAGATTGCGACATCCTCGGTGGCCTGGTGCGACGGCCCGTAACCCGTTGTGAGCCCTGGCAATCCGCCGACGATGTTGACATTGAGGCCCGGCTCGGCGATGTCGAGGCAGATGAAGTCGTAGGCCCGCCGGGCGGCGAACACGGAATAGGTTGACGCAAAAGGAATCAGGCCGGTCTCGGCCATGCCGGCGGCGGCGCCGAACAACAGCTGCTCGGCCATGCCCATCTGGAAGAACCGCTCCGGAAAAGCCTGGGCGAAGATGTGCATGTCGGTGTACTTGCCCAGATCGGCGGTGAGCCCGACGATGCGGTCATCGGCCTGCGCGGCTTTCACCAGGGCGTGTCCGAACGGTGCGGGTGTGGTCTTCTGCCCGGGATCGGCGAACGACGCGATCATCGCCGAGGTACGAAGTTTGGTGGTGCTCATGCCGATACTCCTTGGCGTCCTGCGGTTGATTCGGCGGTCAATTGGTCTCGGCAGATCTGCCACTCGTCGGCGTCGATCCGCATGAAGTGCGCCTTCTCACGCGTTTCCAGCAGCGGCACACCTTTGCCAACCTTGGTGTCGCACAGGATGACTGAGGGCTGTTCGGTACTGACACCGTCGAATGCGGCAAGCAGCGCCTCGACGTCGTTGCCGTCAACGCGCTGGACGTGCCAGCCGCAGGCCGCCCATTTGTCGGACACGGGTTCGGTGCGCAGCACACCCTCGGTCGGGCCGTCGGCCTGCAGCGCATTGATGTCGACCATCGCCACGAGATTGCCGAGCCGGTGATGCGACGCGCCCATCGCGGCCTCCCACGTCGAACCTTCGTCGAGTTCACCGTCGGAGAGAAAGTTGATCACCCGGGCGCTGTTGCCCTGGTGGCGCAGACCCAGCGCCATGCCGACGGCCACCGCGAGGCCGTGGCCCAGCGATCCCCCGGAGATCTCCATACCTGGTGTGTAGCTGGCCATTCCGGACATCGGCAGCCGGGATTCATCGGATCCGTAGGTGTCGAGTTCGGCGACGTCGACGATGCCCGCTTCGGCCAGTGCCGCGTACAGCCCGATCGCGTAGTGCCCGGTGGACAGCAGGAACCGGTCCCGCTCGTCCCAATGCGGGTCGTCGGCGCGGAAGCGCAGCTGATCGGCGTACACCGCGGCGAGCATGTCGGCGGCACCGAGTGCCTGCCCGACATAGCCCTGCCCTTGGGCCTCACCCATGTTCAGTACGTGGTGACGCATCCGGTAGGCAGCATCACGCACCTTCGCCGCGCGCATCAGGCGGCCAGCGCCTGGTCGGAGGCGGCCTTGTCGGCAGCCTGGCGTTCGGCGGATCCCCAAGTTTCGCGGGTCACCAGCGCGGCCCACAGGCCGATCGCAGCGTACGCGGAGAACAACAGAGCAGGTCCCATCCATCCCATCCATTCGAATAAAAGTGTCGTGATGAAGGGCGTGAAGCCCGACACCATCGCCGAGATCTGGTATGCCAGTGAGGCTCCCGACGCCCGGGTGTTGGCGGTGAACAGCTCCGGGAACCAGGCCCCCTGGGAGCCGGCGAGCGCGTTCTGACACACCCCGTAGGCGATCACGACGGTCGCGATGATGAGGAAGAACAGTCCCGTGTTCACCAGCACGAACATCAGCACGCCGAAGGGGATGCCGAAGGCGCACACCCATATGTAGACCGGCCTGCGCCCGGCCTTGTCGGTCAGCCGCGCCCATCCTGCGGTTGCGAAGATGCCGATCGCGGCAGCAATACACAGGGCGACAAGGGTTTCGGTGGCAGTGGCCAGTTTCGCGGTCTTGAGGTAGGAGATCATGTAAGTGATCGAGACTGCATAGCCGGCGGTCTCGGCGACGCGAAGGCCGATGCCGCGCAGGATGTTTCGCCAGTCGTTCTTGAGCACCTCGACGATGGGCGCCTTGACGATCTTGCCCTCGTCCTTGACGTCTTCGAAGACCGGCGACTCGGGCACCTTGGCCCGGATGATCAGACCGACGACGACCAGCACGATGCTGGCCAGGAATGGCACCCGCCATGCCCAGTCCCCGCCGAGGTGCACGCTGACCAGGAACACCAGGTTGGCCAGCAGCAGCCCTACCGGGAAGCCGGCCTGCACGATGCCGGTGTAGCGGCCCTTTTCCTTCCACGGAGCGTGTTCGTAGCTCATGAGGATGGCGCCGCCCCACTCAGCGCCGAACGCCAGGCCCTGAATGATCCGCACGGTCACCAACAGCACGGGCGCGATCACGCCGACCGCGGCATAGGTGGGCAGCAGCCCGATCGCGAAGGTGGACAGGCCCATGATGAGCAGCGAAGCCACCAGCACGGGTTTGCGCCCGACCTTGTCGCCGAGGTGACCGCCGATGATGCCACCCAGTGGGCGGGCCGCGAAGCCGACACCGAGGGTGGCAAAGGATGCCAGGGTGCCCGCGACCGGGCTTGAGTGCGGGAAGAACGCGTGGCCGAAGTACAGCGCGGCGGCGGTTCCGAACCCGATGAAGTCGTAGGTTTCGATCACGGCGCCGACGGCAGAGCCGACCGCTACCCGCTTGGCGTCCTTGGTGCCAAGTACGGGACCCCGCATTTTCAGAGCGTCATCGCTCATGGGCGTCATCCTTTCAAATCCCGCTCAATCCAGGTCTACCTGCGAGTTGCCTGAGATGTTGACTGTCAACAACGTGGTAGATGTCACCCAGTGTGAGCCCGCACACAGGTCAGTGTCAACAGTCAACATGATTTATTGCCGCCCGTTGACTGTTAACAGTCAACGGCAGTAGTGTGGGCCCCGCCACAACGTGAAGGTCCGGGAGAAAGCGCCGCCAGATGTCAGCTCATTCGTTTCACAGCCGACTGGGCTGTTCGACCATCAGCTTCCGCCACCAGCGGTTGTCCAAGGCCCTGGACACCATCGCCGGCCTGGGCTTCACCGAGATCGACCTCGGTGCGCTGCCCGGGGTGTGCGACCACGTGCCGTTCGTCCTCGACGAGGACGCCGTGCGCGATGTCTCGGCCACCGTTGCGGCGTCGGGCATCCGGGTCCGTTCCATCAACGGCGACATCGGCGATCTCAATGCCGCACTGGATGCCCAGGGCCGGGCCGCGCGGGACCGCCACCTGGCGATGCTGGTCGAGCTGACCGCCGCCACCGGCGCCGACGCCCTGGTACTGCCCTGTGGTGCGCTCGACCACGAGCCGATCACCTCGCTCGACGAAGACCTGACGACCGTTGCCGGTGAACTGGCCGCGGCCTCGAAGGTCGCCGCCGCCCGCGGCGTCGCGCTGTGGACCGAGTCACTGCACTTCTTCCGGTTGTGCTTCGACATCGAACGGGCCCAACGGCTCGCCGACCGACTCGACGAAAACGTCGGAATAGTCATGGATTTCAGTCACATCGTGGCGTCCGGCGGCGATCCCGTCGACTTCGTGGCACGGTTCGGGCCACGCATCCGGCACGTGCACATCCGTGATGCCGTCCCCGGCAACATCAATCTGTCGGTCGGCAACGGCCAGGTCGATTTCGCGACCGGACTCAAGAGCCTCGCGGCCGTCGGCTATTCGGGGCACTTCGCGCTGGAACTGGAAACCCGCGACGTCACCCACGACGAACGTCCCGCCGCTGCCGCCGCGGCCGGAAATCTCATCTCCGCCCTGATCTGAAAGGACTCGCAATGTCTGTCACCCGCACCGCCGTCGTCACCGGAGCCACCTCCGAGAAGGGCATCGGCGTGGCCGTTGCCGAGCGCTACGCCAAGGAAGGCTGGGGCGTCGTGATCCTCGATCTGGACGGCGAGAAGTCCGCCAAGGTCGCCGCCGAGATCGGCAACCAATTCGGGGTACCTGCGTTCGGCCATGCCGTCGACGTCACCTCCGAAGAGTCGGTCACCGCCGCGTACGACGCGGTTGCCGCCGAGGTCGCCGCGGGCAACCTGCCCACCGTCGGCGCGCTGGCCAACATCGCAGGCATCACCTCCCCCGTGCCGTTCCTGGAGACCACGCTGAATCTGTGGAACCAGGTCATGGCCGTCAACGCCACCGGAACCTATTTGGTGACAAAGGCTTTCCTGCCCGACATGATCGACGCCGGCTGGGGCCGCATCGTCAACATGAGCTCGGTGTCCGCGCAGCGCGGCGGCGGCGTCTTCGGCAAGGTGCCCTACTCCTCGGCCAAGGCCGCGATCCTGGGCTTCACCAAGTCGCTGGCCCGCGAGATCGCCAACACCGGCGTCACGGTCAACGCCGTCACCCCGGGCGCGGTCGACACCAACATCCGCGTCGGCTCCACCGATGAGCAGGAAGCCAAGCTGGCCGCCGACATCCCCGTCGGCCGCACCGCCACCACCGACGAGGTCGCCGCCGTCATCACGTTCCTGTCCAGCCAGGACGCCAGCTACCTCACCGGCACCACCGTGGACATCAACGGTGGCAGCCACATGCACTGACACCGCCGTCATCGCGTCGAGTGGCCAGTTTTTACAAGGATTTTCGCGACAAACGTGGCATAACTGGCCACTCGACGCCTATAGATAGTGCGTGACCCTGCTGAGTTGGAAACGCGTCGAGGCCCGCGCAGACGACGACTTCGTCGTCGCCCCCGGTGAGCGGCTGGACTGGCCCCGGACCGTCGGCATCGGCGCCCAGCACGTGGTGGCCATGTTCGGCGCCACCTTCCTGGTTCCGGTGCTCACCGGCTTTCCGCCGTCCACCACGCTGTTGTTCTCCGGCGTCGGCACCGTGCTGTTCCTGATCATCACGGGTAACCGGCTGCCCAGCTATCTGGGTTCGAGCTTCTCGGTGATCGCCCCGGTGACGGCGGCGGTCGCCTCCCACGGCACGGGCAGCGCCCTGGGCGGCCTCATCGCGCTCGGTGTGCTGCTCATCATCGTCGGCGCCGTCGTGCACCTGATCGGGACCCATTGGATCGACCTGACGCTCCCGCCGGTGGTGACCGGCGCGATCGTCGCGCTGATCGGCTTCAATCTGGCTCCGGCCGCCAAGAACAACTTCGAGAAGGGCCCGGTGGTCGGCCTGGTCACCCTGGTGGTGCTGGTCGCGACGCTGGCGTTCTTCCGCGGCATCATCGGGCGGCTGGCCATCTTCGGGGCGGTGGTGATCGGTTATGTGCTGGCGCTGATCCTCGGCGAGGTCGACACGTCCGCGATCGCCGCTGCGCCGTGGCTGGGGCTGCCGCACTTCCAGACGCCGACCTTCACCGTCGCGGTGCTGCCGCTGTTCCTGCCCGCGGTGATCGCATTGATCGCCGAGAACATCGGGCACGTCAAGTCGGTGGGGCAGATGACCGCCACCGACATGGACCCCCTCGTCGGCCGAGCACTGGCAGCTGACGGGCTGGCTACTGTACTGGCCGGTGCCGGTGGCGGATCGGCGACCACCACCTACGCCGAGAACATCGGGGTGATGGCCGCCACCCGGGTCTACTCGACCGCGGCGTACTGGGTGGCGGCCACCGTGGCGATCGTATTGTCGTTGTGCCCCAAGGTCGGTGCCGCGATCTCGGCCATCCCGCCGGGGGTACTGGGCGGTGCGACCGTGGTGCTCTACGGGCTGGTCGGGGTGCTCGGCGTCCGGATCTGGCTCACCAACCACGTCGACTTCGCCAAGCCGATCAACCAGATGACCGCGGCGATCCCGCTGATCATCGGTATCGCCGATTTCACCTGGACCGCAGGCTCTTTGACGTTCACCGGGATTGCCCTTGGCTCCATCGCGGCGTTGGTGGTCTACCACGGGATGCGCGTGCTGCAGTTCGCCGGCGGACAGCGGAACTCACTGCCCCAGCGCGTCGACCACCGCGGAGAACACGACGGGTAGCGCAGCGGCCGCCGGTGTGATGCTCGCCCGCACCGGACGAAAACCGCTGCCGTACAACAGCGCTGCGGTGAGAAAGCGGTAGCGCCGGGTCAACGCCCGCCACTGCCTGTCGTAGTCGCCCGGCCGGTCCGCCAGCACGCAGCCGACCAGCAACTCGGCCGCACCGAACGCCAAGCCCATCCCCTCGCCGGTCAGTGCGTCGATGTAGCCCGCCGCATCCCCGACCAGCAGCACGCGGCCCGCGCTGCGGTGCCGGACCTTCTGCCGCAACGGGCCCGCGGCCCGGTCGCTGCCGTGAGGGCACCCGCGGATCCGGTCGGCCAATGCCGGGAATTTCTCGACGTGCTCCTCGAACCGTCCGCGGGCCGACGTCAGGATCGCCACGCCGACACAGTCGTCGGCGACCGGGGTCACGTAGGCCTCGCTGGCCTCCCCATCTCGGGCCCAGTACACCTCGACACAGTCCGACCACGGCGCGATCCGGACATGGCGCCGGATGCCCCATCGCCGCCGCGGCCCGTTGTCCTCCGACAACCCGAGCGAACGGCGGATCGGCGAGTGCAGCCCGTCGGCCGCGGCCAGATACCTCGCCTGAAGCCCCGCCGCCGACACCGAATTCGAATCCTGGTGTACCACACCGACTTCGCCCTGCACCACCTTCACCCCGGCTGCCGCTACCGCGTCGGACAACGCGGCGTGCAGTACCGTGCGCCGCACGCCACGACCTGCTGCGCCGGAGAACCGCGCCTCGGCAACGCGGCGGCCATCGAGATAACGGATGCCGCGGAACTCGTGCCCCTCTGCGTCGACCCCCAGCGCCTGCAGGTGACGCACCGAATGCGGCATCAAGCCCTCGCCGCAGGCCTTGTCGATCGGGCCGCACCGACGTTCCACCACCACCGTCTCGAGCCCGGCGCGCGCTGCGTGCACCGCGGTGGCCAGACCGGCAGGCCCACCGCCCGCAACCAACAGATCAATCACGTCAAACCTTGCAACGCATCGTTTTCCACCCGGATCCGGGTCCGCAACAACGCCGCGTTGGCGACGGTGAAGATCAGTGCGGTGAGCCACGCGCCGCCCACCAGTGGCAGGGCCACGCCCTCGGTCACCACCGCGACGTAATTCGGGTGCGGCACCACGCGGTACGGGCCACCGGTGACCCGCTCAGCCCCCGGTATCACCACCACCCGGGTGTTCCACTGGCGCCCCAGCGTCGTGATGCACCACCACCGCAGCCCCTGCGCGGCCAGCACCAGCGCCAGCATCGGCCGGCCCAGCCACGGGCGGTAGGGCCTGCGGCGCGCCTCCAGCAGCGCACCGGCCAGCAGTCCCGTATGCAGTGCGACCATCACCGGATAGTGGCCGGCACCGAACTCCTTGCCGCCGTTGGCTTTACTCCACGCCAGATTGCGCCGGGAGACCACGAGTTCGGCCACTCGCTCGGCGGCGACCGCGGCGATGAGGACGGTTACCCCTCTGCGGCCCATCAGCGCCAACGCAGCAGGACGAGTTCGGAGCAGAACCCCGGGCCCATGGCCATCAGGACTCCCGGGGTGCCCGGCGCGGGGCGCTTGCAGATGGTGTCCCGCAACACGTGCAGCACCGACGACGACGACAGGTTGCCCACCTCTGCCAGCGATTGCCAGGTCAGATCCAATGCGTCGGAGGGGAGTTCGAGCGTCTCGATGATGGCCTCGATCACCTTGGGCCCGCCGGGGTGACTCACCCACGACTCGACGTCGCCGACGGTGAGGCCATGTGCGGCAAGGAAACCGGTGACGTCGTCGCCCAGGTACCTGCCGACGAAGCCCGGTACCTCTGCGCTCAGCACGATCTCGAACCCGTCACTGCCGATATCCCAGCCCATGGCGTGCAGCGAATCCGGGTACAGGTGGCTGCGGGAGTCAAGGACATCCGGGCCGCTCGGGTCGAGCTTCTTTGCCCGTTGGGCACCGACGGCCACCACGGCCGCGGCCCCGTCGCCGAACAGCGCGCCTGCAACCAGCGTCGGCATCGACGGATGGTGTTTGCGTGTCAGCGAACACAGCTCCACCGACACCAGGACCGCGACCTTGTCGGGAGCGCCGCGCAGATAGTCGTTGAGCCGGGCGATGCCTGCCGCTCCGGCCACGCACCCCAGACCGAAAATCGGCATCCGCCGGACATCGGGTCGCAGCCCCAACCTACCGGCGATGCGCGCATCCAGCGAAGGAACCACCGCGCCGGTGACCGTCGTGGTGATGATCAGATCGACGTCCTGCGGGCGCAGGCCCGCCTCTTCGAGCGCACCCGCCAACGCCTGGCACCCCAGCTCGGTGGCGTGTTCGATGAACAGGTTGTTGGTCTCACCGAAATCGCTGAGCGTCGCATACTCTTCCAGCGGCCTCACGAGGTAGCGGCTGTTGACCTTGGCGCTCTTGTGCAGCGCGCGCACCACGTCGGCGACCTTGTCATACCCCGGCAGCGCGAGCAGGGCCTCGGTGACCTCGTCCTGGGTATATCGATTGGGCGGGAGTACACCGTGAACGCCGGCGATTGTGCTGTGACTGACAATGTGGCCGAAGTCAATTCCCATACCTGTACTACGGAGTCGCCCGCGGTGAGGTTCACCGGGATTCGATGATTTTTTCTGATTCAGCGTGGGCGGCGATTTCGTTTGTCGTGCGACGGAACCCCGTTGACGCCGTCGATCGACATCGCGTAGCTACCGACAGCAAACGCCGCCGCGGGTCCCATGATTGACAGCGCATGGGCATCGACATTGTCGACGGTGTCGCGCGGGGTGTGGTAGTTCGGGTCGAACGGCTGGCCGGCTTTACCGCCCCAGAGCCGCGCTTGCACTTCCGTTTTGCGTTGCGACGATCCCGTGGTGGTACCGCCGATGGGCACGCCTGCGGCGAGGAAGGCGGTGTAGTCGGTGGTGTCGCTCAGCGGCATGTCGGCGGGCCGTACTCCGGCGAGGTTGAGGTAGCCGGCGAGGGTGCGCTCGATGCCCGCCGAGCCGTCGGGAACCGACTTGACTGTCGTGGTGGCGGCAGACTGGTCACCGTCGTAGGTGAAGTACCCGGCGTTGGTGGAACCCAGCATCTCGAAGTTCAGGTACAACGCAACATCGGCGAGCTGACCCGCGTCGAGCCCCTTCACATACTGCGTCGAGCCGTCCACCCCGGTCTCTTGGCCACCCCAGAACGCGAACCGCACCGCGTTGTGCACCGCTGGCGAACCACCCAGTTGCAGTGCGGTTTCCAGCAACGCGGCCACGCCGGTGGCGTTGTCGTTGATACCCGGGCCGCCGCGGATGCTGTCCAGATGCGCCCCGGCCATCACGACATCGGAGGTTGACCCGGTCTTGGTCTGCGCCACCAGGTTTCGCGACTTGATCAGTTCGGACTTGCCGTCCAGCGTAAGTTTGACCGCGGCCGACGTGCCCAGCAGTGCGGTGTCGGCGGACTTCTCGATGATGCCGACCGGCACCTTCAGCTGCCGGTAGTAGCCCGGAGTGAACAGGCCTGTGGGACTGGGCTTCACGGTGCTGACCACCAACAGCCCGACCGCGCCCTGCGCCACGGCGGTGTCCTGTTTGACCACAACGGAGCAGCCGGTGTCGTCGACGACCGCGATGGCTCCGGTCATCTTCTTTGAGCCGTAATCGGCTGCCGTGCAACCCGTGAGCTTGGTGGGATGCAGGGTGGGCGCGTTCAGTCCGCCTGGCGGTGTCTGGACCAGCAGCGACCCTTGAACGACCGGGTACCGAGTTCCGTCGACCACCAGCGCCGGATCGCCGCCCTGCATGGGCCCGAGCCGGTCGAATTCCGGGGTCTGCACATCGAAACCCTTGTCCTTCAACAGCTTCGAGACGTAATCGAGGCTGGCGTCGTACCCGGGAGTACCTTCTGCCCGGTTGCCGCCGTTGGCCTCGGCGATGTCCGCGAGCTTGTGCAGGTGCGTGTACATGGCGTCGACGGTGATCCGAGCCGCCAGGTCATGTGACAGATCGGTCGGCGGCGGCGACTGCGATGAACACCCGGTTACGGCGACGGCCACCAGCGCCGCGGCGGCCCAACCGGCCTTCACGAGGGGGTGACCTCGTGGCGGGTGCGGTCGGATCTGATCGGAATTCCGTTGCGGCCACTCTGATCCTGCGCGTACAGGCCCGTCACGTAGGCGACCCCCTCGCCGTGGATCTGCAGCGCGGTCGGGTCGACGTGGTCGATGGTGTCGGTGGCCTGGTGGTAGTTCGGGTCGAACGGCTGATCGACCTTGCCCTGCCACAGCTTCGCCTCCTCCTCCGACATCTTGTCCTCGGCTCCGGAGAACAACCCGCCTGCCGGGATACCCGCCAGCGTGAAACCGTCGTAGTCGGACCGGCCGTCGAAGCTGGTGTCGCGCGGCGTCTTTCCGGCGTTTTGCAGGTAGGTGGCCAACGTCCGCTCGATACCCGCCGAGCCCTCCGGCACCCGGGCCGGACCGCTGGGATCCGGTGGTGCGGACTGGTCGCCGTCGTAGGTGAAGTAGCCGGGATTGGGTGAGCCCAGCATGTCGAAGTTCAGGTACATCGCGATGTCCTTGAGTGCTTCGAGGTCCAGCGACTCCACATAGTTGCGCGAGCCGAGCAGGCCCTCCTCCTCGGCACCCCAGAACCCGAAGCGCACCGCGTTCTTGATGTCGGGCGAAACACCCAGCTGCAGTGCGGTTTCCAGCACCGCGGCGACCCCGGATCCGTTGTCGTTGATGCCCGGCCCCTCGGGCACGCTGTCCAGATGCGCGCCCAGCATGACCACGTCGGCGGTCGAACCGGTCTTGGTCTGGGCGATCACGTTGCGGGTGTGCTCGGTGCGGATACCGGCGTTGAGCTTGATGGTGGTCGGCCCCGGGGCCGAGCGCAGCCGGGCGCCGTCGGCCTTGGTCACGCTGACCACCGGGATCTTGACGTCGGTGCGCTCGCCGAGCGTGCCGCCCATCTGATCGCCGTCCTGGTTGTTGGCCACGATCAGCGCAACGGCGCCGCGTTCGACGGCCGCGGTCTCTTTGGCACTGAACGCGCAGTGCCCGCGATCGACCAGCACGACCGCACCGGCGACCGGCAGCCCGTCGTAGTCCTTGGCCTCGCAACCCGGGGAGTCGCCGGCGCGGGCGGGGACCAGCGGCCCGGACACCCCTTCGGCGCCGGTGCCGATGGTGTACAGCAGCGGCTTGGCGGTCACCGGCTGACCACCCACGGTGACCTGGGGATCTTCGGAGAACGGTATGCGCACCTGGAACTCGGGCGTTTGCACGTCGAAACCCTTGTCGCGCAGGGTTTTCGCCACATAGTCGACACTCGCGTCAAAGCCGGGTGTGCCGAGCGCGCGGGTGTTCCCGTTGGCGTTGGCGATGTCCTGCAGCTTCTTGAGGTGGCCCATCATCGCGTCCACCGACACCTGGTGACGCAACTGCTCGGCGAATTCCCGGGCCGCGGGCGGGGCCGCAGGCGTATCGACGTTGAGTTCGGTCTTGCTGTCACAGCCGGCCAAAGCCGCGGTCAGCACCACCGCGCCAAGGACCGCCCCCGTCAAATTGCGTCGCATTGCACCCACCGTAGTGGGTAGCTCCGCGGGCAGGGCGGCGTTAATCGGTCGCGTGCCGCCGAGCACCTTCAGGCGTCGGTCTGCAGTGCCTTCAGGTAGCGGTTCGTGACGAGTCTCTGCGCAACAGCTGCGGGAATCGCGGCGAGCTTGCTCCACCACGTGGCGGGCCGGGAGAACGCGACCACATCCACATACACGCGGCCTTCGTCATACCGGACGGCGAACAACTCTTCCCCGGACTCGGGATGCCCACGCAATGTCCCATAGGCGAAGCCGCGCCGGTCGGGTTCGTCGACGGTGTAGACGACCCGGCCGTAGGCCGGCACCGGTCCCAACCGGATTATGAGCAGCGCCCCTTCCTCGGCGAGTTCCGACGAGGTCTGGATGCGTAACCCCGCACCGCGTTGCACGCCCCAGTGCATCAACCGCTCGGCTGCGTTCTCGAAGCAGCTCCGGCCCTCACCGAGAGCGGCGGTCCGCCGGATGTGGTGATACCCGCTCGGCAATTCCCCGGCAGTGGCTCCGACTTCGGGGTAGTTCAACGGTTTGCGGCCCACTGCGGCCCAATCCATGTCAGGCATCCCTTCGGTTCAGCACCGCGATCGCCGCGACGAACACCACCACGACCAGCGCGACGAAGTAGCACAACGACCCCGTCTCACCCCACGGGATGTTGAAGGTCGGGAACAACCACTCCACGTCGAGGAAGCGGAACATGTTGGCGAACGGCAGCCACGGGCCGAGCTGCACACCCGTGGAGGGCAGGTTGGCCAACAGCGGCTCGGCGACCAGAGGCCACAACAGCAGTACCGCGACGGCGCCGGCCGCGAAACGGACCAATGCGCCGACTGCAACCCCGAGCACGGCCGCCAACGCGGCGTAGAGCGCAAAGCCTCCGGCGACCGACCAGGTTTCCGCACTGACCAGCGACAGTTGCGCGCCGACCACCGGTTCGGCGAACAACCGAGCCACCATCACCGACGCCAGCACCATCACCACCGCACAGATCGACGAAAAGGCCGCCGCCACAATGGCCTTCGCGATCAACACCCAGGTGCGGTTCGGTGTGGCCAGAAACGTCGTCCGGATCAGCCCGGTGCGGTACTCGCCGGTCACCGTCATCGACGCCAGGATCATCAGCACGGGAACCCCGAACACCGCCACCCCCAGCGCGGCCTTGCCAGGAGGCAGCGGGGTGAACCCGTACGCGGTCCAGCCCTGCAGCGCTGCCACCCCCAGGCTCAGCGCGGCCACGCCCAGCACCGACCAGAGCGGCGAGCGCGTCGTCGACAGTTTGATGCGTTCGGCGTCGAGCACCGCGAGCGCGCTCACGGCTTGCCCGCCCGGTAGTCGACGGCGTCGTCGGTGAGTTTCAAATACGCCTCCTCCAGCGAAGCCGACCGCGTGCTCAGCTCGTGCAGCACGATCGAATTGCGGGCTGCCAGTTCCCCGATCACCTCGATGGCCGCACCGCGCACCGTCAGCGCGTCGCCGTCCACGTCGGCCTGCAACCCGGCGTCGCCCAGCAGCTCGGCCAAGGTCTCCAGCTGCGGACTGCGCACCCGCACGGCATTGCCCGACTCGCTGACGAACTCCGTGACCGTCGTCGACGCGATCAGTTTGCCCTGGCCGATCACCACCAGGCGGTCGGCCGTGTTGGACATCTCAGCCAGCAGATGGCTGGACACGAACACCGTGCGGCCCTCGGCAGCGAGGCTGCGCATCAGCGTGCGCACCCAGTGGATGCCCTCGGGGTCCAGACCGTTGACGGGCTCGTCGAACAGCAGCACCGGCGGATCTCCCAGCAGCGCGGCGGCAATGCCCAGGCGCTGGCTCATGCCCAGCGACAGGGTCCCTGCGGGCCGATCGCCCACGGATTCCAAGCCGACGGCTTCGAGCACCTCGTCGACGCGGGGTACCGGGATGCGGTTGGCCGCGGCGATCCAGCGGAGGTGATTGCGCGCGCTGCGGTTGGGGTGGGCCTGACGCGCGTCGAGCAACGCACCGACGGTTCGCAGCGGGTCCCGCAGGTCGCGGTAGGGCTTGCCGTCGATGGTGGCGGTACCGGCATTCGGGCGGTCGAGACCCAGAATCAGCCGCATGGTGGTGGTCTTGCCTGCGCCGTTGGGCCCGAGAAACCCGGTGACAACACCCGGTTCGACGGTGAACGTCAGGTCGTCGACGGCGCGTTGGGTTCCGTAGAGCTTGGTCAGCCCGGCGATTTCGATCATCGCCTTCCAGTATTCCCACCGTCGCGCGCCGCGGCCAACGGCCGTCCTGTCGCGAATGTGAATCGTCTGCGAAAGATCAGCCGATTTTTCGCAGAGGATTCACGCTCGCGGGACGCCGGCGGCCGCGAGACGTTTGATGATGTCGGCCTCGCCGTCCATGGACGTGACGCGGATGTGGGCCCACCCCATGCGCGTCACTGTCTCTGCCTTGTGGATGTCCCGGCCGAAGCGGCGACGGTCTGTTCGATGCTGGTCCCCTTCATAGTCTGCGGCGACGTTGTCTGCCTCCCACGCCATGTCGAAAACCCCCATCAGCACGCCATATTCGTCATGGACAGGCACCTGGGTGCGCGGTCGCGGAAAGCCGGCACGGATCGCGAGCAGCCGCAGCCACGTTTCGCGCGGCGACTCCGCACCGGCGTCGACGAGATCCAGCACTGTTCGGGCGTTCTTGATCCCCCGGCGCCCGCGGTACCGCTCGACGAGCAATTCCACATCGGCCATTTTGAGGTGCGTTGCGTTGGCGAGAGCGTCAACGAGAGCCACCGCCTCGTCGACCGGATAACGGCAGGCGAGGTCAAGCGCGGTGCGGGCCGGCGTGGTCACCCGCATGCCGCCCACGACGGTGACCTCGTCGTCCTCGAAACGATCGGCCCAGCTGCGTATTCCGCTGGGCGGACGACGGTTGTCATGAATCAACTCGGCTGGATGCCGTGCGTCGAGCCATTTCGATCCGAGCAGCGCCGCAGCGGAGCGTCCTGCGACGATCCCACGGCGGCCCGACCACAGCCACGCGGCTTTCGCTTTCGCCTTGGCGGTGGGAACGGTGTCGCGGGGCACATAGATCCCGGGATAGATCGGCACGCACCTGCTGCGGAGCTGATACGCCGTCAACCGGCCCGAAGCGATGGCTTCCGTCCCCACGAATGGCTCCCCCATGCGCGAAGTGTGCCTGCCCCCACCGACACCTTCGCGATCGTGAATCGTCTGCGAAAAATCAGCCGATCTTTCGCAGAGGATTCACAGTCGCGGGACCGGTGACGTGAAACCGACTACAGCGAAGGACTCGACGCCTGAGCCCAGAACCGCTTGGGGATGCGGCCCGCTTGCCTGGCGAGATAGCCTGCGGTGACGGCCGCTGACATGGCCGCGGCCATGGTCGGCGGATCGGATGCCCGGGTGACGGCGGTGGCCAACAGCACTGCGTCGCAACCGAGTTCCATCGCCAGGGCAGCGTCGGACGCGGTGCCGATACCGGCGTCCAAGATCACCGGGACACCGGCCTGCGCGACGATCATCTCGATGCTGTGCGGGTTGGAGATGCCCAGCCCGGTGCCGATCGGCGAGCCCAGCGGCATCACCGCAGCGCACCCGGTGTCCTCCAACCGCCGCGCCAGCACCGGATCGTCGTTGGTGTACGGCAGGACGATGAATCCGTCGTCGACCAATTGTTCTGCGGCCTTGACCAATTCGATGGCATCGGGCAGCAGTGTGCGCTCGTCGGCGATGACCTCGAGCTTGACCAGGTCGGTGCCGAGCGCCTCGCGGGCGAGCTGGGCGGTCAGCACCGCCTCGGCCGCGCCTCGACAGCCCGCGGTGTTCGGCAGGGCCGCGATACCCAGCCGGTTGAGCAGATCCAGCACACCAGTTCCGCCCGACGCGTCGACCCGGCGCATCGCGACCGTGGTGAGCTCAGTCCCCGAGGCGACCAACGCTTCTTCGAGCACAGCGAGATTGGGTGCCCCGCCGGTGCCCATGATCAGCCGCGAACCGAACTCCCGGCCACCGATCTTCAGTACCGAATCAGCCACCTTGCACCGCCGTCACAACCTCGACGCGCGCTCCGTCGGCCAGGGTGCGATCCCACTCCGAGCGGGGTATCACCGACCAGTCCAACGCCACGGCGATGCCCTTCTCCGGAAAACCCCGCGTCTGCAGCAACCCGGCGACGGTGGTCTGTTCGGCCACCTCGACGGTTTCGTCGTTGACAGTGATGGTGATCATTTCGCTCCCACACTCACCTCGAGCTCGGCCGCGATCCGCTCAGCGGTCCACGGCGCCAACAAAAATCCATTACGGCCGTGCCCGGCCGCCACCAGCGTGCGGTCGTCGAGCCGTTCGACGACGGGCAGTCCGTCGGGCGTCATCGGCCGCAGGCCTGCCGCGGTCTCCGCCAGTTCGTACTCGCCGAGGGCGGGCATCACCGCACACGCGTCGTCGAGCAGGTCACGTACCCCGGTGACCACGGGCGCGGTGTCGCGACCGTGTTCGTACTGGGTGGCGCCGACGACGACACCGTCGGCTCGGGGAACCAGGTAGACCGGGCGGCCGTGCACGCGCGCGCGGATCACGCGGGTCGGCACCGGCATGCAGCCCGTGCGCCACCGCAGCCGCAGCACCTCACCCTTGACCGGTCGCACCGGCAGCCCCGGCCACAGCCGTGGAGCGTCGATGCCGTTGGCGATGACGCGCTGTTCAGCGTCGACCTCGTCGAGCGAATCCACCGCGGGTGCCCACTGCACACCCAGCCGTCGGCAGTGCGCGGCCAAGCCCTCGACGACTGCGCGGTTGTCCACCGCGAGTTCGGTCGTCGCCAGGAAGCCGTGCCGGATGCCCTGAGCCAGCAACGGTTCCACGTCGCGGGCGGCGGTCGTCGGCTCGACCGGATGCCCCTGCGTGGCCAGCCAATCGGCGACGGTCCGCAGATCGGCGACAT
The DNA here is from genome assembly GCF_001665685.1 of Mycobacterium sp. 852013-50091_SCH5140682. Classification (GTDB taxonomy): domain Bacteria; phylum Actinomycetota; class Actinomycetes; order Mycobacteriales; family Mycobacteriaceae; genus Mycobacterium. Next base: position 67,051 of record NZ_LZTB01000028.1, read on the forward strand.
CGGCTCGGTCGACGGCGACGACGAGCGATTCCCGGGCGGTCACCACCTCGGGCGGCAGCCCGTCGAGGAAGTCCGTGTGCCACAGCCGCAGCGATTCCAGACCGATCTGCAGCAGCCGTTCCTCGCCGGGCCAGCCCTCGCTGTGCGGGGCCAGCATGCCCCCGGCCACCCAGGAGGCGCCGCGCTCCACGCTGGCATGCAGCGTCACCGACCAGCCGGCCAGTGCCGCGCGGCGGGCGACGGACAGCCCGATGACGCCGCCGCCGATGACGGATAGTGGTGGGGACATTTCATCTCCTCCCTTCGCCGGCATGACCCGGATCAGGTGTGACGGTAAGGGCTGGTACGTACGCCCACTCTCAGCCCCCGCTCCCGGGACTCCCGTGTTGCCTGTTCACCATACTCGGAGCGCAGGCACTACCGTCGCGGTGTGCAACAACCTGCCGACCGACTCGCCCGATCCACGCTGTACCTGTGCACAGATGCCCGCCGTGAGCGCGGTGACCTGGCCGAATTCGCCGACGCCGCACTCGCCGGCGGGGTGGATCTGATCCAGCTGCGCGACAAGGGCTCCGCGGGCGAACGACAGTTCGGGCCGTTGGAGGCACGCCAGGAACTCGACGCCCTTGAGGTGCTCGCCGACGCCGCCCGCAGGCACGGCGCTCTGCTTGCGGTCAACGATCGCGCCGACATCGCGTTGGCGGCCGGGGCCGACGTGCTGCACCTGGGCCAGGACGATCTGCCGCTGCCGATCGCGCGCGGCATCATCGGGCCGCGTCCGGTGATCGGCCGTTCGACTCATGACGCCGGGCAGCTGGCAGCGGCCATCGAAGAGCCCGTCGACTACTTCTGCGTCGGCCCCTGCTGGCCCACCCCCACCAAGCCGGGGCGCACGGCACCCGGGCTCGAACTGGTGCGGGCCACGGCGGCGCTCAACCCGGACAAACCGTGGTTCGCGATCGGCGGTATCGACGCGCAACGGCTGCCCGAGGTGCTGGCCGCGGGCGCTCGCCGCGTCGTGGTGGTCCGCGCCATCACCGCGGCCGAGGACCCGCGGGCCGCCGCCGAAGAACTGAAGTCCGCGCTTACTGCGAGTCGATGACCAAAAGCGGGATGGTGGCCGTGACCTCACGCAGGCGCTGCCAGCTGGCCGCGAAACCGGGGTGCAGCGGCAGCTCGGCCACCTGATCCTCGGCCACCCAGCGCAGCTCGGAGCTCTCGCGGTTGGGGACCGTGTCCAAGGGTTCGGGCGCGTCGGCGATCACGGTGGTGTAGGTCCACTGCGTGCCACCCGATCCGACCACCTCGGCGGTCACGACCGTGGTCCGTAGGGTCAGCTGCGTACCGGACAGCCCGGCTTCCTCGTTGGCTTCGCGGACGGCGGCCTGCTCAGCGGTCTCGTGGCTGTCGCGGGCTCCGCCCGGCAGCGCCCACGTGCCACCTTGATGACTCCATGGCGCCCTGTGCTGCAGCAACACCGCGGCCGACCCGTCGGGCCACGGCGCTCGCAGCAGTAACCCGGCTGCGCCGTGCCGGCCCCAGAACCGGGCGCCGCTGTCGGACACCACCCATCCGTCACCGTCGCCACGCACTCGTACAGGATAGGGAACATGCCCGGCTTCGGGGGTTCCTGATTCCGGGCGAGCCATCCCACGAACTCTTAGACTTCTTTTATAGAGTTGGGACAGCCGTACGACAGCCGGAAAGGTCCGCGCGCAGGTGACTGTGGAGTTGGCACATCCGTCGACCGAGCCGCTCGCGTCCCGGTCGCCGACGACTCCTGCGCATCCGCGCTGGTGGTTTCTGTGGACCACGCCGGGGCGCATCCTGACCATCGGCCTCGTGCTGTCGGCGCTCGTCATCATCAGTGCCTTCGCGACCTCCACCACCATCAACCACCGGCAGCAGGCGCTGACCACGGTGCTCGACCACACCGAACCGCTGTCGTTCGCGGCCGGGCAGCTGTACACCACGCTGTCGGTGGCCGACGCCGCCGCGGCCACCGCGTTCATCTCGGGTGCTGAGCCGCGTGACGTCCGGCAGCGTTACGAACAGGCCATCACCGAAGCGTCGGTTGCGGTCACCCGGGCCTCGAGCGGCCTCACCGACGAACCGCTGGTCCAGCTGCTGGGCCGCATCAACGCCCGGCTCGCCGTGTACACCGGACTGGTGGAAACCGCGCGGACCAACAACCGGGCAGGCAACCCGGTGGGGTCGTCGTATCTGTCGGAGGCCTCGTCGCTCATGCAGACGCTGATCCTGCCCGACGCGCAGCGGCTCTACGAGCAGACCTCGGCCCGCGTCGACGCCGAAACCACGGCTTCCACCCGGATCCCGGCGCCGGTGGTCCTTGCGGTGTTGGCGACGTTGATGTTCGGGGCGTTCGCCAACCGCTGGCTGGCGCGGCGGACCCGACGCCGGGTCAACATCGGGTTCGTCGCGGGCGGGCTGGCCGTTCTGATCATGCTGATCTGGGTGATGACGGCGCTCGTGATCTCGACGTCGGACAGCCGCAGCGCCAAGGTCACAGCCGCCGACTCGCTCAAGACCGTCACGAACCTGGCCATCACCGCCCAGCAGGCCCGGGCCGACGAGACGTTGGCGCTGATCCGCCGGGGCGACGAGAACCTGCGCAAGCAGTCCTACTACCAGCGCATCGACATGATGCAGGAGCAACTGGCGGCCTACCTGGCTCGTGACAACGGGATGGACAAAACCGATCTGGCCGACGCCGATCAGTTGCTGACCCGGTGGCGCGCCGCCGACGACCGGATCAACGCCTACATCGCGGTCGGCAATTACCAGGCCGCCACCCAGGTGGCGCTGGGCACCAGCGAGGACGATTCAACCCCGGCCTTCGACAAGCTCGACGACGCACTGTCGAAAGGCATCCAACAAAGCCGCAACCAGTTGCGCAACGACATCGTCAACGCCCGCCGCGTGCTTTCCGGCGCGACCGTCGGTGCCGCGGTGTTGAGCGTGGCCGCCGCGGTGGCGGTGGCGTTGGGGTTGTGGCCGCGACTCAGTGAGTACCGGTAGCGCGATGAGAAAAATTCTGGTCCTCCTCGCGACGGTCCTGGTGGTGGCAGGCTGCGCGCAGACCGCGCCCGCTCTGACCGTCCCCGCGCTCACGCTCTCCCCGCCCACGCCCGCAGGCATGCAGGAACTGACGCCGCAGCCGGTGCAAGTGCCCTCGGCCGAGGCCGACGACTGCGACCGCACGGCGAGCCTGCGCCCGTTCAGCAACAAGGCCGACGCCGACGCCGCGGTCGCCGAGATCCGCAACCGGGGCAGGCTCATCGTCGGCCTGGACATCGGCAGCAACCTGTTCTCGTTCCGCGACCCGATCACCGGAGAGATCACCGGGTTCGACGTCGACATCGCAGGCGAGGTGTCCCGCGACATCTTCGGCACCCCGGCACAGGTCGAGTACCGGATCCTGTCCTCGGCCGACCGGATCACCGCACTGCAGAACAAGAAGGTCGACATCGTCGTCAAGACCATGACGATCACGTGTGAACGTCGCAAGCAGGTGAACTTCTCCACCGTCTACCTGATGGCCAATCAGCGGATCCTGGCTCCCCGCGACTCGACCATCTCGCAGGCCTCCGACCTGTCCGGCAAGCGGGTGTGCGTGGTCGACGGCACCACGTCGCTCAAACGCATCCAGGAGATCAGCCCGGCGCCCATCATCGTCTCGGTGGTGACGTGGGCCGACTGTCTGGTGGCGTTGCAACAACGGCAGGCCGACGCGGTCAGCACCGACGACTCGATCCTGGCCGGCCTGGTGGCTCAAGACCCGTATCTGCACATCGTCGGCCCGAGCATGAACCAGGAGCCGTATGGCATCGGCGTGAACCTCGACAACACCGGGCTCGTGCGATTCGTCAACGGCACGCTGGAACGTATTCGGCGGGACGGCACGTGGAACACGTTGTACCGCAAGTGGTTGACGGTGCTCGGCCCGGCGCCATCCCCTCCCGTCGCGAGGTACATCGACTGATGACACAGCCACCCGACATCCCAGAGGACCCCGACGAGGATCCCGGCACGCAGCCTGCCAGCTTCGAAGACCTCGACATGGATTCGCGGTCGACGGCCCGCCCGATGGCCACGCAGGCGGTGTTCCGGCCGGAGTTCGACGACGATGAAGACCACAACCAGTCTTCGATTTTCGGCGACACCGAGGCACACGACCACGGCACGGTGATGACGCGTGTGCTCTCGCCGGTCCGCCGATTGGGCGGCGGTCTCGTCGAGATACCGCGGGTGCCCGAGCGGGATCCCTTGACGGCCTTGATGACCAACCCGGTGGTGGCCGAATCGAAGCGGTTCTGCTGGAACTGCGGCAAACCGGTCGGCCGGTCGTCGCCAGACGGGAAGGCCCTCTCGGAGGGCTGGTGCCCGAACTGCGGCAGCTCGTATTCGTTCCTGCCGCAGCTGTCCCCCGGCGAGATCGTCGCCGACCAGTACGAGATCAAGGGTTGCATCGCCCACGGCGGGCTGGGCTGGGTCTATTTGGCGTTCGACCACAACGTCAACGAGCGGCCCGTCGTGCTCAAAGGCCTGGTGCATTCCGGCGACGCCGAAGCACAGGCCATCGCGATGGCCGAACGTCAGTTCCTGGCCGAGGTGACCCACCCGGGAATCGTCAAGATCTACAACTTCGTCGAACACGATGACAAGCACGGCAATCCGGTCGGCTACATCGTCATGGAGTACGTCGGCGGAACATCGCTCAAGCAGGCCAAGGGCGCCAAGCTGCCGGTCGCCGAGGCGATCGGCTACATGATGGAGATCCTGCCTGCGCTGGGCTACCTGCACTCGATAGGGCTGGCCTACAACGACCTCAAGCCCGAGAACATCATGATCACCGAGGAGCAGCTCAAGCTGATCGACCTCGGCGCGGTGTCACGGCTCAACTCTTACGGATACCTGTACGGCACACCGGGTTACCAGGCACCCGAGATCGTGCGCACCGGACCGACCGTGGCCACCGACATCTACACCGTGGGCCGAACCCTGGCCGCGCTGACGCTGAACCTGCGCACCCGCAAGGGACGCTACGTCGACGGGCTGCCGTCCGATGATCCCGTGCTCACCAAGTACGACTCGTTCGGGCGGCTGCTGCGCCGGGCCATCGACCCGGATCCCCGGCGGCGCTTCGCCACTGCCGAGGAGATGTCATCCCAGCTGCTCGGTGTGCTGCGCGAGGTGGTGGCCACCGACAGCGGGCTGCCGCGGCCGGGCCTGTCGACGGTGTTCAGCCCGTCGCGGTCGACGTTCGGCGTGGATCTGCTTGTCGCACATACCGATGTCTACGTCGACGGCCAGGTGCACTCGGAAAAGCTGACGGCCCAGGAGATCGTCCGCGCCCTGCCGGTGCCGTTGGTGGACCGCACCGATGTCGGGGCGCCGATGCTGGTCGCCAGCGTGCTGAGCCAGCCGGTGCACACCCTCGATCAGTTGCGCGCCGCGCGGCACGGCGCGCTCGACGCCGAGGGCATCGACCTGTCCGAATCGGTCGAGCTGCCGCTCATGGAGGCCCGCGCGTTGCTCGACCTGGGTGACGTGGCGAAGGCCACCCGCAAGCTCGACGATCTGTCCACGCGGGTGGGGTGGAACTGGCGGTTGATCTGGTTCCGCGCGGTCGCCGAGATGCTGTCGGCCGATTATGACTCGGCCACAAAGCATTTCACCGAAGTACTGGACACCCTACCCGGCGAGTTGGCACCGAAGCTGGCCCTGGCCGCAACCGCAGAGCTGGCAGGCACGGCCGACGAGCTGACGTTCTACAAGACGGTCTGGGGCACCGACAACGGCGTCATCTCCGCGGGATTCGGATTGGCCAGGGCCCAGTCGGTCAGCGGGGATCGCGACGGCGCGGTGCGTACGCTCGACGAAGTTCCCGCCACCTCACGGCATTTCACCGCTGCGCGGCTGACGAGCGCTGTCACGCTGCTGTCCGGACGGACCGCCAGCGAGATCACCGAACAGAACATCCGCGACGCCGCGCGGCGGGTGGAGGCCCTGCCCGACACCGAGCCACGCGTGCTGCAGATCCGGGCACTGGTGTTGGGTACCGCGATGGACTGGCTGGCCGACAACACAGCCAGCAGCAACCACATCCTGGGTTTCCCGTTCACCGAGCACGGCCTCAAGCTCGGCGTCGAAGCTTCGCTGCGGGCGCTGGCCCGCGTGGCTCCCACCCAGTCGCATCGGTATGCCCTGGTGGACCTTGCCAATAGTGTGCGGCCCATGAGCACGTTCTGAGCGCACTGGCGAGTCACACCAGCCACACCAGTCCCCGCTCGAAGACCATGTGACGTTGCGCCCGCCTATTAGCGACAATGTCGCGGAAATCGCCTCAGCTGCATCGCTTTTCCCTGCAGCATCACGTCGCGAACCCCTCCAGCCCGGGCAGTAACGTGAGCCGCATCAGCATCAAAATCGGCTGTGCCCGGCTGTTAGCGACTTTGTCGCTCGCAGCGCGGGCACGTTGCCATTGAGGCACCGTATGCCTGACGGTGCAGGCGTGACCCCTGGGATCGCCTGGTCCGAGACCAGTGATGCCAGCGATGCTGATGTGGCGATTGTCGCTCGATTGTCGCTAACAGGCGGGCAACTCGAGTGCCCCTTCCGGCGCCGGGGCAGCCGTGACTGATGTGAATCGCGGGACGATGTCAGGCGGTTCGGACCACCTGGACGCAGGCGCGGGCGATGGCCAGTTCCTCATCCGTCGGGATCACCAGCACCGTAACCCGTGACGACTCGGCAGAGATGCACCGCGCCTCCCTCGACGGGGCCTCGTTGAGCGACGCGTCGAGTTCGATACCCAATGCGGCCAGCCCGCTCAGCGCATCCCGGCGCACCGCGGCATCGTTCTCGCCGACCCCCGCGGTGAAGCTGATGATGTCGGTGGTCCCGAGCACCGCGAGATACGCGCCGACATACTTGCGCAACCGGTGGATATAGACGTCGTACGCCAATTGAGCTGCTGCATCACCGTTTTCGATGAGCTGGTGCAGTTTGCGGAAGTCGTTCTCGCCGCCGAGGCCCAGCAACCCGGACCGGCGGTTGAGCATGGTGTCGATGTCCTCGATGGTCATGTCCGCTGTGCGGCAGAGGTATCCGACGATGCCGGGGTCGATGTCGCCACTGCGGGTGCCCATCACGAGGCCCTCTAGGGGAGTGAGCCCCATCGAGGTGTCGACCGCGCGACCCTCGGCGACCGCCGACGCCGATGCGCCGTTACCGAGATGCAGCACAATCTGATTCACCGAATCGTAGGGCCGTCCGACGAAATCGGCGGCCTGTCGGCTCACGTACTCGTGCGAGGTGCCGTGGAAGCCGTAGCGCCGGATGTGCCATTTCTCCGCAACCTCGTGGTTGATGGCGTAGGTGGCCGCGGCGGCAGGCAGATCGTGGAAGAACGCGGTGTCGAACACCGCGATATGCGGGAGGCCGGGCAGGATGCGCCGGGACACCTCGATACCGACCATCGCGGGCGGATTGTGCAGCGGGGCAAGCGGAGCCAGCTCTTCGAGCTTGGACATCATCGCGTCGTCGATGACAGCGGGCCGGTAGAACGTCTTGCCGCCGTGCACCACACGGTGCCCGACCGCGACCAGGTCGAGGTCGTCGAGGTGCAGGCCCGCTTCCGCGGACAGTTCGAAGGCCAGCCGCAGCGCGGCGTCGTGATCGGCGACGCGGCCCTCCCGGCTCAGCGTGCGCTCGCCGACCTTCAAAGTCGCGGTCGACGAATCCTCGCCGATGCGCTCCACGATGCCGCTCGCCAGCTGCTGCCCCGAATCAGGCTGGATCAGCTGGTATTTCACCGACGACGAGCCGGAATTGATCACCAGCACGGTGTCGGTCATCTATTTGCTCCTCGCGTGCGCGTCATCAATTGCTCCTCGCGTGCGCGTCATCTCAGTTCCCCTGCGCCTGGATCGCGGTGATCGCGACCGTGTTGACGATGTCCTCGACCAACGCACCCCGCGACAAATCGTTGACGGGCTTGTTGAGGCCCTGCAGCACCGGGCCGATCGCGATGGCACCCGCGGACCGCTGCACGGCCTTGTAGGTGTTGTTGCCCGTGTTGAGATCCGGGAAGATCAGCACCGTGGCCCGGCCTGCCACCGGGGAATCCGGCATCTTGGTGACCGCGACCGATGGCTCCACCGCCGCATCGTATTGAATCGGACCCTCGACCAGCAGATCCGGTTCGCGCTGGCGCACCAATTCCGTTGCTGCCCTGACCTTGTCGACATCGGCGCCGGTACCCGACGTGCCCGTCGAGTAGGACAGCATGGCCACCCGCGGCTCGATGCCGAACTGTGCGGCGGTGCGCGCCGACGAGATGGCGATGTCGGCCAACTGCTCTGAAGTGGGGTCCGGCACGATCGCGCAGTCGCCGTAGGCCAACACCTTGTCGGCCAGGCACATCAGGAAGATGCTGGACACCGTCGAGATGCCGGGCGCGGTGCGGATGATCTCGAAAGCAGGCCGCACAGTGTGCGCGGTGGTGTGGGCCGCCCCGGACACCATGCCGTCCACCATGTTGTTGTGCACCAGCATGGTGCCGAAATAGGACACGTCATGAATGGTCTCGCGAGCCTGCTCGACCGTGATGCCCTTCTTGCGGCGCAGTTCGGCGTACTGCTCGGCAAACTGGTCGCACAGCTCGCTCGTCCGCGGATCGAGGACCACGGCCGCATCGATGTTCACGCCGAGTTCGGCTGCCCGGGAACGAACCTGGCTTTCCTCGCCGAGGATGGTCAGATCGGCCACACTGCGCCGCAGCAGCCGGCCCGCGGCCTTGAGGATGCGATCGTCGGTGCCCTCGGGCAGCACGATGCGCTTACGGTCGGAGCGGGCCCGGTCGAGCAGCTGATAGGTGAACATCTGCGGCGTGGTCACGGCCGGGATCGGGATGCTCAGTTGCGCCAGGAGATCGTTGACGTCGACGTGCTTGTCCATCAGCGCCAGCGCGGTGTCGATCTTGCGCTGCGACTTGGCGGTCACCCGGCCGCGGGCGCCGGCGACACGGCTCGCGGTCTCGAACGTGCCGTACTTGGTGGCGACAATCGGCAACCGCAACCCCAGCCCCTCGACCAACGCCGCGATCGAAGGGTGCAGATCGAGCCCGCCGTTGAGGATGATGCACGACAGCGACGGGAAGCCTTCTGCCGCATGGGCACTCACCACCGCAAGTACCACGTCGGACCGGTCACCCGGCGTCACCACCGCGACGCCCTCGGTCAGTCGCTCCAACACGTGCTCGGCGGTCATCCCGGCCACGAGCACACCCATCGCCTCGCGGGACAGCAGCGCCGGGTCCCCCGCGATCACCGTGCCGTCGACGGCCACCTGCAGTTCGGCCACCGACGGAGCGATCAGCAGCGGCTCCTCGGGCAGTACGTAGGCCGGCGGGCCGAGCGGTTTGAGGGCATCGGCCACCGCCGTCAACTGCGCGGGATCGCACCGGTTGGCGACGACCGCAGCGGCGTACGCATGTTGGTGGTTCAGCTCGGCCAGGCACACCTCGACGACGTGGGCGACCTCCTCAGGCGTGCGGTCAGCGGCCTTGACGGCGAGCACCACGGGAGCACCCAGGTTCACCGCGATGCGCGCGTTCATGCTGAGCTCACTGGGGGCTGCGACGTCGGTGTAGTCGCTGCCGACGATCAGTACCGCGTCGCACCGGTCGGCGACGCGGTGGAACCGGTCGACGATCTCGGCGATCGCGGCGTCGGGATCCTCGTGCACCTGTTGGTAGCCGACGCCGACGCAATCCTCGTACGGCAGACCGGCCGTGGCACCGGCCAACAGCAGTTCGAGGATGTAGTCGCGCTCCGCTGAGCCGTTTCCCGGGTCGCTTCGTTCCTGCCCCCCGGACAGGCGCGTGATGGGCCGGAACACCCCGACCCGGGGCACTGTGGCCGCAAGCCGGTGCAGAATCCCCAGCGCAATGGTCGACTTACCGGTATCCCCCTCGGGAGAAGCTACATAGATCGCGGTCGCGATGTTCCCATCCGGCACCGCTCCAGCATTCCCTAGATCACGACAGTTCCGCCAGCGCGCCCGCGAACTCCGTGCAGAACCAGTCCACGTCGGACATCGTGAACACCAGCGGCGGGCGCACCTTGAGCACGTTGCCGTCGCTGCCGCACACCGAGATCAGCACACGACGATCCCGCATCGCGTTGACGAGGTCGTGCGCGCCGGTGCGGTCCGGGGCACCGTCTGAACCTTCTGCGCTGCTGGCAACCACCTCGACGCCCACGTAGAGCCCGCAGCCGCGCACCTCCCCGATGCGCGGATGGTCAGCGCCGATGCGGGCGATCTCGTCGCGCAGCGCGGTGCCGACCCGGGCCGCGTTGTCGATCAGATTCTCGTCCTCGATCACATCGAGCACGGCGGCCGCGGCGGCCATGGACACCGGGTTCCCGCCGAACGTGTTGAAGTACGGCACGCCCCGGGCAAAGGTCTCCAACACGTGGCTGCGCGCCGCCATCGCCGCGACCGGCAGGCCGTTGGCCATCGGTTTGCCCATCGTGACCAGATCAGGCACCACGCCGTGGCGGGCGAAGCCCCACATGGCCTCACCGGTGCGGCCGAACCCGGGCTGCACCTCGTCGGCGATGAACACCCCGCCTGCCGCGCGCACCGCATCCACCGCCGGAGCCAGCACCGTGGGATCCGGGAAGATGCCGTCTGAGGCGAAGATGGTGTCGACGATCAGGCAGCTCACGCCATGGCCCGAGTCCTGCAGATCCTTGATCGCCGCCGCGACGTCGAGGGTCTGGGCCGATACCGTCCGCACATGCGGCCCGACGACGGTGGCTCCGCCCAGCGACGGTGAAATCGCCGTCACGGCTTCGGTATTGCCGTGATAGGCATCGCTGGTCACGATGACTCCACGGGCCCCGGTGTGCATCTGGGCCACCCGCAGGGCCAGGTCGTTGGCCTCGGAGCCGGTGCACGCGTACATCACCTGGTCCACGTCGGCAGGCATGGTGGCGAGCAGGCGGCGCGAGTAGTCGACGATGCCTTCGTGCAGATAGCGGGTGTGGGTGTTCAACGTCTGCATCTGGCGGGTCACCGCATCGACGACGTGTGGGTGGCAATGCCCGACACTCACGACGTTGTTGTAGGCATCCAGATATCGGGCCCCGTCGGCGTCGAACAGGTGACTACGCTGGCCACGAACCAGATGTACCGGCCGTTCATAGAACAGCCGGTACGCCGGTCCAAGCATCCGGGTGCGGTCCGCAATCAGGGATTCCGTCTCCGGGTCGGTCGCCAGACCGCCGGAGTAGCTGTTGGAATCCATGATGTTGGAGAAGCCCTGCGCGTTCAGCGTTCGTGCGCCTCCTCGAGCACCGTCCGACCGAGATCGGAATACCGTTGCGGGTCCTGGTATTTCAAGAACAGGGCCAGCACCACACCGCCGATACCAACGATGCCTACAACATACGGGATCGCAGCGAATATCCAGTCCGACGCGGCCGTACCCGCGGCGAACGACGCGTTCTTGGCCAGCAGGTAGATGACGTAGAGCATGCCGAGCCCGCCCAGCAGTGGGGCCAGCAAGGTGGTGAACCAGTTCGCGGTCTCCGGATGCTGCTTCTGCACGTGGAAGTAGGCGATGACCGAGAACGCCGCCAGTGCCTGCACGATCATGATCGCCGTGGTGCCGAGCAACGCCATCAGGCCGTACAACCCGGTGTACGGATCACGCCCCGTCACGTCGAAGAACAGCACAACGGCGGTGGCGAAACCGGTCTGGACGAATCCGGCGATGTGCGGGGATCCGTGTGCGGGGTGGGTCGCGCCGATGGTCTTGCGCATGCCCGGGACGACGTTCTCCCGCCCGAGCGCATAGAGGTAGCGGGCCGCGCAGTTGTGGAAAGCCATGCCGCATGCGAACGAACCGGTCATCAGCAGGATCTTGAACAGGTCGACCGCCCACTGGCCGAGATGCTGCTGCACCGGGTTGAAGAAGATGTTGCCCGCGGTGGCCGAATCCTGGGCCAGCGCAACAGCATTGTCCGGCCCGGTGCCGACGATCGCCAGCCACGACACCAGCACGTAGAACACCCCGATGCCGACCACCGAGCTGATCACCGCAATGGGGATGATCTTCTTGGGGTTTCGCGACTCTTCGCCGTACATCGCGCTGCTCTCGAAACCCACCCACGACCAGAACGCGAAGAACAGGCCGACGCCCGCGGAGCCCGCGACCGCGATCATGTGGCCGTCTGCACCGGCGACCGATCCCGACAGGCTGTGAAACCCGTTGAGCGGGTTGAGCGATCCCAACGACCACCCCTGCGGCCCGCCGCCGGTGAACACCACCGACAGTGCCATCAACGCCAACATCACGATCTCGGTGATCAGGAACACCCCGAGCACCTTGGCCGCCAGGTTGATATCGAAGTAGGTGAGCACGGCGTTGACCGCCAGCATCACGACCGCGAACACGATCCACGGCACGTCGATACCGAAGAAGGATCTGAACAGGTCGTTGCCGAAGAACGAGAAGATGCCGATGAGCGACGCCTCGAACACCATGTACGCCAAGGCCGTCAAGAATCCCGCACCGAGGCCGACGATGCGCCCCAAGCCGTGTGAGATGTACCCGTAGAAGGCGCCGGTAGCAGTGATGTGCTTGCTCATCGCGGCGTAGCCGATGGCGAACAGCGTCAGCACGATGGTCGCGACGAAGTAGCCGGCCGGCGCGTAGGCACCATTGCCGAAACCGACCGAGATCGGCACATTGCCGACCATGGCGGTGATGGGGGCGGCGGTGGCCACTGCCATGAACAGCACGCCGACCAGTCCCACGGCATTGGGTTTGAGGCGCTGGATATCAGCACCAACCGGTGCCGGATCGATGATCTCGCTCATTATGGGGTCCCGCCATTTGGTCTGTTTTCCTTGACATCGCCGACAGCGCTGTGGTGCGACGCAGCACATTGTTATCGCGCGCCGATGGCCAGGTCAACTCGAAATTTGTTGTGCTGCAGCCCTTTTGTTTCAGCGATGTTTCGAACCTGGGAATCGTGAAACGGGAAGGTAAACCCGCGTCATTTGGTCTGCTGCGGCGGCGCCGTTTGGTACACACTCGGGACATGTCTGCGACATCGGGTGGCCCTGTCGCCGAGGACGTCCGTCGGCGCATCCTGTCCATGCTGGCCGCCGGAACGCTGCGGCCCGGCTCCCGGCTGGGCACCGAACGCGAGATGGCGGAAAACTTTGCGGTGTCGCGGTCCACACTGCGCAGCGCGTTGCTGCCGTTGAGCCAGGCGGGCGTATTGGAGCGACGCACCGGCCGCGCAGGCGGCACCTTCGTGCGGGCCGACGTGGTGCAGCGCAATGCCGGTGAACTCGTCGGGCTGCCCGCCCGGTTACGCAGCGGCGGTCACACCAGCGCCACCCGGGTACTGGCGACCGACCGCAGGCCGGCCACGCCCGTCGAACGCCACGCCCTCGAAATCCCGGACGGCACAGAGATATTCACGATCAGGAGGCTGCGTTTCGCTGACGGTGTGCCGCTTTCGGTGGACTTCGCCTGCTTTGTCGCCGGGCACATGGAAGATCTGCTGGAACAACCGCTGGGCGGCTCACTCTACGAACTGCTGCGCGTGCGCTACGGGCTGACTCCGGCCACCACCACGGAAACCATCGAGGTGGTCACCGCCAGCCCGCGTGAAGCCGAATGGCTCGACATCGCCCACCGCAAGCCGCTGTTGGCGATCACCCGGGTCACCCGAGACAGCAGCGACCGCCCGTTCGAGTACGCCTACGACCTGTTCCGGGCCGACCGCGTGCGGCTCACCGCCACGAGCCACGGCACGGTCGGGGCGGTGCGGCGCTCGGTGAGCACCGCCTGAGGCACCGCGAGCGTGCGCGAGGCCTCGCACCGCGAGCGTGCGGGTCTGCTGGTCGACACGCCGACACTTAGCGGCGTGGCGGGCGACAAACACGCACGCTCGCGGTGCAACGCAAGCTCAGCCCAGCTTGCGCAGCCGGGGTTCCAGATCGGTCTTGAACAGCTCGAGGAAGCGGCGCTGATCCGGCCGCGGGTCGTGGAACACCAGGTGATTCAGACCCCAGTCGACATAGTCCTTGACCTTTGCGACGGCCTCGTCGGGATCGGACGCCACGATCCAGCGCTTGGCGACCTGCTCGATGGGCAATGCGTCGGCAGCCTTTTCCATCTCGATGGGATCGTCGATGGAGTGCTTCTGCTCGGCGGTCAGCGACAGCGGGGCCCAGAACCGGGTGTTCTCCAGCGCGAGCTTGGGGTCGGGATCGTAGGAGATCTTGATCTCGATCATCCGGTCGATGTCGTCGGCGTTGCGCCCGGCGGCCTGGGCGCCTTCCTTGACCGCGGGGATCAGCTTGTCCTTGTAGAGCTCTTCACCCTTGCCCGAGGTGCAGATGAACCCGTCACCCGCGCGGCCCGCGTACTTGGCCACCAGGGGACCACCGGCAGCGACGTAGACCGGGACACCGCCCTCGGGCACGTCGTAGATCGACGCGCCCTTGAGCCGGTAGTACTCACCGTCGAAGTCGACGCGGTCGCCCACCCACAGCTCGCGCATGAGCTTGACCGATTCCCGCAGGCGCGCGAAGCGCTCCTTGAACTCCGGCCATTCCCCGGCGTAGCCGGTGGCGATCTCGTTGAGCGCCTCACCCGTGCCCACGCCCAGGAAGATGCGGTCCGGGTACAGACACGCCATCGTCGCGAACGCCTGCGCGATCACCGCGGGGTTGTAGCGGAACGTCGGGGTCAGCACCGACGTGCCCAGCACCAGCCGTTCGGTACGTTCGCCCACCGCCGTCATCCAGGCCAGCGAGAACGGCGCATGCCCGCCCTCATGTCGCCACGGCTGGAAATGATCACTGACCGTCGCACTGTCCATTCCCGACGCCTCGGCCAGCACCGCGAGCTCGACCAGTTCCCGGGGCGCGAATTGCTCCGCAGAAGCCTTATAACCAAGTTTGAGTTCAGCCACGCTTTGTTTCTACTCCAGTCCATAGACTCGCGGCATGGCAGCAGCTCTGAGCGCTATCACCGAACACGTACATATCGCACAAACGGACCTGGTCAACTGGACTCTGGTGACCGATGGCGACGGCGTGATGCTGATCGACGCCGGATACCCCGGCCAGCGCGACGCCGTGCTGGATTCGGTGCGGCAGCTCGGCTTCGGCGTCGACGACATTCGAGCCATCCTGCTGACCCACGCTCACGTCGACCACTTCGGGTCCGCCATCTGGTTCGCGAAAACCCATGGGACACCGGTGTTCTGCCACGCCGACGAGGTCGGCCACACCAAACGGGAATATCTGGAGCAGGCCTCCCCGGCAGACGTCGTCAAACACATCTGGCAGCCGCGCTGGCTCAAATGGACCGCGACCCTCATCGCCAACGGCGGGCTGGACCACTCGGGCATACCGACCGCAGCGGCGTTGACGCCCGACGTGGCGTCCGGGCTGCCCGGCGCGCCGGTCGCGGTCCCCACGCCGGGGCACACGGGCGGCCACTGCTCGTACCTCGTCGACGGGGTTCTCGTCGGCGGAGACGCCCTGGTGACCGGGCACCCGCTGATACCGCGGCCGGGGCCGCAGCTGCTGCCCGCCCTGTTCAACCACGACGAGGCGGGGTGCCTACGCAGTCTGGAAGCGCTGGGACGGCTCGACACCGATGTGCTGCTGCCAGGGCACGGCCCGGCCTGGCGCGGCCCCATCGCCGAGGCAGTGCAGGAGGCGATCGCCCGGCACCGCTAGGTGTGTGAGGACAGAAGGTTCGTGACGGCTGCGCGCCGAGCTGGCACTGTCCGCGAGTCGCCGATATTGCGCTCTGTAGTGCCACAAAATCATCTCTTGCACAACAGGTTTGGCGACCACGTTTGTCATCGGATGCTCCGTGGCATGTGATGGGGCAAAGGAGGGTTAGGCTCTGGCGTTCCATACCAAGGGCGCCTGCCGGATCCAGCTGCCTTGTTCGACGGCATCGAGGAGGAATCCGGCCAGATCGGCGCGGTTGACGCGGGGGCCCGGCTTGGCGTTGCCGGTCTCCGCCCGTAGCGGGCCGCGGGCCGGCTTGTCGCTCAGTGCGACGGCGCGGGCCAGTGTCCAATCCGTGCCGGAGGCGCGCACGAGGTGGTCGAGAGCGTCGTGGTCGGCGAAGCCGGCCTTGAGGTTGGACAGCTTGATGAATGCCTTGACCACCGGGTTGAGCCGGTTCCAGTCGTCACCGGCGCCTTGCGTGGAGGCCAGCACGATGCGCCGGATACCTTGTTCGCCCATCACGGTGAGTGTGTTGCGGGCGGCGTCGGTCATGAACGTCGGCGGGCTGATGGGCTTGGCCCATGGATTGTCCGACGCCCGCGCGTTGCTGAGGACGCTGATCACGGCTTGCGTGCCCTGAGCAGCTCTGCGCAGGTCGTCAATGTTGAGGGGCGTGCCCCGAATGAGTTCCACGGTGGGCGGGGCTTGGACAGTGTCGGGGTTGCGCACCAGGGCGCGGGCACGGTGGCCGCGCTCGGCGGCCTGGGCGAGTACGTGGGTTCCCGTGCGGCCGCTGCCGCCGAGGACGAGCAGGTCGGTCACAGGTTCACCTCAGGGGATGTCAGGCGCGGGAAAGAGCGGTGCACCACGTCGACCTGATCGCGGTGTTCGAAGCGCTCCACTGCCCGATCCAGGCGGTGGCTGCCCAGGCCGCACCGCGGGCAGGTGATCTCGGACCAGATTTCCATCCTCATGCCCGCAACCTCCAATTCTTACCGTTTGTTCGTAACAACATGTTGCGTCAGAATGGGGAGGGGCACAAAAGGCACAGCGGTGTGCGTGACCGACAGGGATGGGCGCCATGCAGGACAGGGCGGCAATAGCAATGGCGGCCTCGGCCGGTCCTTGCGCCAGCATCCCGGCCGAGCAGATGGAATTTATCCGTCAAGTACTCGATCGGGTCGGCGACAAGTGGAGCATGTTGATCATTGCCGTTCTGCAAGACGGCGCGCTCCGCTACACCGAGCTGCAAGGACAGATCCCTGGCATCTCCCAACGCATGCTCACTCACACCCTGCGTCAACTCCGGCAGGACGGACTGATCACCCGCACCGCTTACGCAGAAGTCCCACCGCGCGTGGAGTACACCCTCACCCCGCTGGGCCACGGCCTCAACGCCATCGTCAAGCAGCTGATCGGCTGGGCCGCCGACCACCACAACGAGATTCGCGGCAACCGATGCCGCGCTGAGACCGCCGCGTCCCGATCCTGAACGGCGAAAACCGATTACACGAAACAGCGGCGCCGCACGTCCAGGTTCGAACTAGGTCGATCCCGCGCCCCAACAGCTACGCGACGCCGATCAGTGGATCACCTTGTAGCCGAGCAGGAAGAACCCGGTGAGGCACAACCCGCACGCCAGCACGATCGCGGGCATCAAGATGATCTGGTCGAGTTCGTCGGGGTCCAGTTCCTCGTCGTCGTACACGGGGCCGAACAGCACGCGAGCCATCCTGGTCTGCCGGAACCTGTGCATGCGGCGGCGCATACCGGACGAGTCGGTGCGCCGACCGATGAAGACCCGCAGCCCTATGCCAAGCGCGAATACGGCGGCTGCCCCCGCGAGCAGCAGCGTCCCCACCAGCACCTGCGAACTCGGCACAACTCCCGAGCTTATAGCCCCCAGCGCTCGGCGATCAGCCGATGCGACCGCAACCGGTCCTCGTGCCGGTGGGTCACCGACGTGATCACCAGCTCGTCGGCGCCGCTCAGCCGCTGCAGCGCCGCCAACCTGTGTGCCACCTGATCGGGATCGCCGACGAATTGTGTTGCGGTGCGGTCGCGCACGAGTTCCTGCTGCTCGGCGGTGAGCGGAGCGGCATCATCGGGATCCGGGTATGGCGCCGCGCCACCGCCTGCGCGGATGGAGTAGACCCAGTGCCCATAGGTCATCGCGAGGTGGCGGGCGGTGGCCTCGTCGTCGGCGACCACCACGTCGGCCGACACCACGACGTACGGTTCGGCCAGCCGGTCCGACGGCGTGAATCCGTTGCGGTACACCTCGATCGCCTCCAGCGCCGTGGCCGGAGTGATGTGGTAGCTGGCGACGAACGGCAGGCCTCTGGCCGCCGCGACCCGCGCGCTTTGGCCCTTGCTGCTGCCGAAGACCCACGGCGTCAACCCCGTGCCTGCACCCGGAACCGCCGTCCCGACGGCATATCGACCGTCCACCAGCGCCAGGATGTCGTCGACCTGATCGGCGAAATCCGGGGCAACCGCTCCGGGCTGCTGCAGCACCGCAGCCTGTGCCTGCAATCGTGGATTACGCAGCAGCGCAACGATATCGAACGGCGCCGGGATCACAACGCCATCGGTCTCATGCCACTCGCGAGGGGTTCTCGGCGGGCCGGACACGGCACTGGCGGCCTCGGCGCGCTTCTGCCCCGACCGGCCCACGCCGAGGTCGATACGGCCCGGATGAAACGCGGCCAGTGTCCCGAAACTCTCCGCCACGGCGATCGCGGTGGTGTGGCCGAGTTGAACTGCCGCGGTACCGACGCGAATCTTCTTGGTGGCAGCCGCGATCTGCCCGACCAATACGGCGGGTGACGAACTGGCCACCGCCGCGAAATGATGCTCGGCCACCCAGTACCGCTTGTAGCCCCACTGTTCGGCGTGGCGGGCCAGGTCGACGGTGTTCCGCAGCGCGGTGGCGGCGTCGCTGCCCGCACTGATCGGTGCGAGGTCCAAGATGGACAGCGGGGTCATCGCAGTGCCTTCTCGAACGCGATCGGAAACACCGTGCCGCCCCCTTCGGCAGGCAGCTCGAGCTCCATCCGCCGGTAGCCCGACGAGAGATAGAGCGCCTCGGCCTCGGGCTGGCGATGTCCGGTGGTCAGAAAGACTCGCCGATAGCCACGGCCGGCGATCTCGGCTTCGAGTTCGGTGAGCAGCCGGCCCGCATAGCCACGTTGGCGGTGACCGCTGGCAGTCCAGATGCGCTTGAGCTCCGCGGTGTCGGCGTCGAACCGTTCGAACGCACCACCGGTGACGGGTTGGCCGTCGAGCAGACCGATCAGCAGACCGCCGTCGGGCGGCGCGAAGTCAGCGGCAGGGTGCGCGCGCAACCACTCCATCACGCGTTCGGCGGTGCCGCCGTAGCGGCCCGAGTACTCGACGGCCAGTTCGGCCAGCAGCGGCTGGGCCAGCGGGTCGTCTTGTCCCACGGCCTGGAAGCGCAACCGCTCCAACGTTGATCCGGGCATCACTTCAATGTCTAACGTGTACGCCCGGTCCGCATTCCGACCGGGGATATTTGCTCGCGGTGATTGAAACTTCATGGAGGTCCGCGGCGCCCGGCGGGATTGCGGCAGGCGCCCACGCCGACACGCTGGCCTCAATCGGCCGCCGAGGACAACCGCCCGGCCCCTTCCCTCCAAAACTTGACACGTGTAAAGTTCGCCGCCATGGACAACATCAGGGGCAAGACCATCGCGATCACCGGCGCCGCCCGCGGTATTGGTTATGCCACCGCCAAGGCTCTGCTGGCCCACGGCGCCCGCGTCGTGATCGGCGACCGCGACGTCGCCCTGCAGGAGTCGGCGGTCGTCGAGTTGACCAAACTGGGCCCGGTCTCGGGCTACCCGCTCGACGTCACCGACCGGGAATCCTTCGCCACCTTCCTCGACAAGGCCCGCACCGACGGTGGCGGCCACATCGACGTGCTCATCAACAATGCGGGCGTCATGCCGATCGGCCCGTTCCTGGAGCAGACCGAGCAGTCGATCCGGTCGTCCATCGAGGTCAACGTGTACGGCGTGCTCACGGGCTGCCAGCTGGCGCTGCCGGAGATGGTCAAGCGCCGCAGCGGCCACGTCATCAACATCGCCTCGTTGTCAGGGCTGATCCCGCTGCCCGGCCAGGTGGTGTACGTCGGCTCCAAGTACGCCGTCGTCGGGCTGTCCACGGCGCTTGCCGACGAGATGGCCCCGCACGGCGTCAACGTGTCGGTGGTGATGCCGCCGTTCACCAACACCGACCTCATCTCCGGCACCAAATCCAGCGGGCCCATCAAACCCGTCGAGCCCGAGGAGATCGCCGCGGCGATCATCAAGACGCTCAACAAGCCCAAGACCCATGTTTCGGTGCCGCCGCCACTGCGGTTCACCGCCCAGGCCGCCCAACTGCTGCCGCCGCGCGGCCGCCGCGCGCTCAACAAGGCGCTGGGCCTCGACACCGTGTTCCTCGAGTACGACGCCGCCAAACGCAAGAGCTACGAGGATCGCGCGCAGGCCGCCCAGGGCGTCATCGAAAGCTGAGTTTCCCGCCGAGCAGTCAGGAAGGTCCGCGACACGCGGCGTGTCGCGGACCCTCTGCGTCTGCTCGCGCTAGTAGGTGATGGCCTCGATCAGGGGCGAGGGCTCATCCATCAACGCCCAGAAGCGATCTCGGATCGCCACGGTCATCGGTCCGGGCTCGCCGTTACCGATGGGCTCGCCGTCGAGGGTGTTGATCGGCGTGACGCCGCCCGCGGTGGTGACGGCCATGAGTTCGTCGGCCTCGTAGAGCTCGTGACTCGTCACGTCACGCAGCGTGGCCTCGATGCCCATCTGCTCGGCGATTTCGAAGACCGTCTTACGGGTGATGCCCGGCAACGCATTTCGTGACGGGGAGGCGAGCTTGCCGTCCTTGACGATGCAGACGTTGAAACCCGGGCCCTCGGCCACGCAGTTGTCGGCGTCCATCAGGATGGCGGTGCGGGCACCGCGGTCCTTGGCCTCGAAGCTGGCCGCGGTGAGATCGCCCCACTGGTAGTTCTTGATGGTCGGGTCGACGGTGTTGCGCCCGGCCCGGCGCACGTGGCGCGGGACGACGGCGGTGGTGCCGAAGATCTGCTCGGCAGGCGGGAATGCCCACAGGTAGGGAATGGCGTAGATGTAGACCTGGTGGGTGAGCTTGGTCAAGTCCTTCTCGCCCTTGCGTTTTCCGTAGCCGCGCGTGACGGTCAGGTTGACGAACGACTCCCGCAGCTGCGAGAGCGACACACACTTCTTGGTGATCTCGGCGAGTTCGCCCTTGGAGTAGCCGGGGTCGAGGCGCAGCTTGCGGGCGCCGTCGAGCAACCGGTCGAGGTGGTCGCCGAGCCGGAAGATGTTGCCGTGCCAGACATGTGCGACGGTGTAGGTCAGGTCGGAATGGCCGAACCCGGTGTCGAAGATCGAGATCTTGGCGTCCTCGGCCGGGATGAACTCCCCCTCGATCCACGCGGCTCCGCCCGCGAAGGGGCTCGACTCGTCGAGTTCGTAGTCGCTGTACTGGATTACCGAACCCGCCGGGGTGTCCTCGCGGATCGCGCCGGGTTCGACGGCGACCAGGTTGCTGGTACCGATATCGCTAACTGTGGTCATGACAGGTCCTTTCAGTGATTGACGGCAGGAATGAAGCGAGCGGGGATCACCCGGCGTGGGTCTTGACGTAGTCGGCACCGGCGTCGCCGCGGCGCAGTCGCGCCTTGAGCCCGGTGGCCCACCAGGCCGCAGCGATGGCCGCGACGCCGAGGAAAACCCATTTGTTGTTGGTGAATTGGGGCAGGAAGAGCAGGGTGACGGCGACTCCGACGAAGATCACCAGGGCCGTGACGTAGAGCGGCAGCCGGAACCGGCCGAGATCGAAGGTGCCCGGTTCGGCGGCGGGGATGGTTCCGCGCCGGTAGCCGACCAACAGGCCGATGGTCTGCAGGATGTAAACGAAGAAGAACAGCAGCGACGCGATGCCGATGATGTAGTTGAACGCCTCCTCGTTGACCATGGCGGACAACAGCAGCGCCGCGGACAGGCAGCCCAGCCCGATCACCGCGTAGGTCGGTGTCTTGCGGGTCGGCGAGACGTGCCGCCAGATGTGCGAGAACGGCAGCATGTTGTCGCGGGCCATCGAGTAGGTGAGCCGGGTGGCCACCAGGATGTTGGCCAGCAGGCAGGCCAGGATATTCGTCAAGGCAACGGCGACAACGATTTTCGTGACGACCGGGCCGGCCTGCTGATTGATGATCTCCTCGATCGGCGCGGCCTGGTTGGCTGCGACCGCATCGACGTCGCGGATCGCCAGCACGTAGACGATGTAC
This sequence comes from Mycobacterium sp. 852013-50091_SCH5140682, assembly GCF_001665685.1. Lineage (GTDB taxonomy): Bacteria > Actinomycetota > Actinomycetes > Mycobacteriales > Mycobacteriaceae > Mycobacterium. The sequence continues at coordinate 89,198 of NZ_LZTB01000028.1, forward strand.
ATCAGCAGTTCGATGACGATGGACGTCACCAACGCGTAGAACATCGTCCTTGGCACGACCTGACGCGCGTTGCGGGTCTCCTCGGCGACATCGGCGCCGGACTCCACACCGATCAACCCGAAGAACGGTCCGAGGGCGGCCGCCAGCCAGGCCAGCACGTAGGAGTCCTTGTCGCCGGACTCGCCGCCGGTGAACAGCACCGAGATGGGCTGATGGTGCTCGGGTGCCGAGAACGCGATGACCGCGACCAGCAGGGTGGCGCCGACCGTGATGACGAGTTCGAGGCTGACGCCGATGTTGTTCACCATGGTCGCGAAGCGCACGCCGTAGATGTTGATCAGCACGCAGACGAAGACCACGCCGATGGCGAGAAGGATCTGGGCGCTCTGGCTCATGGTCCAGCCGAACAGTCCACCGAGATAGCCGGACAGGATGAAGCCGACGCCGGTCATGCCGCAGACCCAGCCCATCAGCGCGATGAATCCGGTGAACCACGCCAGGTCCGGTCCGTTGATCCGGCTGATCCACTGATACGAGTAGCCCGCGAGCGGCAGCTTCGCGGTCAGGTCGGCGGCGATCAACGCCCACAGCGCGAACACCGCGCCGGCCAGCAGCAGGGTCCACACGAACGGCCCGCCCGCGGTGAAGTAGCCGGCACCGAAGCCGGTGAACACCGCGGTGGTGGCGCTGATGGTGGCGAATCCGATGGCGAACGAAGCCAGCTTGCCGACCGAGCGGTCCAGCTTCTGGGTGTAGCCCAGCTCGGCCAGCTTGGCGTCCTCGGCGTCAAGCGGCAGGTTGGGGTTGGATGAATGAGTGGGTGAAGCCAGTGCGTCGGTCATGATCACTCCAGGTCAGGTAAGGCAAGTGAACGACTGATGTAAGGAAATCGCCACCGGTCGGCTACCGGAAGTTCCATCTTTTGATGGAGTGATAACCATGCTTTATCAGTGCTGCGTGGCGGGTACGGCCACTTCTTCGCCCTCGCCGAAATTCCATTCCTGCTGCACATGCCTGATCAGCGCGTCGGCCTGCGGCGTGATCGCGGCGGGGTGCCAGGCCAGCGCGACATGGCTGGCCGGCCGGTCGACGATCGGCACATAGACGATGCCGGGCCGATCGTAGAACCGGGCCACCGACGACGTGGTGAAGCTGATGCCCAAGCCGCGCGCGATCGACGTCGTCTCCGCCTCGTACGTCGCCGCCACCGCCGCGATGGTCGGCGGCCGGTTGCCCCTGGCATCCATCGCCAGCCAGTAGTCCCGCCACGCACCCGCCGTGACCGGCGCGCACACGATGGGATCGTCGAGCAGCTCGGCGATTTCGACCTCCGTGCGGTCGGCCAGCCGATGATCGCGCGGCAGGCACGCCACCCAGGTCTCGGAGTCGAGGATCAGCATGCGGTGCTCCGGCAGATCCACCGGCGGCCGGATGAGCGCCACATCGGTGGTCCCGGACGCCAGCCCCGCGGTCGGGTCGGCGAAGTCGAATTCGATGGGTTCGACGCGGACGTCGGGATAGGCGGCCTCGAAGTGCCGGACAATCCGGAACAGCAGGTCGGCACCGGTGCCGATGAGATAGCCGACCCGCAACCGGCCTTGCCGCGTACCGGAGAGCGTCACGAGATTGGCCACCACCGCGTCGACACCGGCCAGCGCCTGCTGCACCTGCGGCAACCAGGCCGCACCGAGATCGGTCAACGCGACCTCGCGGGTGTTGCGGTTGAGCAGCACCACCCCGAACGCCTGCTCCAGCTGTTTGATGGCCGTCGAGAGCGCGGGCTGGGTGATGAACAGCCGCTCGGCTGCGCGCCGGTAGTTCAGCTCTTCACCCAGCACCGCGAAGTACCGCAGCTGACGCAGGGTGACGTCGGTCATGCGGCAAGGCTATCCGGCCGACCAACCCCTGCCGAGCAGACGCAGAATCGCACGCTTTTGCGTGAAAACGTGCGATTCTGTGACTGCTCGGCTTAGAACTGTGGGACCGGATCGCCGGCGCGGTAGGCCTCGATGGCGTCGAGGTGCTCGACGAACTCGTCATGCCCGAACTCGTGACTGTCGGTGCGGCCGACGAACACCACTCGCACCACCGCGCCGTCCTCGGCCGCGTCGAGCCACAGCGAGGTCACCGGCAGGCCGTCGTCGACCTCTGCCCCGGACGGTTCGTAGAACCACGCCGCGACCTCGTCGCCGGAGGTTTCCTCGTCAAAAGTCCAGCCGCGCTCGGTGATTCGCTCATCGAACTCGGCCAGATCGGCGACGACGGCGTCCTGGATGGCCGACAGTTGTTCGACGACCTCCTGGGGTACCCAGCGCGAATGCTGGGTGGCCTGCCGCTTCTTGCGACGGGCCTTCTTCGCATCAGAGCCGCGGGACATGGCTCAGCCCAGGGCCTGGTCGAGATCGGCGATCAGATCTTCCGTGCCTTCCAGACCGACCGAGATCCGCACCACGCCGTCGCCGAGCCCGATCGCCGCACGCCCCTCCGGCCCCATGGCCCGGTGAGTGGTGGTGGCAGGGTGCGTGATGAGGGTTTTCGCGTCCCCCAAGTTGTTGGAGATGTCGATGACCCGCAGCTTGTCGAGCACCTCGAAGGCCCGGTCCTTCGCAGATCCGCCTTTTCGAGCGGCGAGTTCGAACGTGACCACCGTGCCGCCGCCGCGCATCTGCCGCTTGGCCAGGTCGTACTGCGGATGTGACTGCAGGAACGGGTATTTCACCCAGTTCACGCCCGCCTTGGTTTCCAGGAACTCCGCCACCGCAAGCGCCGACCGATTTGAGTAGTCCACCCGAACAGCCATCGTCTCAAGGCCTTTCAGCAACGTCCAGGCGTTGAACGCACTGATCGCCGGGCCCGTGTGGCGCATGAGCTTCTGCACCGGGCCGTCGATGTACTCCTTGTCGCCGAGAATGGCGCCACCGAGCACGCGGCCCTGCCCGTCGATGTGCTTGGTGCCCGAGTACACCACGACGTCGGCGCCCATCGGCAGGCCCTGCTGCAGCAGCGGGGTGGCAAAGACGTTGTCCAGCACCACCTTTGCTCCGGCAGCATGGGCCAGCTCAGATACCGCCGCGATGTCGACGAGCGACTGCATCGGGTTGGACGGCGTCTCGAAGAACACCGCCTGCGTCGGCACCGACAACGCCTCCTCCCACTGGGAGAGATCGTCGCCGTCGACGAACACCGCCTCAACACCCCAGCGGGGCAGGATCTCGTTGCACACGACGAAACACGAACCGAACAGGCTGCGGGCGGCCACCAGGCGATCGCCTGCGCCGAGCAACGCGCCCAGCGCGGTGAACACCGCGGCCATACCGGTGGCGGTGGCAAAGCACGCCGGAGCGTCCTCGATCAGCCGCAGCCGCTCCTCGAACATCGAGATGGTCGGGTTGCCGTAGCGCGAATACACGAACCGGTCGATCTCGCCGGTGAAGGCCTTTTCGGCGGCGGCCGCATTCTCGTAGACGTATCCCGAGGTGAGGAACAGGCCCTCGGCGGTCTCCTCGAACTGCGACCGGAGCAGGCCACCACGCACCCCGATGGTGGCCTGGCTGACGCCGTCAGGCAGCGGTGCGGGGATCCGCACAGAGGGCACAGATGGGTTGTCAGTCATGCCGTCCTCAACTCTGCTTCCAGGGCAAACCGACGGCCTTCCAGCCGGTAGCGCCGCGGTGGCGGTTCTCGTCGAGGTTGCCCTCGAAGCCGTCGAGCACGTTGTAGGACGGGCGGTAGCCCGCAGCGGTCGCAGCCTCGGCGGCACCGATCGAGCGGTTGCCGGAGCGGCATAGGAAGACTACCGGGCGGTCACCGGAGTCGACCTTCTCCCGGAGATCGTCGACGAACGCGTCGTTGTGGCTGCCGTCGGTGCGGTTCCACTCGATATAGACCACGTCGCGGCCCAGCTGGCTCAGATCCGGGACGCCGACGAAGCGCCACTCGGCGTCGGTCCGACAATCCACCAGCACGGCGGAAGGGTCCTCACTCAGCAGTTTCCAAGCCTCCTGCGGCGTGATATCACCTGCATAGCTCACGGCCGTGAGTCTTTCACACCACCGCAGACGCGCCATGCGCCGTCCTCGCGCACGAAGGCCGTCTCGGCGTTGAGCTTGGTGTCGGGTGTCTTGTCGAAGTGATACACCACGGTGCCGGTGGCCCGGTCACCGTCGATGCGAACACCCGTCACGTCGTCGACGAACCGAGCACCCTGCTTGCTCACCGAATCACGTTGCCGGGCAAGGAAATCAGCCTCGGTGCCGCGTTGGTCACGACAGGTGTAGTCACCGAACGCGGTCCAGTTCTCACGCTGCATGGCGTCGTTCTGCCCCACCGCGGCGCGCCCCACCCGCTGCTCCTCGGACAGGCCGTCACCGCTGGACAACACGTTGGCCACCGCAATGGCGATCACGACGAGCACAATGATGGCCAACGCCCCCAGAAACGGCGCCATGGTCGGCCGGTCGACCGGCTCGTCGGTCGTCACGAGAAGAGCTTGCGCAGGGCAGTGCCCACCCGCCGGGCCCGGTCGCGCGCCACGATCACATCCGGCGCAGTCGCCAGGGCCACCCCGAGCCGCTGCCTGCCGTCGGACTCGTCGCCCCGGCCGAACAGCCGCACATCGCTTTCCGAGGTGGCCAACGCGTCGGCGAGCACAGCCGTGACGTTGCTCGTGTCAGCGGATCCGGCCGCGCCATAGCTGACCTCGGCGGCGGCCGGCGAGATCATGATGGTGTCGACCGCCAAACCGAGGATGGCCCTGGCGTGCAACTCGAACTGCGACAGTCGCTGCGACCGCACCGTGACCAGGCCGCTGTCGCCCGGACCGACGCGGACATCGGCGAAGTACACGTCGTCACCCTGCACCAGCAGCTCGACAGAGAAGACGCCCCGCCCGCCCAGCGAGTTGACGATGCGCGCGGCGATGGACTTCGCGCCGTCCATCGCGGCAGGCGCGAGCTGCTGCGGCTGCCATGCCTCCAACACGCCGGCATCGTCGTCGCGGTGGCCGATGGGCTCACAGAAATGCACACCCGGTCCCGCGGGGCCGGTGGTGCGGATGACGAGCAGGGTGACCGCGTGTTCGACCTCGACCACCGACTCGGCGAGCACCCGCATGACCCCGCCCGCAGCGGTCGCACGCTCCCAGGCCGGCTCGATGTCATCAGGCCGCAGCAACACCGACTGGCCATCGTCCAGCGACCCCGCGACGGGCTTGACCAGCAACGGGTATCCGGCATGTTCGGCGACAGCCGTCAGCTCGTCGACGGTCCCGGCAAACCAGAACGGCACGGTCGGCAACCCGAGCTCGTCGGAAGCCAACCGGCGCAGGCCCTCCCGGTCCTGGCTGAGCCGGATGCTGCGCGGCGTCGGCAGCACCTCGGTGTCGCCTTGTTCGGCCACCGCGATCAACGCGTCCGCCGCGACCGCCCCTGACTCGGTCACCACGTAGTGCGGACGCTCACGCTCGATCAGCGCGGCGAGTTCTTCGGTGTCGTCTCCCCGGTCCGCCGCGATGACGGCAACACCCAGCCGCTCGAACGCCAGCGCCAGCTCACGGCTGGATTCACCTGCGCCCAGCATGAGCGCGGTGGTCCGCCGTCGCGCGGGCGCTGCGGGCTCCTCCGGCACCGGCGCCGGCTCAGGTTCCGCCGGGGCGTCGTCGGGCTCGGCTTCTGCCGTCGGCTCCGCTGCCGTCGGCTCCGCCTCCGGCGGGGTCTCGGGCTCCGCCGCTTCCGACGCAGATGGTTCCTGCGCCGATTCGGCTTCTTCGGTCGTTTTGCCGGCCTCTTCGAGGGCTGCGTCAATCGAGTCACTCATCGCGCCACCAAGACTGCCAGATCGTCATCCGACACGATGGTCGATGTAGCACCAACGCCAGCTCTCGCCCGGTTCCGCCGACTGCATGACAGCATGGCCACTCTGCTTGAAGTGCGCGGTGGCGTGCTGGTGCGGGCTGGAGTCACAGCAGCCGACGTGCCCACACGTCATGCACATCCGCAGGTGGGCCCAGTTGTTCTCGCCGTCCTCCGCGCATTCCTGACACCGCCCGGGGGTAATCGGCTCAGGCTCGTCCACGGCGGCGGCGAGGTGCTCACAGGTCTTGGGCACCGCGGTCGGTTCGCGCCGACGTGATCTCCTCAACATGTTGATCAAGGATAGGACCGGACGCGAAGGAGGATCGACGACGTGGGTGTCTCACTCTTGGCAGCTCTCGTGGTCTCGGTGCTGCTGGCCGCAGTGGCTCGCCGCTGCGACGTATCGGCGCCGTTGGCGCTCGTGGTGGCCGGGTTGGCCGCCAGTGCGATACCCGTGCTCCACGACGTCCATCTCGACCCCGAGCTGGTGTTGTACGTCATCCTGCCGCCGCTGCTGTGGTCGGCCGGGCTGGAGAGCAGCTACCTGGCGATGCGCAAGCACACCCGGGCGATCGGGCTGCTGGCGGTCGGGCTGCCGCTGGCGACGACGTTGGTCGTCGGGATCGTGGCATTCCACACCGTGCCCGAGTTGACCATCCCCGCGGCACTCACCCTCGGTGCGATCGTGGCTCCGCCCGACGCGGTCTCGGCGACCGCCATCGGGCGCAGGCTCGGGTTGCCGCGCCGCATCATGACGCTGCTCGGCGGGGAGAGCCTGCTCAACGACGCGACCGCGCTGACGGCTTACAAAGTGGCGCTCGCCGCGGCCATCGGCGCGGCGGCGACGTGGCAGCGCGGCCTTGGCACGTTCGCCCTGGCGGCGGTCGGCGGTGTCGTGGTCGGCGTCACGTTGGGCATGACCGTGCACTACATCCGCACCCGGCTCGACGACCCGCTGGTGGAAAGCGCGATCGGGCTCGTGGCGCCGTTCACGATCTACCTCGTCGCCGAGGAGGTGCACGGCTCCGGCGTGATCGCGGTGGTGGTCGCGGCCCTGCTGCTGGGCCAGCGGGAAACCGATGCCGGCTATGCGACCCGGCTGCAGGACACCGCGGTGTGGAAGGCGCTGCAGCTGGTGCTCGAATCGTTCGCGTTCTTCCTGATCGGGCTGCAGCTGCCCAAGGTGATCGGTGAGCTCACGGGCGTCTCGGCGGCCACGCTGGCGATCTCCTCAGCGGCAGTGCTCATGGCGGTGATCATGGTCCGGGTCGTCTGGATGTACTGCTTCACCTATCTGCCGCGGCTGCTTTCGGCGAAGGTGCGGGCCCGTGAGCAGGCTCCGACGCCGGGGCAGGTGTTCATCCTGGCGTGGGCGGGAATGCGTGGCGTGGTCTCGCTGGCCGCGGCCTTCGGCGTGCCCGCCACGACGCTGTCCGGCGCGCCGTTCCCGGGTCGGCCGCAGTTGGTGTTCCTCACGTTCGTCGTGGTCGTCGGAACGCTGCTGCTGCACGGTCTGACGCTGCCGTGGTTCATCAAAGTGCTCGGGGTGCAGGGCAACGAGGAGCACGCCGACGCGATCGCCACCGCGGCCGCACAGGACCGGGCCGCCAGGGCCGCCGCCGACCGGCTCGACGAGCTGCTGGCCGAGCAGGCTCCCGACTCCGACGTGCCGGAACGCGCCGCCGAGATCCTGCGGGCGTGGAACACCCGGCGCCGCAACGCCGCTTGGGAACGGCTGGGTCGCGACGACGCCGACATCGGGGAGAGCCCCACCTCGGCCTTCCGCCGGTTACGGTTGGAAATGCTTGCCGCCGAACGCAAGACGTTCATCGCCGAGCGCGATGCCGGTCACATCGACGACGAGGTGTTGCGCACCGTGCTGCGGGGGCTCGACCTGGAAGAGGCGACCCTGAACCGTGATTAGGACACTGTCCTGGCTGGCGGTGCTGGTCGTGCTGCTCTCCGGCGCGCTGTTGGGGCTGCTCAGCGGAGACGAGTCGGGGTCGGCGTCACCGGTCGCTGTTCCCGAGAACGCCGAATCCGCGCGGGCCGACGCGCTGCGGGCCCAATTCCCCGGCGGCGCAGAGGTTCCCGCCATCCTGGTGGTCACCCGCACCGACGGAGCCGAGCTCGGCGCCGACGACATCGACGCGACCGCGCTGGCGCGCCACCGGATGACGGATGCGCCCGGCCCACCCGTCGTTGTCTCCGACGACGGCAAAGCGGCAGTGGCGACGGTCCCATTGGATGCCGGCCTGTCCGGCTTTGCTCTCAACGACGCGGTGCGCGAGCTGCGGGACAAGGCCGGGGCGGGCCTGCCGCCCGGCCTGCACGCACAGCTCACCGGCGGCCCCGCCTTCGGCGCCGACATCGCGAATTCCTTTGCCGGAGCGAACATCACGCTGCTGGCAGTGACCGCGACGGTGGTGGCGCTGCTGCTGATCGTCACCTACCGCTCGCCCGTGCTGTGGTTGGTCCCGCTGCTGGTGATCGCGTTCGCCGACCGCGTCGGTGGCGTGCTCGGCACCGCCGTCGCCTCCGGCCTCGGCCTGCACCCCGACGGGTCGACCGGCGGGATCACCAGCGTGCTGGTGTTCGGTGCAGGCACCAACTATGCGCTGCTGCTGATTTCGCGGTACCGCGAAGAGCTCAACACGCACTCCGACCACCGTGAGGCACTGCGGGTGGCGGTCCGGGCCGCGAGCCCGGCGATCATGGCCAGCAACGCCACCGTGGTGCTGGCGCTGCTCACCCTGCTGCTCGCGTCGGCGCCCAGCAACCGCAGCCTCGGCGTCCAGGCCGCCGCGGGCCTGGTGGTCGCCGCAATCTTCGTGCTCGTGGTGCTGCCGCCGCTGCTGGCGCTGTGCGGCACCCGACTGTTCTGGCCGTTCATCCCGAAGCCCGGCACCAATGCCGTTACCGACAGCGGTATCTGGCACCGGATCGCCGACGCGGTGGCCAAGCGGCCCGGCCGGGTCGTTGTGGTGGCCACCGCGGGGCTGGCGGTGCTGTGCATCGGGCTGCTGAACACACCGATCGGGTTGTCCCAGACCGAGCAGTTCCGGGTCCAGGCCGAATCGGTCACCGGGTACGAGACGCTGGCCGCCCACTTCCCCAGCGGCCTGACCGATCCCACCCGGGTCATCGCCGCGACCACCAAGGCCGACGCCGTCCAGCGGGCCATCACCGAATCCCCGGGCGTCGTGAGCGCCGGCCCGGCCGGGGAGTCGCCGGCCGGCCTGAGTCAGTGGTCGGTGGTCCTGCGGGCCGCACCCGCATCGGAGGACGCCTTCAAAACCGTTGACGCCCTGCGTAACTCGGTGCACGCGGTGGACGTCACCGCAGTGGTGGGCGGTTCGGACGCGCAAGCCAGGGACGCCGCGGCAGCCGCGCAACGGGACCGGCTCGTGGTGATTCCGGCGATCCTGGCCGTGGTGCTCGCCGTGCTCTACCTCCTGCTGCGGTCAGCGCTCGCGCCGCTGGTGCTGGTCGCCGTCACGGTGCTCAGCGCATTGGCCGCGCTGGGGCTCGGCGGCTGGACCAGCGTGCACGTCTTCGGCTTCCCGGCGCTGGACAACAGCACCCCGCTGTTCGCGTTCCTGTTCCTCGTGGCACTCGGCGTCGACTACACGATCTTCCTGGTGACCCGGGCGCGGGAGGAGACGCCGCAGTACGGCACCCGGCAGGGCATCGTGCGCGCGGTGTCGGCCACCGGGGCCGTCATCACCAGCGCAGGCATCGTGCTGGCGGCGGTGTTCTGCGTGCTCGGTGTGCTGCCGCTGATCGTCTTGACGCAGCTGGGCATCATCGTCGGACTCGGGATCCTGCTGGACACGTTCGTCGTCCGCACGGTGATCGTCCCGGCGCTGTTCACGTTGATCGGCCCGCGGATCTGGTGGCCCGGGCTGCGCTCGTAACACCGGCGTACCGTCGAATTCATGACTGCGCCCGAGGTCCTGCCGCCACTGCACATGCGGCGCAACGCCTTCGATCCGACACCGTACTTGCGGGAGGTCCGTGAGACCGACGGGGTGCGCACCGTCGTCAACGCGCTGGGCATGTCGGTGCATCTGGTCACCCGGCACGACGACGTCAAGATGGTGCTGGCCGATCACGAACGGTTCTCCAACAGCAGGCCACCGGGGTTCGCGCTGCCGGGTGCTCCGGAGATGTCCGACGACGAGCAGGCCAGCGCCCGGGCCGGCAACCTGCTGGGGCTCGACCCGCCGGAGCATCAGCGGCTGCGCCGCATGCTCACCGCGGAGTTCACCATCCGCCGGATGAACCGGCTGGAGCCACGGATCGTCGAGATCGTCGAGGCGCAACTGGACGCCATGGCCGCCGCGGGGCCGCCCACCGATCTGGTGGCCGATTTCGCCCTGCCCATACCGTCCCTGGTGATCTGCGAGCTGCTCGGTGTTCCCTACGCGGACCGCGACGATTTCCAGCAACGCTCCACCCGACAGCTCGACCTGTCCGCACCGATTCCCGAACGCCTCAAATTGCAGCGCCAGGGCCGCGAGTACATGCGCCGCCTGGTCGAGAGCGCCCGCCGCGATCCGGGTGAGGACATCCTCGGCATGCTGGTGCGCCAACACGGCGACGAGCTCAGCGACGACGAACTGATCGGGATCGCGGGGTTGCTGCTGCTCGCCGGGCACGAGACGACGTCGAACATGTTGGGACTGGGCGTACTTGCGCTGCTCCGCCACCCCGACCAGCTCGCGGCGGTGCGCGACGACCCCGATGCCGTCGGCCCGGCGGTCGAGGAGTTGTTGCGCTGGCTGTCGATCGTGCAGAACGCGATCCCGCGCATCACCACCACCGCGGTCGAGATCGCCGGAGTCCGGATACCGGCCGGTGAGCTGGTGTTCGCGTCGTTGCCGTCGGGCAACCGGGATCCCGAGTTCATCGACTCCCCAGACGTTCTCGACATCCGCCGCGGCGCGCCGGGACACCTGGCCTTCGGCCACGGCGTGCACCACTGCCTGGGCGCTCCGCTGGCCCGCATGGAGATGCGGATAGCGTTCCCCGCGCTGCTGCGGCGCTTTCCCCGGCTGGCCCTCGCCGAACCGTTCGACGAGGTGTCCTACCGGTCGTTCCACTTCATCTACGGGCTGCGATCGCTCGCGGTAACGTGGTGAGCGCCATGAGGATTGAAGCGGATCGCGACGCCTGCATCGCATCGGGCAACTGCGTGATGGTCGCCGGGGCGGTGTTCGACCAGGACGACGACGGCGTGGTGCAGCCTCTGGTGCACGAGGTTCCCGACGCCGAACTGGACCACGCCCGCGAAGCCGTCAGACTGTGCCCCGCCAGCGCGTTACGCCTCGTGGACTGACTCCCCCGGCAGGTCGATCACACCGGCGCGGATCAGCACCAGCACACTGACCACCAGGACCCACGCCGGGAATGCCAACGTCAGCCACATGGACACGTCGCCGGCCACCAGCAGTCCGACGGCCAGCACGTAGCTGGTGATCACGAGCCAGTGCGGCATGAGACCGGTCTTGAGCCAGATGGTGGCCAGCGAGATCATGAAGACCGCGGCCATCCGCACCGCGTAGGTCTTCGAGATGGTCAGCAGGACGAACTGGCCGAAGGTCGCCACGCTCGGATCCATCGCGCCGCCACTGTGTTCCAGCCCGGCACCCACCCCGGCTGCCACGAAGAGCATGGCCAGGAACAGCGTGCCGCTGCCGACGAAGACCGTCGAGAAGAACCTGTCCTCGTAGCGGCCGAGGCCGTCGCGCATGACACCCATGAACCACAGGAAGGTGATGCCCGCGAACGGCATGATCGTCGCTGCCGCTCGGAGATTGGCGCTGCCGGTGACCAGCCACTGCGAACCGGGCTCGGCGCCCTCCGGCAGCGCGGTGCGGATCAGGATCAGCGCCGTCCCACACAGTAGGGCGAACAGAACGCCGGCGAGTGCTGCCGCACGGGGCGTGGAGAGTCGACGCAGATGCTGTTGAGCCACCGCGTCATGTTCGCACGGCTCAGGGCTGTCCGGGCAACAATCTGACCATGAGCCCGTGTGCCTCGGCGAGCAGATTCCCACCCGCGTCACGCAGTTCGGCGTTGACGAATGCCTTGCGCCCCTCGGCTTCCCGCACCCAGCCGCGCGCGGTCAGGAGCGTGTCGATGGGCGTCACCTTGCGGTAGTCCACGTGCAGGAACGCGGTGCGGCTGATGGGCCGCCCGGCTGCGTGGATGACCATGCCGAACACCGAGTCGAACAACAGCGGCAGCACCCCGCCGTGCACGGCGTAGTTGCCGCCCACGTAGTAGCGGCTGAAATCCACGTGCAGTTCGACGCCGTCTGCTTCGAACTTGGCGACCGTCCACGGCGGCATCAGCAAGCTGCCCGCACCGGGCAGTGATGGCACGCGGTTGGCCGGGCCGACTCCCTCAGGTGCCTCGTACGGGGCGAGCAGTTTGACGAGTTCCTCGACGCGATCGGCGGCCGCGTCCCAGACGTCGGCGTCGGGGTTAGCCGACACCGCCAGGTCCTGGGCGCGGCGCATCGCCGTCACGAACCGACCGAAACCCGGCCCGGGGTCGGCGGCCTCGAAAACCGGGAAACCACCGTGCTGTTCGAAAACCGACTCGCGTTGTTCGTCCGTCACTTCGGAGCCAGGATGTCGCGCCGCACAATGGTCTGGTCCCGGCCCGGTCCCACACCGATGCACGAAATATGCACGCCGGCAAGCTCTTCGAGGCGAAGCACGTAGTCCTGCGCCTTGGCGGGCAAGTCGCTGAACTCGCGGGCGCCGGAGATGTCCTCCCACCAACCGGGCAGTTCCTCGTAGACCGGCTCGGCGCGGTGAATGTCGGACTGTGTCATCGGCATCTCGTCGGTGCGCTTGCCGTCGACCGTGTACCCGACGCAGACCGGCACGGTCTCCAGGCTCGACAGCACGTCGAGCTTGGTTAGGAAGTAATCGGTGATGCCGTTGACCCGGGTGGCGTAGCGCGCGATCACGGCGTCGAACCAGCCGCAGCGGCGCGGCCGCCCCGTCGTCACCCCGACCTCGCCGCCGGTCTTGGCCAGGTAGGCCCCGTGCTCGTCGAACAGTTCGGTCGGGAACGGCCCCGACCCGACACGGGTCGTGTACGCCTTGAGGATGCCCAGCACCGTGGTGATGCGGGTGGGGCCGATGCCGGATCCCACCGACGCTCCGCCTGCCGTCGGGTTCGACGACGTGACAAACGGGTAGGTGCCGTGGTCGACGTCGAGCAGCGTGCCCTGCGACCCTTCGAGCAGCACGGTCTCGCCGCTTTCCAAGGCCTTGTTGAGCAGCAACCGGGAATCGGCGATGCGATGCTTGAACCCCTCGGCCTGGGCAAGCAGGTTCGAAACCACCTCAGCCGGGTCGAGCGCCTTGCGGTTGTAGATCTTGACCAGCACCTGGTTCTTGAATTCCAGTGCGGCCCCGATCTTTTCGGCAAGCAACTGCTCGTCGAGCACATCGGAGACGCGGACGCCGATGCGGGCGATCTTGTCCTGGTAGCACGGCCCGATGCCGCGGCCGGTGGTACCGATCTTCTTGGTGCCCGCGTACCGCTCGACCACCTTGTCCATGGCGACGTGGTACGGCATCAGCAGATGCGCATCAGCCGAGATGAGCAGTCCCGAGGTGTCCACGCCGCGTTCTTCGAGGCCGCTGAGCTCGCTCAGCAGCACACCGGGGTCGACGACCACACCGTTGCCGATGACGTTGGTGACACCGGGCGTGAGAATGCCCGAGGGAATCAGATGCAGGGCGAAGTTCTCCCCGGTGGGCAACACGACGGTGTGTCCGGCGTTGTTGCCGCCCTGGTAGCGAACGACCCATTGCACCCGGCCACCGAGTAGATCGGTGGCTTTACCTTTGCCCTCGTCGCCCCACTGGGCACCGATGAGCACGATTGCCGGCATGGCGTAATCTCCCGCCTATCTCCGCGTCTTGAACTGGCGCAGCCGGTAGGTCACCTTATCCCAGCGCACGCGAGGAGCACACATTTTGTCCAACCAGACGCCCGATGCGCCTGGTGTCGCAGTCTTCGGCAGCGCCGTGCCGAGTCCGCTGCGCGGCCTGCCGACCGTCGAGCTCGACGGCGTCGCCACCCGGCGCCGGGTCATCGTCGCAGGTGGAACGGCCGAGCTGGCCGCTGTGCTGACCGCGTTGCTGCGGGCCGAGCGGCTCGATGTCGAGGTTGCCCATGCCACCGGCTACCTGTCCGCACGTCGTGCACTCCGTGCCCCGGCCCGCCGCGTGCCACTGATCCGCGACGAGACCGGGGCGGTCATCGTGTCCGCTGCCCAGTGGCGGGGCGTCGACGGCGGGCCACTGCACGGCGAGGCGGTGGTCGACGATCATCTGCTGTTCGACGGCGACGTCCCGGGTGTGCGGGTGGAACCCACGCTCGCCATGCCCGGTCTGCGCGCGGCCGTGCTCACCGAACGCGGGCGCCCCCGCACCTGGGTCACCGGGCGGGCCGCCCAGCTGGGCACCACCGGTGCCCAGGTCACGCGTGACGGCGTGGCGGTGCCGCGCAAGGTGCGCCGTTCGACGTTCTACCGCCACACCGAGGGTTGGCTACGGGTCGGCTGAGCAGCGCAGCAACCGGTAGCGTCGAATCGTGAACATCCGTCCGCTGCATCAATCGGTGCGCCCGAGCCCGGTCTTCCTGGCCGTCGTCGCCATCACCGCCGCGGGCGGCGTGGCCGCGTGGCTGGCCGGCGACACCGTGCGGCCGCTGTCCTACGCCGGTGTGTTCGTGCTGGTGGTGGCGGGCTGGCTGGTGTCGCTGTGCCTGCACGAATTCGGGCACGCGTTCACGGCGTGGCGCTTCGGCGACCATGACGTCGCGGTGCGCGGCTACCTGACCCTCAACCCACTCAAGTATTCGCACCCCATGCTGTCGCTGGGTTTGCCCGTGCTGTTCATCGCGCTCGGCGGTATCGGGTTTCCCGGCGGGGCGGTGTACGTGCGCACGTCGTGGATGACGGCCCGCCAGCGAACGATCGTGAGCCTGGCCGGCCCGGCGGCCAACCTGGTGCTCGCGGTCCTGCTGCTCACGGCCACCCGGTTGTTCTACGACCCGGCGCACGGCGTGTTCTGGTCCGGGCTGGCATTCCTGGGTTTCCTGCAGGTCACCGCGCTGGTGCTGAACCTGCTGCCGATCCCGGGACTGGACGGCTACAGCGCGCTGGAACCCCACCTGAGCCCCGAGACGCAACGCGCACTTGAGCCGGCCAAGCAGTGGAGTTTCTTCATCCTGCTGATCCTGCTCATCACGCCGGCCCTCAACCGGTGGTTCTTCGGCCTGGTCTACTGGGCCTGCGAACTGTCCGGTGTGCCGCGATTCCTGATGCAGATCGGCGGGCAGCTGACGCGGTTCTGGTCAGCCTGGATGTAGCAGGCCTAGAGGTCGGCGAGCACTGCCCGCAGCGCGTCGGCGAGGCCACCGCGGCCCGGTACGTAGAACGGCCCGACACCGTCGGCGAGCAGCATCCGCAACCGCGCCACCCCGTGCGCGCGCACCGGCCGAGGGCCTTCCAGCCGCAGCCGGATCTCCTCGATCTGGTCGACGGCCGACATCACCGCGCCGAGGTGCGTCGGGATCCGCGACGAATAGAAAATCGGGTCGGCTTCTGCTCGCTGCACCGCCAGGCCCAGCGTCTCGGCCAGCTCATGGCGGTGCCGATCGGAGGTCAGCCGCTCGACGTGCATGGCCAACGCGCTGCCCGGCTCGATGATCACGCCGTCGAGGAGCTGCTGGTCGTAGCGCCAGGCGAACACCCGCGCAGCCAGCCGGGCCAGCGCGGATCCATCGAAGGCGTTGTCGTAACTCATCTCGAACAGCACAACGGGCGCGCTCGCTGCGCAATTCCGAAACTGCGGCGAAGGTGACAGGCTCGCCGAACCCGTGGCGAACGTGACACTTGCGACATATGCGAGTATGCGCATATATTGCGTCCATGGGTGCAGGCCACGATCACAGCCATTCGACGGACACGCGCGTCAGCCGCATGGTCATGGCTGCCGCCATCCTGTCGATCTTCTTCGTCGTCGAACTGGTCACCGCGCTGACCATCAACTCCATCGCGCTGCTCGCGGACGCCGGACACATGCTGACCGACCTGGTCGCGATGTTCATGGGCCTGACGGCGGTGCTGCTGGCCCGCAAGGGCAGCTCATCGCCGGCCCGCACGTACGGCTGGCACCGCGCCGAGGTGTTCACCGCCGTCGCCAACGCCGTACTGCTGCTCGGCGTCGCGGGTTTCATCCTCTACGAGGCGTTCGAACGGCTCGGCGACGCACCAGACATTCCCGGTGTGCCGATGATCGTCGTGGCGCTCGTCGGGCTGCTGGCCAACGCCGTCGTGGTGCTGATGCTGCGCTCGCACTCCGAAAGCAGCCTCGCGGTCAAGGGTGCGTACATGGAGGTGGTCGCCGACACCGTCGGCAGCATCGGGGTGCTGATCGCCGGCATCGTCACGGTCACCACCGGATGGCCCTACGCCGACGTGGTGGTCGCGGTGCTGGTGGCGCTGTGGGTGCTGCCCCGCGCCATCTCCCTGGCGCGCGCCGCGCTGCGCATCCTGAGCGAGTCCTCGCCCCGCCACATCGACGTCGAGGAGCTGCGCAGCGCGCTCGGCGAGGTGGTCGGCGTCACCGGTGTGCACGATCTGCACGTGTGGACGCTCGTGCCCGGCAAAGACATGGTCACCGCACACCTAACCAGCACCGCCGACGCGGCAGCAGTGCTCGACGGCGCCCGCGCGGTGCTCACCGCTCGTGGCCTGGAACACGCCACGGTGCAGGTGGAGGCGCCCGGCACGAGCGGGGACTGCCCCTGCGAATCGACGTGGTGACCCTGCGTGAGGACCCGGGCACCGAGCAGGTGCCGGGCCGCGTCGCTTAGACCCTTAGACCCCCTCGGGCCGGTCAGCCCAGCCCGAGCTCGGCGCGCGCCGACGGATCGCAGTCGTCGAGCAGGTCAAGGCACCGCTGGAACTCGTCGGTCTCGCCGATGTCGTCGGCCGCGCGGGCCAGCGCCGCGACACAACGCAGGAATCCCTGATTGGGCTCATGGCTGAACGGCACCGGGCCGAAGCCCTTCCACCCGTTGCGGCGCAGCTGGTCCAACCCGCGGTGGTAGCCCGTGCGGGCATAGGCGTAGGCGGTCACCGCCTTGTCGTCTGCGAGCGCGTCCTCGGCCAGCACGGCCCACGCGATCGATGCCGACGGATGCGCCGCAGCCACCACAGCGGGCTTCTCCCCCGCCGCGAGTTCATCCTCGGCATCGGGGTCGCCCGGGAGCAACACTGGATCCGGTCCTAGCAGATCACCCATCCGCGTCATGGGCCTATTGTGCACCGGCCTATAAGCTCCACCGGTAGCGACGTACGGGAGGACCGCAACAGGGATGTCGAATCCATCGGAGCCGGACGACGCCGGTAGGCCGGGGCGAGCAGACGACCAGACCGAGCAGATGAGGGTGGACGCCGAGTCCGAGGCCACCACCGAGATCATCGGCTCCGCGACCGCCATGACGGAAGCGGCGCAGCAGCACGACGAACGACGCTTCACCGCCCCATCGGGTTTTGACGGTTCGACGCAGAAGATCGACACCCCGCCGGACCCGGAAACCGAGGTGTTCGCCCCACCGACGGCAAAGGCCGCGGCTCCCCAGATGATTCCGCCGCGGGACGGGGCGCCGCCACCGCCCGCGTCCGAGGCGCCGTCCCGGCGCAGTTGGGGCTGGGTGATCGCGGTCCTGCTGGTGATCGCCGCGCTGGTGGCCATCGCGATCCTGGGCACCGTGCTGCTCACCCGCAACTCCACGGCGTCGGCGCAGGAAGACAAGGTGCGCGCGACCATAGAGAACTTCGACGCCGCGGTCCAGAGCGGTGATCTGGCCACCCTGCGGTCCATCACCTGCGGCAGCACGCGCGACAACTACGTCAACTACGACCAGCAGGCCTGGGATGAAACCCATGCCCGGGTGGCGGCGGCCAAGCAGTACCCCGTGGTGTCCAGCGTCGACCAGGTGGTGGTCCACGACGACCACGCCGAGGCCAACGTCACCACCTTCATGGCGTTCGCGCCTCAGACGCGGTCGACGCGCAGCTTCGACCTGCAGTTCCGCGACGATCAGTGGAAGATCTGCCAGGCCCCCACGGGCTGACCAGCCCTGACTAGCCTGCGGTCACGCTGCGGCCCGCGCTGTGCAGGTCGTTGCAGGCCTCGGTCACGCGCTCGGTCATGGAGGCCTCGGCCTTCTTGAGGTAGGTGCGCGGGTCGTAGGTCTTCTTGTTGCCAACCTCGCCGTCGACCTTGAGCACACCGTCGTAATTGGTGAACATGTGCGCGGCGATCGGACGGGTGAAGGCGTACTGCGTATCGGTGTCGACGTTCATCTTCACCACGCCGTACTTCAGCGAATCCTCGATCTCGGACTTGAGCGAACCTGAGCCGCCGTGGAAGACGAAGTCGAAAGGCTTTGCGTCGCTGGACAATCCGAGCTTCTTCGCGGCTACCCGCTGCCCCTCGGCCAGCACCTCGGGCTTGAGCACCACGTTGCCGGGCTTGTACACACCGTGCACGTTGCCGAACGTCGCCGCCAGCAGGTACCGGCCCTTCTCACCGGCGCCCAGGGCGTCGATGGTCTTCTCGAAGTCCTCCGGGCTGGTGTAGAGCTTCTCGTTGATCTCGGCTTCGACGCCGTCCTCCTCGCCGCCGACCACGCCGATCTCCACCTCGAGGATGATCTTGGCGGCCGCAGCGAGCTTGAGCAGGTCCTGGGCGATGGCCAGGTTCTCGTCGATCGGTATCGCCGAGCCGTCCCACATGTGCGACTGGAACAGCGGGTTGCGCCCGGCGGCCACCCGCTCGGCGGAGATGGCCAGCAGCGGCCGGACATAGGTGTCCAGCTTGTCCTTGGGACAGTGGTCGGTGTGCAGCGCGACGGTGATCGGATACTTGTCGGCGATCACGTGGGCGAACTCGGCCAGCGCAACAGCGCCGGTGACCATGTCCTTGACCCCCAGGCCCGAGCCGAACTCCGCACCACCGGTGGAGAACTGGATGATGCCGTCACTGCCCGCATCGGCGAAGCCCTTGATTGCCGCGTTGATGCTCTCCGACCCGACGCAGTTGATCGCAGGGAACGCGAACGAATGCTCCTTGGCCCGGCCCAGCATCTCGGCGTAGACCTCGGGAGTGGCGATGGGCATGACAGTGTCCTTTCCTGTCCCATGCTGATTGTTGCGGCGCAGGTTCTCGCAGGTGCGGGGCGGTGACAGGGCGCAGGTACCCTTGGGACTCGTGATCGCCACCGCCATCCCAGAGGTTACGACCAATCTGGCGCTGATGCCGAGTTTCATGGATCCGCTCAACCTCATCGGATACTTCGGCGCGTGGGCGCTGGTCGGCATCCTCGTGGTGGTGTTCGTCGAGTCCGGAGTCCTGTTCCCGATCCTGCCCGGCGACTCGCTGTTGTTCGTGGCGGGCATGCTCGCGGCGGGCACCGCGGCCCGGGGAATCGACGCCCAGGCGAACTTCCAGCTGTGGCAGCTGCTGGTGTTCATCCCGCTCGCCGCGATCCTCGGTGGGCAGGTCGGCTATTTCATCGGGCGCACCATCGGCACGTCGATGTTCAAGCCCGACGCGAAGGTGCTCAAACAGCGCTATCTCGACGAGGCACATGCGTTCTTCGAGCAGCGTGGCCCGTTCGCCATCGTGATCGCGCGTTTCGTGCCGATCGTGCGGACCCTGGCCCCATTGACCGCGGGCGCCGCGAAGATGCGCTATTCGGTGTTCACGACCTTCAACGTCCTGGGTGCGGTGGTCTGGGGCGTCGGCCTGATCCTGCTGGGTTACTGGCTGGGCCAGTTCACCATCATCCAGAAGCTGCTGGAACCCATCTTCATCGTCATCGTGCTCGCCTCGGTCGCACCGATGTTCTTCGAGTGGCTCAAGCGTCGCCGCGCGGCGAAGGACGCCACCGAGACCTCTTAGCCGAGCGCGTCGAACAGTTCCCGCAGCCCGGCGAGGCTGTGCGCGGACAGCACGTGGTCGCAGAACGGCAGCGCCGCGGCCATCGCCCCGGCGAGCGGGGCGAATCCGGGGGCGGCTGCGCGAGGGTTGAGCCAGATCACCAGGTGTGCGCGACGCCGTAGCCGGCTCATGGCGTGGCGCAGCGTGTCCGGCTCGTCGGCGTCCCAGCCGTCCGAGGCGATCACCACGACAGCCCCCCGCAGGGCGTTGCCGTGCGGAGGTGTGAGCAGGGTGTTGATCGACCGGCCCACGTGAGTGCCGCCGTACCGGTCCGTCACCTTGTCGTTGGCCCGGGCCAGGGCGGTCTCGGCGCTTCGGTGTGACAGGGCCGCGGTGAGCCGCGTCAGCGTGGTCGCGAACGCGAACACCTCGGGACGCAGGCCCGTGGAACGCAGTGCCGTCGCCCGCATCAGGTGCAGGTAGACCGTGGCGTACGGCTGCATCGAACCGCTGACATCGCAGACCAGGACCACCCGGCGCGGCCGCGCCCGCCTGCGGGTGCGGGCCACCCGAAGTGGCTCCCATCCGGTCGTGCGAGATGCCTTGATGGTCGCGCGCAGATCGACGTGCCGACCGGCCGGGTGGCGTTGACGACGCAGGGTGCGCCGCTGCGGCCAGCGGGTTTGCGCGCTCTGCAGCCACACTCCGATGCGACGCAGCTCGTCGGCGTCGAATTGGTCGAACGGCGTGTCGGCGTGCGTGACGAGCCGGCTCGGCAGCAGGTCCGGCAGCGCATTGCCCGCGGGTGCCTGGGCAGCCCCGGCGAGCGCGGCGGGTCGCGTGGTCCACGGCAGCCCGGAACCGCCCTCGGCCGAGTTCGAGTCGGTGGTGGGCCGCCCCGCGAGAGTCAGCGCCGGGTCCACAGGGCGTTTCAGGCTCACCGGATCGAGACTGAGCACGGCGTCGCCGAACACCACATCGAATACCACGTCGAACGCCGCAACGTCGTCGACGCGGCTCACCAGCGTCAGCCGCGCTGCCCAGTACAGCTGGGAACGGTGTGCGGGAGCCAGGATGTGCATGGCCTGCACCAGGCCGGCCGATCCGACAGCCGACACTGCTACTCCGGCGCCACGCAACCGGTCGACCAGGGCGACCGCGAACGCGGCGAGGTCGACCCCACGCAGGAGGTACGGACTCGTCATCGACGGGCGCGGGCCATCCGTAACCGCCC
Source organism: Mycobacterium sp. 852013-50091_SCH5140682 (assembly GCF_001665685.1). Taxonomy (GTDB): domain Bacteria; phylum Actinomycetota; class Actinomycetes; order Mycobacteriales; family Mycobacteriaceae; genus Mycobacterium. The sequence goes on from NZ_LZTB01000028.1 coordinate 110,275, forward strand.
GATGGTGAACACCACGACAGCCACCAGGAACGCCACCGCGACCCGGGGACCGTACTGCCTCAAGGCGCTGCCGCCGGCGAGGTCGAGAAGGTCGATCGGCTGCAGGTCTGCTGTCGGCGGTGCGGGGGCGACGGGTGCGTCGGCCGCCGCAGGTTGGTCGGCGGCGAGCTTGGCCTCCAACGAGTCGACGAACTGGCCCAGCAGCTTCTCGGACACCTGCTGCAACATGCCGCTGCCGAACTGCGCGAGCTTTCCGACGACCTTGAGATCGGTGTCGACGGTGACCCGGGTCGTCTGGCCCGCGTCGTGCAATCGGGCGGTGACCGTGGCGGCGGCGTTGCCGGTGCCGCGGGCTTCCTTGCCCTTGGCGTCGATGACGGCGCGATGCTCGTCGCGGTTCTGCTCGACGAAGCGCACCTTGCCGCTGAACTCACTGGTCACCGGGCCCACCTTGACCTTGACCTTGCCCAGTACGTCGTCGCCGTCCTGCCCGGTCAACTGTGCACCGGGCATCAGCGGGACCACTTGGTCGAGATCGGTGAGCAGATCCCACGCGTCCTCTATCGGCACACTGACGGTGAACTCGTTGGCGATCTTCATAGTGCGCTCCCTCTCAGTTCCAGCATGGCGTCGTGCAGGATTCGGCTGTCGTCAGGGGTTTTGGCCAGGGCGCCGAGTGTGCCCAGCGCGGCAGGAACGACCAGGTCCCCGACCCCGAGAGCGACCAGTGCGGCCACCCAGTCGATGGTTTCCGCGATGCCCGGGGGTTTGTCCAAGTCGAGATCGCGTGCGGCACCGACGAACTGGGCCGCACGTTCGATGAGTGCATCGGCGGCGCCGGGCACAGTGCGGCGCACGATCGCGACGGCCGTGACCCGGTCGGGGTATTCGATCCAGTGGTAGAGGCAGCGCCGGCGCAAGGCGTCATGCAGGTCGCGACTGCGGTTGGAGGTCAGCACCACGATCGGCGGCTGCTCGGCAACGAACGTCCCGAGCTCGGGCACGGTGACCGCGGCCTCGCCGAGGAATTCCAGCAACAGCGCCTCGAATTCGTCATCGGCACGGTCGATCTCGTCGACGAGCAGCACCGGCGGGTTCGGCCCGCGGTGCCGGACACTCTGCAGGATGGGCCGGTCGACGAGATACGCCTCGGTGTAGAGGTCGGATTCGCCGATTGCCTGTCCGCCGTGAGCCTCCGCCAACCGGATCGAGAGCAGCTGGCGCTGGTAGTTCCAGTCATAGAGGGCCTCGGCGGCCGTCAACCCCTCGTAGCACTGCAACCGAATCAACGGGGTATCAAGCACTGCGGCAAGGGTTTTGGCGGCGGTCGTCTTACCGACACCGGGTTCGCCCTCCAACAGCAGTGGCCGGCCCATGGTCACCGCCAGGTAGATCGCCGTCGCGGTACCCTCGCCGAGCAGGTAGTCGTGGCCGTCGAAACGCCGCACCACATCGGCGACGCTGCCGAATGGTTCAGTGGCCATGCGCATCGCAGTGGTGTTCGGCGGACGGCCCGGCGTGAGTATCGAACGAACGCTCCGCGAGGCCACCGACCCGGATGCCCTGGATCACCTCGGCCACGATGGACACTGCGATCTCGGCGGGAGTTTTCGCGCCGATGGACAGCCCGACCGGGGTGTGCACGCGCGCACGTTCGGCCTCCGACAGCTGCATGGCATCCAGGATCGAAGTGCCCCGCACCCGGCTGGCCACCAGACCGACATACCCCACCCCGGCATCCAGTGCGGCCCTGATGATCTCGGCCTCGGGGCCACCGAGGCTCGCGATGACGACCGCGGTGGTGTCACCGAAATCGGCGCCGTCGACGCCTGCCGGACGGCGCACGTCGTAGCCGAGCACCGCGCACAGGTCGACCACGCGGTCGCCTACGGGTGTGGCCCCGACGATCTGCACCAGGGGCGCAGGCACTTCGGGCGCCAGGAAGATCTCCAGCGCACCTCCGGACAGGCACGGGTTGACCACGACGCACGCGCCCGGGGCCTCCGGGAAATGCACATCACCGTCCGGCAGCACCCGCAACAGCACGCTCTGACCGACCTGCAGGGCCCCCAATGCGGCCTTGCGTACCGAGTTTTGGGCACACTGCCCGCCGACGAACCCCTCGATGGTGCCGTCGGCAAGCAGGATCGCCTCGTCGCCGGCATGGGCCGAGGCGGGCGGCTGCGCGCGCACCACCGTGGCGTGCACAAAAGGGGTTCGGGCCTGTCGCAGTTGCGCGACCCGATCGGTCAGCGTCATCGGCGTCTCCCTCTAGATAGGCGGTCTGGCCCGGCCCTGCATGGCCTCCCACACCCGCGACGGCGTCAACGGCATGTCGGCGTGCCTAACCCCGAACGGCGCCAACGCATCCACGACGGCGTTCACGACGGCGGGCGGCGAACCGACCGTGGCGGACTCACCGATACCCTTCGCGCCGATGGGGTGGTGCGGCGACGGGGTCACGGTGTGGCCGGTCTCGAAGTGCGGTACTTCCATCGCGGTCGGGATGAGGTAGTCCATCAGCGATCCGCCCAGGCAATTGCCGTCCTCGTCGAACGCGATCATCTCCATCAGCGCCATGCCGATGCCGTCGACCAGGCCGCCGTGCACCTGCCCTTCGATGATCATCGGGTTGATCCGGGTACCGCAGTCGTCGACCGCGAGGAACCGGCGCACTTTGACCACCGCCGTGCCGGGATCGACGTCGACGACGCAGAAGTACGCCCCGTACGGATAAGTGAGATTCTCTGGGTTGTAACAGATCTGGGCGTCGAGCCCGCCTTCCAGCCCCTCCGGCAGATCCCCCGCGCCGTGGGCCCGCATCGCGATGTCCTGGATGGTCACCGACGCCGTGGGGTCGCCCTTGACGTGGAAGCTGCCCTTGTCCCACTCGAGGTCGGCAACGGAGGCTTCCAGCATGCCCGAGGCGATGATCTTGGCCTTGTCGCGCACCTTGCGGGCGACCAACGCAGCTGCCGCACCCGACACCGGGGTGGACCGGCTGCCGTAGGTGCCCAGGCCGAACGGCGTCTGATCGGTGTCGCCGTGCACGACGTCGATGTCCTCGGGCGGGATACCGAGTTCCTCGGCGACGATCTGCGCGAACGTCGTCTCGTGCCCCTGCCCCTGCGTCTGGACACTCAAGCGCACCACGGCTTTTCCGGTCGGATGCACCCGCAGCTCACAGCCGTCGGCCATGCCGAGCCCCAGGATGTCCATGTCCTTGCGCGGCCCGGCGCCCACGGCCTCGGTGAAGAACGACATGCCGATGCCCATGAGTTCACCGCGCTCGCGCTTCTCCCGCTGTTCGGCTCGCAGTCCGTCGTAGTCGATCATCTCCATCGCCAGGCGCATGGTCTTCTCGTACTCGCCGGAGTCGTACACCCAGCCGGTCTTCGACTTGTACGGGAACTGCTCGGGCTTCAACAGGTTTCGCAGCCGCAGCTCGGCGGGATCCATCTTGAGCTCGAACGCCAGGCAATCCACCAGACGCTCGACGAAGTACACGGCCTCGGTGATGCGGAACGAGCACGCGTACGCCACGCCACCGGGCGCCTTGTTGGTGTACACCGCGGTCATGTGGCAGTAGGCGGCCTCGATGTCGTAGCTGCCGGTGAACACCCCGAAGAAGCCGGCGGGGTACTTCGTCGGGGCGGCAGTGCCGTTGAACGCGCCGTGGTCGGCCAGTACATTGGACCGGATCGCGAGGATCTTGCCGTCACTGCGCGCGGCGATCTCACCGACCATGATGTAGTCACGCGCAAAGCCTGTGCTGGTGAGGTTTTCGCTGCGGTCTTCCATCCACTTGACGGGCTTACCGAGCAGCAGCGAGCCGACGATCGCGCACACATAGCCGGGATAGATCGGCACCTTGTTGCCGAATCCGCCACCGATGTCGGGGGAGATCACCCGGATCTTGTGCTCGGGCAGACCTGCGACCAGTGCGTACAGCGTGCGGTGCGCGTGCGGGGCCTGCGAGGTGCACCAGAGTGTCAGCTTGCCGGATACGGGGTCCAGATCGGCCACCGCACCGCAGGTTTCCATCGGTGCGGGATGCACCCGCGGATAGACGATTTCCTGCTTGACCACCACGTCGGCCGTCGCAAACACCGCCTCGGTGGCGGCGGCGTCACCGGTCTCCCAGTCGAAGCAGTGATTGTCGGTCTTGCCGTCGAGGTCGGTGCGAATCACCGGGGCATCGGCGTCCAGCGCGTGCCTGGCATCGATCACGGGATCCAGCGGGTCGTACTCGACGTCGATGAGCTCCAAGGCATCCCGCGCCGAGTAGCGGTCCTCGGCGACGACGAAGGCCACCTCCTGGCCCTGGAACCGCACCTTGTCGGTCGCCAGCACGGCCTGCACATCATTGGACAGGGTCGGCATCCACGCCAGGCCCTTGCCCGCCAGGTCCGCGCCGGTCACGACGGCCTTGACCTTCGGATGCGCCTGCGCCGCACTGACATCGACGCTGACGATCCGGGCGTGGGCGTACGGCGAGCGGAGTATCGCCAGGTGCAGCATGCCGGGCAGCTTCACGTCGTCGACATAGTTGCCGCGACCGCGGATGAACCGCGGGTCCTCCTTGCGCAGCATCCTGCCGTGCCCGCAGGGCTTCTCGTCGTTGACGGCGGTGTCCTCGGGCCGGTCGACCGGGTTTTCCAAAGTGGTCACGCCTTCGCCTCCTCCCGGGCATGCCGCGCCGCCCACTGCACGGAGCGCACGATCGTGGTGTAGCCGGTGCATCGACAGATCTGGCCCGAAATGGCTTCGCGGATCTCGGCTTCGGTCGGGTCCGGATTGCGGTCCAGCAGGGCTCGCGCGGTGATCATCATGCCCGGGGTGCAGAAGCCGCACTGCAGGCCGTGACACTGCATGAACCCCTCTTGTACCGGGTCCAGCCGGCCGTCGACCTCCATACCCTCGACCGTGCGCACCGCGTGCCCGGACGCCATCGCGGCCAGCATGGTGCACGATTTCACCGGTTGACCGTCGACGTCCACGACGCACGTGCCGCAGTTGGATGTGTCACAGCCCCAATGGGTTCCGGTCAAGCCCAGCTCGTCACGCAGGAAGTGCACCAGCAGCATCCGCGGCTCGATCTCAGCGGCGACGGTTTCGCCGTTGACTGTCATGTTGACCTGCATGATCAATTTCCTTCCGGTCATGGGGTGCTGAGTATCCGCTCGACCGCGGTGCGCAACGTGCGGATGGTCAGCTCGGATGCGAGGTGCCGCTTGTAGTCGGCGCTGCCGCGCATGTCGCCGATCGGTTCGCAGGCCTGCGCGGCGGTTGCTCCCGCCGCGGCGAAGGTCTCCTCGGTCGCCGGTCGACCCGCCAGGGAATCCGCCAGCGTGCGCAGCGCCTGAGCGTCGGCGTTGACCGCGGTGAGGCCGATGCGTGCGGCGACGATCGAATCCCCATCGAGTGTCACCTGCGCGCCGGCCGCCGTCACCGCCCAATCCCCCACGCGCCGTTCTACTTTCGCGTACGCACTGGAGGTGCGGTGGCGTACCGGTATCCGCACCTCGATGAGCATCTCGTTGTGGGCCAGCGCGGTCTCGTACGGGCCGACCAGGAAATCGTCGATGGGAATCTCCCGGTCCCCCGATGGTCCGTGCACCAGGCAGACCGCACCGACGACACCGCACACAGTGGTCAGGTCTTCGGCCGGGTCGGCCTGACAGAGCGACCCGCCGAGGGTGCCCCGGTTGCGGACGACGGGGTCGGCGATCACCCGTTCGGCGTCGCGGAAGATGGGGCACACCTGGGCCAGCGGATCTGACTCCAGCACCTCGCGGTGCCGAGCCATGGCCCCGATGCGCACGAGGGTGGGGTCGGTGACGATATAGCCGAGCTCGGCGGCGAGGTCGTTGATGTCGACGAGGTATTCGGGGTTGGCGATCCGCAGCTTCATCATCGGCAGCAGGCTGTGACCGCCTGCGACGATCTTGGCGTCCTCACCCAACCTGTCCAGCAGACCGACGGCGTGGTCGACGCTGGTGGCGCGTTCGTACTCGAAGGGGCCGGGAACTTGCATGTGACCCAGCTCACGCCTGTCTGTCGTCGGCGTCAATAGCGAGTTAAGCGATCACTTAACTCGCCGGTTGGGACACCTGTTGCCCCAGCTCGTGGTGGATCCTGCCGCCGGTTTCGCCCAGGGGCCTGCCGCCGCCGCCCCATCGCCGGGCCACGATCTCCGCCGCGATCGACACTGCGGTCTCCTCCGGGGTCCGGCCACCGAGGTCCAACCCGATCGGGCTGGACAGTCCGGCCAACTCGGCTTCGGTCAGCCCCGCCTCGCGCAGCCGTTGCAGCCGGTCCTCGTGGGTGCGCCGCGATCCCATCGCACCGATGTAGGCGGCCCGGGCGTTCTCGGGTAACCGCAGCGCCACCTCCAGCAGCGGCACGTCGAACTTGGGGTCGTGGGTCAGCACGCAGATCACGGTGCGGGAGTCGATGGCGCCGGCGGCGACCTGCGCGGCCAGGTAGCGATGCGGCCAATCGACGACGACCTCGTCGGCCGTCGGGAACCGCGCCGAGGTGGCGAACACGGGGCGGGCATCACAAACGGTGACGCGGTAGCCCAGGAACGCACCCTGCTGCGCGACCGCGGCGGCGAAGTCGATGGCCCCGAACACGAGCATGCGGGGCCGCGGCGCATGACTCGCGACGAACACCTCCATGCCCTCGCCGCGCCGTTGACCGTCAGGCCCGTAGGTCAGCACCTCACTGCGGCCGGCCGCGAGCAGGCCGCGCGCATCGTCGGTCACCGCGGCGTCCGCCCGTAAAGACCCGAGTGAGCCGTCGACTGGACCGTCCCCCGGGTCGCGGCGCACCACCAGCCGCCTGCCGACCCAGGTCACGTCGGGGTGCGCGATGACCGTCGCGACGGCGACCGGGCGGTGCGCGTCGATGTCGGCAGCGACGGCGTCCAACTCACGAAAAGTGCTCTGCGACACCGGTTCCACGAAGACGTCGAGTATTCCGCCGCACGTCAGCCCGACCTCGAACGCATCATCGTCGCTGACGCCGTAGCGCTGCAGCACAGGGACTGCCGTGGCCAGCACTTCGGACGCCAGTTCGTAGACCGCACCCTCGACACAACCGCCCGACACCGAGCCGCTCACCGTGCCGTCGGCCGCCACCACCATCGCGGCACCGGGCGGGCGCGGGGCCGATCGAGATGTCCGCACCACCGTCGCGAGACCGGCGGTGCCGCCTGCCCGCCAGACTGCTAACAGAGTGCTCAGCACCTCTCTCACGTTTTCAATTTAGGCTGCATACGTGACACCTGCGCAACTGCGTGCATTTTCGGCGGTGGTCAGACTCGGTTCGGTGCGCGCGGCTGCCGAGGAGCTCGGCGTTTCCGATGCCGGGGTGTCGATGCACGTCGCCCAGCTGCGCAAAGAACTCGACGATCCGCTGTTCACCAGGACAGCGGCCGGGCTGGCGTTCACCCCGGGCGGGCTGCGGCTGGCCAGCCGCGCCATCGAGATTCTGGGCCTGCAGCAGCAGACCGCGATCGAGGTGACCGAAGCCGCGCACGGCCGCAGGCTGCTGCGCATCGCGGCGTCGAGCGCCTTCGCCGAGCACGCGGCACCGGGCCTCATCGAACTGTTTTCGTCCCGCGCCGACGACCTTTCGGTCGAGCTCAGCGTGCATCCGACCGGCCAGTTCGCGCATCTGATCACCTCGCGCGCCGTCGACATCGCGCTGGGCCCGGCCCCCGACAGCAACGGCCAGGAACTCGTCGTCCGGCCCTTCCTGAAGTATCAGATCATCACGGTCACCGCACCCGACAGCCCACTGGCCGGCCGCACCCCCACGCCAGGCCTACTTCAGGAACAACACTGGCTGCTGGGCCCGCCAGGCGGCAGCGTCGACGGCGAAATCGCTTCCATGCTGCGCAGTCTCGCGATTCCCGACGCACGCCAACGCATCTTTCAGAGCGATGCCGCCGCGCTCGACGAAGTTCAGCGCGTCGGCGGGCTGACACCGACCATCGGCTTCGCCGTCGCGAAGGATCTGACGAGCGGACGGCTCGTCCACGTCAAGGGCCCAGGCCTGCAGATCTCCGGCGAATGGTCAGCCTCCACCCTGCCCACCGCAGCGCGCCAGCCCGCCGTCTCGGAGCTGGTCCGGTTCATCACCACACCGCGTTGCACGCAGGCGATGATCCGCGGCACGGGCGTGGGGGTGGCCCGGTTCCGGCCGAAAGTGCATGTGACCCTGTGGAGTTGAGCCACAGGTAGACCGCACGTTGAGCGCCGCTCAGGCGCTTTCCCCCCGGCGGACCGCCGATGCCCGTGGAATCAGCGCATCCTGGATGAACTCGACGAGGACTTCTTTCATCGCACTGACCGTCATGTTCGGGGTGCCGGTGAGCACCTGGATCGCCATGCCGTCGGTCAGCGCCGAGAGCCGATGGGCGACGGTGTCGGGGTCGACGTCGGTGCGGAACACCTCCTGACGTTGACCGCGTTCGACGATGCGCCGGATCGTCTCGCGCCACCGTTCGTAATACGCGCCGTGGATGGGGCGAAGCTCGGGACGGATCAGGGCCTCGGCCCAGAACTGAATCCACACCGACCACTCGTCCCTGACCGCGCCCACCCGGGGCAACTGCATGTCGATGAGCTTGAGCAACCTCTGATGGGCGTCATCGATGGCCTTGAGCTCCGCGCTCTGCCTGCCGAAGGCGTGGTCGATCGAATGCTTGAGCGCCGCGGTCAGCACGTCGTTCTTGCCGGGGAAGTAGTAGTGCACCGTGCCGGTACTGGTACCGACGACCTGCGCGATGTCCGATATGCGGACCGCGTGATAACCCCGCTCGGCGATGAGCTGCGCGGCGGCGTCGAGGATCGCGGCCTTCCTGGAATCGTCGGCATTCTCAGCAGTCACGTCGATCTTTTCTTCCCGTAGCTACCTGACTCAGCAATCAAACCACATTTGACAGGTTGACGCGTCAGTCAGATTCGACTCGCGCGTCAGACGCCTCCAATCCCCACGCGACACGCGGGTCCACCTGCGGAAAAACGCACTTTACGTGGACAAATAGTCGATGACCATGTTGTGATCTGCATCACACAAGGTTGACCGGCGTGCGTCCGCTCACGCTATAACTGATGCATCAGTCAAACGGGAGGAACGATCGTGGGAGAGCCGTCGAGTCCAGCATCCGACGCCCTGAGCCCGACGCTGCACCGCGGCAAGGTCGCACTGATCACCGGTGGCGGCACCGGCATCGGACGAGCCACCGCATTGGAATTCGCGCGCTGCGGCGCAGACGTCGTCATCAGCGGGCGCAGGCCCGAGCCGCTCAAAGACACCGCCGCCGAGATCGAGGCACTCGGGGCGCGCGCCCTGGCGATACCGACCGATATCCGCGACGAGGAACAGGTCGCCGAGATGGTTACGCAGACGCTGGACCGGTTCGGACGCATCGACGTGCTGGTCAACAACGCCGGAGGACAGTTCTCCGCCCCGGCCGAGGAAATCAGCCTGAAAGGCTTCCGGGCCGTGCACCGACTGGCCGTCGACGGCACCTGGGCCGTCACGCATGAGGTTGCGACGCGCGCCATGATTCCGCAGCGCGGCGGCGTGATCTTCTTCATGGCGTTCTCCCCGCGCCGCGGCATCGCCTCGTTCGTCCACGCCACCTCCGCGCGCGCGGCCGTGGAGAACCTGGCCAGCGGTCTGGCGCTGGAGTGGAGCAAGTACCGGATCCGCAGCATCTGCATCGCCCCGGGGACCATCGCCACCGACGGCATGGACGCCAACTACACCGAGGACGCCCGCGCCCAATGGGCCGCCGCGGTACCGCTCGGGCGGCTCGGCACGGCCCAGGACATCTCGCCGACCATCGCGTTCCTCGCTTCACCGGCCGCCGGCTACGTCACCGGCACCACGATCGTCATCGACGGCGGTGCCGACGCCTGGGGCAACTCCCATCCCGCACCGCAATTGAAGGACAACGAATGACCGCCCCCGCGCCTCGCGACCTCACCGCCCTGTTCAACCCGCGTTCCGTCGCAATCGTCGGTGCCAGCAACGACGAGACGAAGTACGGAAACTGGCTTTCCGTACAGGCGCTGCGGATGCCCAGCAGCCGCAGCCTGCACCTGGTGAACCGGCGCGGTGAGCCGGTCCTGGGCCGGGAAACCATCAAGGCGCTCTCCGAGGTGACCGACCCGGTCGACCTGGTCGCCGTCGCCGTCCCCGCCGCGGGGTTCGAGCAGGCCGTCGAGGACGCCCTGGCCGCCGGAGCGAAGGCGATCGTCGGTGTCACCGCGGGATTCGCCGAGCTCGGCGCCGAGGGTCGGGCCTTGCAGGAACGCATCGTCAAGCGCGTGCGCGATGCAGGGGCGCTGCTGCTCGGCCCGAACTGCCTGGGCGTACTGGATTCCACCACCGAGCTCTACCTGGCGTCGAACCCGATGCCGACCGGCCGAGTCGCGCTGCTGTCCCAGAGCGGCAACATGGCCCTGGAACTGTCCGGCTTCCTCGCCGCGCGCGGACACGGATTCTCGCGCTTCGTCTCCCTGGGCAACCAGGCCGACCTCGGCGTGGCCGACGTCATCCGCTCCTGCACCCGGCACCCGGGCACCGATGTGATCGCGGTGTACTGCGAGGACTTCGGAGACGGCCGGGCCTTCGTGGCCGCCGCCGCCGAGGCCGCTGCCGCGGGTAAGCCCGTGCTGCTGCTGACCGTCGGCGGTAGCGAGGCATCCGTCCGCGGCGCCCAATCCCACACCGGCGCACTGACTTCCGACAGTGCCGTGATCGCGGCAGCCTGCCGCTCCGCCGGAATCCACCGCGTGCGCTCGCCGCGCGAGCTCGCCGACGCCGCGGCTGCACTGCTGAGCTTCGGACCCACCGGAGTCCGTCGCGTCGGGGTGGTCGCCGACGGTGGCGGGCACGCCGGCGTGGGATCGGACATCGTCGAGGCCGCGGGCCTGAGCGTGCCGGAATTCGACGCCTCGGTGAGCGACGCGCTGCGTGCGCTGCTGCCGCCGTCGGCCGCGGTGACCAATCCGGTCGACCTGGCCGGAGCAGGTGAGCAGGACATCACCTCGTTCGCCAAGGTGCTGGAGACCACGCTCGCCAACGAGCACCTCGATGCCGTGCTGATCACCGGATACTTCGGTGGCTACGGCGGTTACGGCGACGCGCTGGCCGCCCGCGAGATCGAGACCGCCCATGAGATGGCCCGCATCGCCAAGGCCCACGGCAAGCCGGTCGTGGTGCACACCATGCACCACGGCAGCGAAGCCGCCCGGGTGCTCGCCGAGTCCGGCCTGCCGGTGTTCGCCGCGGTCGAGGACGCCGCACGCACCCTGGCCATCTTCGGCGACGGCAGGACCCCGCCCGCGCTACCGCAACTGGCCGAATCCGCCGAGCAGGCAGCCGAATCCGACAGCTACTGGGAGGCCCGCGAGCTGTTCCGCACCGCAGGACTGAACTTCCCCGGCGCGGCATTGATCGAATCGGCCGACGCCGCCGCCGAGGCCGCCGGGCGCATCGGCTACCCGGTGGTGCTGAAAGCCATGGGCCTGCTGCACAAGTCGGACTCCGGCGGGGTCGCGCTCGGCCTGGCCGACGAGGAGCAACTGCGTGCGGCGGTGCAGGACATGCAGCAGCGGCTGAGCCCGCCGGGATTCTGCGTCGAGGCGATGGCCGATCTGCGCGACGGCGTGGAACTCATCGTCGGCGTGCAGAGCGATCCGCGATTCGGACCGGTCGCCATGGTCGGGCTCGGCGGCATCTTCACCGAGGTGCTCAAGGACGTCGCCTTCGCGCTGGCCCCCGTCGACCACGCGACCGCGCGGGAGATGCTCGACAGCCTGCGCGCCGCGGCGCTGCTGCGCGGGGTCCGCGGGCGTCCTGCTGTCGACCTCGACGCGGCCGCGGCTGCCATCGCGGCGGTCACCTCCGTGGCCGCACACCATCCCGAGATCACCGAACTCGAGGTCAATCCCCTGCTGGCCACCCCGTCCGGCGCGCTCGGCCTCGACGCCCGCATCGTTCTCGCCCCCTGACCGACATCTCATCACAATACGAAAGGACAACTTCCACAATGGAATTCGCATACACGCCACGGCTCGCGGAGCTCAAGGACCGCGCCCGCGCACTGACCGAGAAGATCATCCCGTTCGAGCTCGAATGCGAGCAGAACAACGGCCTCTCGGCCGAGTCGCACGCCGTCATCAAGGCCGCCGTCCTGGAGGCAGGCCTGCAGGCCATCAACACCCCGGTCGAATTCGGCGGCGCCGGCCTGAGCGTGCTCGAACAGGTCGTCGTGCAGGACGAGTTGGGCAAGCTGACCAACGCACTGTGGGACGCCGTGTGGCGCCCGGCCAACCCGCTCGCCCACGCCACCCCCGAACAGCGCGAGCGCTACCTGATCCCGGGCGCCCGCGGCGACCGCCGCGACGCGGTGGCCATCTCCGAGGCCGACGCAGGCTCCGACTTCTCCGCGGCGAAGACCACCGCGACGCCCGACGGCAACGGCGGCTACATCATCAACGGCGAGAAGTGGTTCGTCACCGTCGGTGACGTCGCCGACTATCTCATCGTGCTGGCCTACGTGCAGCCCGACAACGCCCCGACCATGTTCCTGATCGACGTGCCGAGCCCGGGCGTCAGCATCACCAACGTGCCGCGCTTCACCCACACCTTCGTCTACGAGCACCCCGAGTTCACCTTCAAGGACGTCAAAGTCGGCCCCGAGGCAGTGCTCGGCGGCATCGGCGAGGGCCTCGAGCTGACCCGCGACTGGTTCACCGAGGAGCGGCTGATGATCGGTGCGCGCACCATCGGCGCGGCCGAGCGGGCACTGACGCTGGCCGTCGACTGGGCGCGCGAGCGGGTCCAGGGCGGCGACACGCTCATCAACCGCCAGCTGATCCAGGGCATGATCGCCGACTCGGTATGCGACATCGCCACCAACCGGGCTCTGACCCACCAGGTCGCATGGGAGTTCGACCAGGCCGACCCCGACAACGCCGACCAGCGAAAGACCTTGCACGCCAAGGCCGCAACCGTGAAGCTCGCAGCCTCCGAGGCCTCCAACCGCGTCGTGGACCGGGCCGTCCAGATCTTCGGCGGCCGCGGCTACATCCGCGACTACCCCGTCGAGCGGCTGTGGCGTGAGCTGCGGGTCGACCGGATCTGGGAAGGCACCTCGGAGATCCAGCGCCTGGTCATCGCGAACGAGACCAAGAAGCGCGGCCTGGAAAAGCTGCTGTCGTTCCCCTACGCCACGGACGGGGAGTAGCCAGATGGCGGCCGGGGCATCCACCAGCTCAGAACACCCAGGCAGCGTGGAAGTACGCCGCGAGGGCAACGTCGCCGTCGTGACACTGCGCCGCGAACGCAAGCGCAACGCGCTGTCGACGCACATGGAGGCCGAGCTGCTGCAGGCCCTGCACGCACCCGAGCTGACATCGAGCCGGGCGGTCGTGATCACCGGTGGGGATACGGTGTTTTCGGCCGGTGCCGACGTCACCGAGCTGCGTGACATGACCCCGGCCGCCATCGCCACCTACTACCGGGAATCCGGCTCGGTGTACGAAGTCTTCGCCGGCCTGCCCCAACCCACCGTCGCCGCGATCACCGGCTACTGCCTGGGTGGCGGACTCGAACTCGCATTGGCCGCCGACATTCGCATCGCCGATCCCGCAGCGATATTCGGGTTCCCTGAGGTGGGCATCGGGATCCTGCCGTCGTCCGGCGGCGTCACCCGCGCCACCAGGATCCTCGGGCCGGGCCGCACCCGTGACCTCATCCTGCGCGGTCGCCGCATCGACTCCGCGGTCGCCGAACACTGGGGCCTGATCACCGAGATCGCCCCTGCCGGAGAGCATGTGGCGGCCGCGCTGGCCGTCGCCGACGAACTCGCCGCGTACCACCCGATGACGATGTCGGTCACCAAACAGGTACTCGACGCCAGCATCAACGCATCCCAATCCGCCTCGCTGGTGCTGGAACAACTCGCATACGCACTGCTCAACAACACCGCATCATCTTCTGGAGAACCCCGATGAACCCGCTGGACGTCCTGGACCGGCCCACCAACCGTGGGTTTCTGACCAAACTGCTCATCGCCTGCTGCGGCGGCCCGTTCCTCGACGGGTACGTCATGAGCATCATCGGCGTGGCCCTGATCGGCGTGGGCGAGGACATGAATCCCAGCACCACCGAATCGGGCCTGATCGGTGCCGCATCGTTGATCGGTATCTTCTTCGGCGCCACGGTCTTCGGGGTGATCACCGACCGCGTCGGCCGGGAGAAGATGTACGCGCTCGACCTGCTCGTGCTGGTCGCGGGCTGCGCCCTGTCGGTATTCGTCACCGCCCCTTGGCAATTGATCGTGCTGCGGTTCGTCATCGGGGCCGCGATCGGAGCTGATTACCCGATCGCCACCTCATTGCTGACCGAGTTCACCCCGACGAAGAAGCGCGGTGCCATGGTCGGGATGTCCGCTGTGGCATGGTCGGCCGGTGCCGTCGCCGCCTACGTCGTCGGCGCGATCGTCGTGGCCGTCTCCGACGGCAACCAGAACTGGCGCTGGCTGCTGGCGTCGAGCGCGGTGCTCGGGGTCATCGTCATCCTCATCCGCCGCGGCATTCCCGAATCGCCACGCTGGCTGATGAACAACGGCAGGGTCGCCGACGCCGAAGCAGTAGTGCAGCGCATCTACGGCGTCAAACTCGACCTGAGCCAGGTGAGCACCGACGACACCGAAGCCAAGCCCAAGGTCAACCTCTCGGCGATCCTGAAAGGCCAGTACGGACGTCGGCTCATCATGTGCTCGGCGCTCTATCTCGCGGTGGTCACCCCGCTCTACGCACTGCTGACCTTCCTGCCGTCGATCCTGCAGGGCTTCAAGATCTCCGGTGAGGGCCCCATGGGGCTGATGGTCGAGACCGTCATCATCGGCCTGATCGTCGCCGGGTCGATCCCGGCCCTCTACCTGGTCGAGCGCTGGGGCCGACGCCCCATCGCGGTGGTGCCGCTCGGACTGATGGTTCTCCCGCTGGCCGGCCTCTGGCTGTGGGCGGGCGGCCCGCTGTGGTTCATCGTCGGCTGCTTCTGCCTGTACGCCTTCATCTCGGGCGGCCCCAGCATCCTGGTGTGGATCTACCCCAACGAGTTGTTTCCCACCGAATTACGCGCCACCGCAGTCGGTTTCGCCACCGGCATCAGCCGCTTCGGCGCCGCGACGGGCACCTATCTGCTGCCGATCAGCATGTCGGCGCTCGGAACCGGTACCACCATGCTCTTCGGCGCGATCCTGACCGCCGCGGCGTTCGTGGTGTGCCTGTTCATGGCCCCCGAAACCAAAGGCAAGAGCCTCGAAGAGGTGTCCGGTCTGACGCGCGAGCCGACGCCCGCCCGTGGGTGAGCCGTCAGCCGCGACATGGTCTGACACCATCCGGCGCAACCTGGCCGTCTTCACGCGCACGGCGGATGGGCGTTCGGGCGACGAGCATGTCACCAGCCCGATCGGCCGCCGCGCGGCAGCCGTCACGGTGTGCGTGCTCGACGCCGAACGCGATGCCACGGTGCTCATGATCAAGCGGGCCCCGCGCGGCATCAACAGGCCAGTGGGCACTGCCCGGTGGCCGCGTCGACCCCGGCGAGACGGTCACCGGCGCTGCCCTGCGCGAACTGCATGAAGAAGTCGGTCTGCAGCTGACCGAGGGTCACATCGTCGGTGTGCTCGACGACTTTGTCACCGACTCCGGTTTTGTGATCACCCCCGTCGTTGCGGTGGTGCCGGGATCTCCGAGACTGCAACGCAATCCGGCCGAGGTGCACTCACTGCACCGGATTCCCCTGAACCGTCTCGTCAGCGACGAGCTGCCCAGGTGGGCCCGTACTCCCGCAGGCCCACTGTTGCAGATGCCGCTGCGGAGCAACATGGTGGTTCACGCCCCGACCGGCGCGATACTGTTGCAGTTCCGTGAGGTGGCGTTGCTCGGCCGCTCCATCAGGGTGGCCGACCTGCAGCAGCCCGCCTTCACGCGGGTGTAGACCACCGGCACGGCGGCGTCGAGCGCGCTAAGCCTCGCCCACGCCGGCCAAGGTGTGGGCGGCCTCCATCAACATCCACCCCGACACCTGCACCGACATGTCGCGTTCCGGAATCGCCGAAGCATTGACCGCACCCTCGACGAACTCGGCTTCCTGCCCCGCGGAAGTCGGCATCTCGGCGTTGCGATTCCAGAACGGGCCGAACAACGGCAGGCCGTCGACCGTCTGGCGGTAATCCCACGCCGATTCCGCGGATTTCAGCACCAGCGACCGGGCGGTGTCGCGGGCAGCGGCGTCCTCGGCGGTCTCACCCGGCAGCGTCGTCGCCACCAGGGCGAGATACCGCGCCAGGATGCCGTTGAACAGCCCGCCGTCACCGCCACCGGCCCCTTTGATGACGCCGTCCTCGGTCATCTCCTTGGCGACCGCCGCGACGAGTCGACGCACGCGCTCGGAATGTCTGGGATCCTGCGTGCGCGCCGCAAGCTCCACCTCAAGGCCGAGCACGACCCCCTGGCAGTAGGTGTACTGCGCCCGCACCATCGAACCGGCCTTGATGCCGTCGAACACCAGATCGGTTTCCGGGTCGATCAGGGTTTCGTCGATCCAGTCGGCCATCTGTTGGGCGCGACGCAGCCGATCGTCGTAGCGGGCCAGGAAGATGCCTGCCGGGCCGTTGGCCGGGGCGTTGAAGAACTGGTCCTGCTTGCGCCACGGGATTCCGCCGCCGTCCTCGGGCACCCAGGCGTTGACGAACTGCTCACACAGCTTCTTGAGCGCACCGGGCTTCTCGACCCCCGCGAGCCGGCCCGCACGCTCCAAAGCCAGTGCCAGCCAAGCCATATCGTCGTAGTAGTCGTTGGTCCACCCGGTGTTGCGCAGATGATGCGACCGGATCTGCCGTTCGATGCGCAGCTTGCGGTCAGGCTGCGGATCGCGCACCTGCGCATCGACCAGGCAGTCGAGCAGATGGGCCTGCCACCAGTAGTGCCAGGTACCGAAATGCCGGTACTTCGGCGTCGACGGCCAGGCCACCACGCCGAGTTGCGTACCCGGCAGGTACCACAGTTTGCTCAGATGTCGTTGGATGATCGCAGCTTCGGCGCTGCCCGCGCGGTTGGCCCATAGCTGATCCATGACCCCGATCCTGCCCTACCAGGCCGCCGAAATGTCGGCGTGTCGGGTGATCCAGGCGTGCATGGCTATCCCGGCAGCAACCCCGGCGTTGATGCTGCGGGTCGATCCGAACTGCGCGATGGACACCGTCAGCGCCGCACCGGCCTGCGCCTCCGGTGTGATACCTGGGCCTTCCTGCCCGAACACCATCAGACAGTCGCGGGGTAACTCGGTCTGTTCGAGTCGGGTCGCGCCCGGCACGTTGTCGACGGCTACGACCGTGAGGTTCGCTTCCGCGGCGTAGGCCAGCAGTTCGGCGGTGGTGTCGTGATGGCGCAACCGCTGGTAGCGATCGGTGACCATGGCGCCACGCCGGTTCCACCGCCGCCTGCCGACGATGTGGACGGTGTGGACCGCGAACGCGTTGGCGGTGCGTACCACCGCGCCGATGTTCGCATCGTTGCCGAAGTTCTCGATCGCGATGTGCAGCGCATGCCTGCGTCGGTCGATATCGGCCACGATCGCTTCGCGGGTCCAATATCGGTAGGCGTCAACGACATTGCGGGTGTCGCCGGTCCGCAGGAGCTCCGGGTCGTAGCGCGCGGCGTCCTCTCCTGAGGGCAGCGGGCCCGGCCATGGGCCGACCCCGGGTGTCTGTCCCCATTCCGTTGGGCCCAGTGGCTCGCTCATGGCTTGGTCCACAACGCGGCGTGCGTGCCGATCACCGACACCGTGGCGTACAAGAGTGCGGCGTTGATCTCGCCTTGTGTGCACAGCGAAGTCCGGGTATTCACCGCTTCGCGCGACGCGTCCGGCAGCAACAGCACCGAAGACCCGTAAGCCGAACAGGCGTAGCTGAGCCCTGGTGGCGGTAGCGTCGGAGCCGCCACGACCATCAGCGGCCCGCCGCGCTTCGCCGAGTCGTCCCGGTAACGCTTTGCCAGGCCGTCGATTTCGAGACCGAGCAGCATGTAGCCGTTGCCCTTAAAGGCGTCCGGTGCGCCCATCGCGGTCGGGGCCAATTGAGCCCCGTCGGCACTGAACGCGTCGACGCTGGTCGTCCTGATGGCGATGCCGGTATCGCCTGCATCGGTGGGCAACATCCCGACCGGGAAGGCCGCCGGGTAGGCCACGGTGGTCTTCGGAATGCGCTCGCGCGGCGAATAGACGTACACCCCGCGGACCTGGCTCTGGTCGCGCAACGGACCGAAACAGACTGTGCCACTGAGTTTGTCGGGACCGGAGGCAGCCAGCGGCCGGATACCCAGGCTGTTCACCCCGGTGCACCCGCCCAATCCGTTGGCTTCGAGCGGGTGCGACAGTGCGCCGTACAGACCGAACCGGAGGTCCTCTGGTTTTGCCCGTTGGTCACCGGCGGCCGAGGCGTCGACATCGACGAGGACGTGCTCGTTGTCGAACCGCAGGTTGTCCAATGTGAAATGCCAGCCCAGCACCGTCAGCGAGGCACCGAACGACACCGTGAGTGCCTCGTACGTGCGGCGCGGGGCACCGTCGGAAGAACAAGCAGTGGCGACGACGAGCAGCACCGCCGTCACCGCCGCGATCAGTGCCCGCACCGGTTCTCAGGTTCTGCCACGGCCCTTGCCTACCACCCTTGTCACGGCACGCACAAAATCTCGCGGCACCAGCCGGCTGCCGGTCGTGAGCACCTTGTACTGCAGACCGGGCACGATGACGACCCTGCCCTTGGCAACGTCGGCCAGGCATTCGCGCACCACGTCGTCGACCTCGAGCCACATGTACGACGGCGTATCGGCCATATCGATACCTGCCCGCGCGTGGAATTCGGTCCGGACAAACCCTGGGCACAGCGCGTGCACGCCCACCCCGGTGCCCGCCAAGCCGTTGGCCAACCCTTCGCTGAACGACACCACCCACGCCTTGGACGCCGAATACGTCGACCCGCGTCCCGGAATCAGCCCCGCCACACTGGCCACGTTGATCACGGTGCCATTGCCCGCCTCGACCATCGTCGGCAGCACCGCGTGCGTCAGCTCCATCACGGCGGTGACATTGACATCCAATTGGGCCTTCAGCCGGGCGAATTCAGCGGTCCAGAACTCCCCCGAGGTGCCGAACGCGGCGTTGTTGACCAAGACCTGCACACCGGAGCGCAGCCGCTCGGCGACCTTGGCCCGGTCGGCGGACACAGCCAGATCGGCAGGCAGCACCTCGACGCCGACACCCGCCTCGTCGTGCAATTCGGCCGCCAGTTGCTCCAGACGAGCGGTGTCGCGGGCGACGAGCACCAGGTCATAGCCGTCGCGGGCGTATCGACGGGCGAATCCCGCTCCGAGCCCCGATGTCGGTCCGGTGATCAGCGCGACGGGACGGGACATGCCCGACACACTACTGAACGGTAAGCGAGCCGATGGCTGCCGGCTTTAAACGCACGACCGCAACAAAACGTTTATCCATTCCAGATAGCGGGCAATAGTGATGCCGTGACGTCAACGGCGGAATATGCGGACCAGCTCCGTGCCGCCCAGCTGCGCGTCACCCGGCCGCGCATCGCCGTTCTGGAGAAAGTGCGCATCCATCCGCACGCCGACACCGAGACCATCTTCGGCGCCGTGCGCGCGGTCCTGCCGGAGGTCTCCCGCCAGACCGTCTACGACGTACTCAACGCCCTCACCTCGGTCGGGCTGCTGCGTCGCATCCAGCCCCTCGGTTCGGTGGCCCGCTACGAGTCCCGCGTCGGCGACAACCACCACCACGTCGTGTGCCGCAGCTGCGGCACCATCGCCGACATCGACTGCGCAATCGGCGCTGCGCCCTGCCTTACACCGTCCGACCTCGACGAGGCCATCGACGGTTTCGTGGTCGACGAGGCCGAGGTCATCTACTGGGGCGTGTGTCCCGACTGCTCGGCCTCGGCGTCCCGATCGCACGCCTGATCACAGCCCCATCGACAACCCGGAAGGAAATGTTGTGTCATCCGATACGTCCCACAGCCGCCCACCCCACCCCGACGACGACACCGCAAGCCGCAGCGAGAGCGAGAACCCGGCCATCGCCTCGCCCAAGCCTAAGTCGCACGCCCCGCTGACCAACCAGGACTGGTGGCCGGAGCAGATCGACGTGTCGCGGCTGCATCCGCACGCCCCGGCCTCCAACCCCTTGGGTGAAACCTTCGACTACACAACGGAATTCGCGAAGCTTGACGTCGACGCTCTCAAGGCCGATGTCCTCGACGTGATCACCACCTCGCAGGACTGGTGGCCGGCCGACTACGGCAGCTACGCGGGTCTGTTCATCCGGCTGAGCTGGCACGCCGCAGGCACCTACCGCATCTTCGACGGGCGCGGCGGCGGCGGGCAGGGCCTGCAGCGGTTCGCCCCGCTCAACAGCTGGCCGGACAACGCCAACCTCGACAAGGCGCGACGGTTGCTGTGGCCGGTCAAGCAGAAGCACGGCAACAAGATCTCCTGGGCCGATCTGATCATTTTCGCCGGCGATGTCGCGCTCGAATCGGCCGGTTTCAAGACGTTCGGGTTCGGCTTCGGTCGCGAGGACGTGTGGGAGCCCGAAGAGGTGCTGTTCGGCGAGGAGGACACCTGGCTGGGTACCGACAAGCGGTACTCCGGCGAGCGTGACCTGGCGCAGCCCTACGGCGCCACCACCATGGGTCTGATCTATGTGAATCCCGAAGGCCCCGAAGGCAATCCGGATCCACTGAAGGCTGCCATCGACATCAAGGAGACGTTCGGTCGCATGGCGATGAACGTCGAGGAGACCGCGGCGCTGATCGTCGGCGGCCACACCTTGGGCAAGACCCACGGCGCGGGCGACGGGGACCTGGTCGGCCCGGAGCCCGAGGCCGCCCCGATCGAACAGCAGGGTCTGGGCTGGAAGTGCCCCTTCGGCTCCGGAAACGCCGGTGACACCATCACCTCCGGCCTCGAAGTGGTGTGGACGCCGACGCCGACCAAGTGGAGCAACTCGTTCCTGGAGATCCTGTACGGCTACGAGTGGGAGCTGACCAAGAGCCCGGCCGGCGCGTGGCAGTTCGAGGCCAAGGACGCTGAGGCGATCATCCCGCCCCCGTTCCCCGGCGCGCCGAACCGCAAACCGACGATGCTCGTCACCGATGTGGCGCTGCGCGTGGACCCGGAGTTCGGCGAGATCACCCGCCGCTGGCTCGACCATCCCGAGGAACTCAACGAGGCGTTCGCCAAGGCCTGGTACAAGTTGCTGCACCGCGACCTCGGCCCGATCTCGCGCTACCTCGGCCCGTGGGTGGCCGAACCGCAGCTGTGGCAGGACCCGGTGCCCGCGGTCGAGGGCGAGCTGATCGACGACGCCGACGCGGCGACGCTCAAGGCAAGCATCCTGGATTCCGGGCTGTCGGTTCCGCAGCTGGTGAAGACCGCGTGGGCCGCGGCATCGAGCTTCCGCCGCACCGACAAGCGCGGTGGCGCCAACGGTGCGCGGCTGCGGCTGCAGCCGCAGCGCAACTGGGAGGCCAACGAGCCGTCCGAGCTGGACAAGGTGCTGCCGGTGCTGGAGAAGATTCAGGCCGACTTCAACGCCGCGGGCGGTAGGAAGGTGTCGCTGGCCGATGTCATCGTGCTCGCGGGTAACGCCGCGATCGAGAAGGCCGCCAAGGACGGCGGTGTCTCGGTGACGGTGCCGTTCACCCCGGGCCGCACCGACGCCACCCAGGAGGACACGGACGTGGAGTCGTTCGCGGTGCTGGAGCCGCGGGCCGACGGTTTCCGCAACTACATCCGCCCCGGGGAGAAGGCGCCGCTGGAGCAGCTGCTGCTCGAACGCGCCTACCTGCTCGGCGTCACCGGGCCGGAGCTCACGGTGCTGATCGGCGGCCTGCGGGCATTGGGCGCGAACCACGGCGGCAGTAAGCACGGCGTGTTCACCGACCGCCCCGGCACGCTGAGCAACGACTTCTTCGTCAACCTGCTGGACATCGGCACCGAGTGGAAGCCTGCCCAGTCGCAGGAGAACGTCTACGAAGGCCGCGACCGGGCGTCGGGTGACCTCAAGTGGACCGCGACGGCCAACGACCTGGTCTTCGGCTCACATTCGGTGCTGCGCGCCATCTCCGAGGTGTATGCCCAGGCCGACGGGGCGCAACGGTTCGTCGACGACTTCGTCGCCGCGTGGGTCAAGGTGACCGACAACGATCGGTTCGACGTCAAGAAGTGACGCAGCAAAAAAACCACCCCGTGGGCCTGCGGCTCGCGGGGTGGTTTTTTTGTCGAGTATCAGCGCTGGTAGTGCGGCGCGTGGCGGCCGTTGCGCGCCTGCGGCGGCGCGGGCCTGCGGATCGTGTCCGAGCGGGTGGGCTCCTGACGTTGCTGCGTGTAGCGGCTCACGTCACCGCGCCCGGGAGGCGCATCGGCGCGGCCCGGCGGCAGTTCGCGGCGACCGGCCGAGGTGGGCTGCAGCGGACGACTGGGCGACCCGGCCCGACGCACCAGTGCGGCCTGGCTGGCCGGCGCCGATGAGCCGTTCTGCGGAACCGGCGGCAGCACGCGCAGCAGGTCGTTGAACTGCCGCACGGTGCGCAGCCCCTCGTCCCACTGGGCCCGGGTGCTGGTGACAGGCATACTCACCAGCGTCCAGTGCTGCTCGTTCCACATGATCTCGGCACAGTCCGGAGCGGTGTGGGCGAACGTCACCATCCGGCGGTCACACGCGCGACGGGCGGCGTCGAGGTTGGTGGAGTACACCATCCGCGGGCCGATCGCGCCGAGCAGCCAGATATCGCTCTCCCGAGGCTCCTTGATGCCTTTGAGCCGGAGATCGACGACGACGTTGGTGCCGACCTTGCGGTGCAACGCGATCACCGTGGCGACTTCGTCGATGTCGAAAATGAATACCGCCTCGCCACGAATCTGGCCGAGCACGACATTCTTGGCCGTGACGTCGCCGACAGTCGACATCACCCCGCGCTTCCAGCGCTTGAGGATCTCGTCGGACTCATGCTCGTAGTCGAAGCCATGCGACTTCGCCCACGACTTGCGGCGTCGCCCCAACCCACGTCGACGGTCGATGTCGACGTACAGCAGCACTGCCGCACCCACGAAACAGAGTGCGGACAGCGTGAACCAGAGCGGGACCATCGGGCCTAGCCTACTTGTTGGTAGGCCGGTTGCTCGAACTAACGAAGGTCACAACCCGGTTACGTGCGGGTTTGTAGATGCCGAATGGCCACTTATCGCACACACCCGTGGGGTTTCTGTGCAATAAGTGGCCACTGAGGCCGTGCCTTATCCCAGGCTTAGCCCAGCACGAGGCTTTCGCCGTCCTCGCTGACGTTCACGGGCACCACGTCGCCGTCGTGCACCTCACCGGCCAGCAGCTTCTTCGCGAGCTGATCGCCGATGGCCTGCTGCACGAGCCTGCGCAGCGGACGCGCGCCGTAGAGCGGGTCGAAGCCACGGTCACCCAGCCACTTCTTGGCGTCCAGCGAGACGTCGAGCGACAGCCTGCGCTGCGCCAGCCGCTTGTCGAGCTGCTGGAGCTGGATGTCGACGATCGAGACCAGCTCGTCGGGCTTGAGCGCGTCGAAGATCAGCACGTCGTCGAGCCGGTTGATGAACTCCGGCTTGAACGCCGCCCGCACCGCCGCCATCACCTGCTCCGGGGTGCCACCGGCGCCCAGGTTGGAGGTCAGGATGAGGATCGTGTTGCGGAAGTCGACCGTGCGGCCCTGCCCGTCGGTCAGCCTGCCCTCGTCGAGCACCTGCAGCAGCACGTCGAACACGTCCGGGTGGGCTTTCTCGATCTCGTCGAACAGCACCACGGTGTACGGACGCCGGCGCACCGCCTCGGTCAGCTGACCGCCCTGGTCGTAGCCCACGTAGCCCGGAGGCGCACCGACCAGCCGAGCCACCGAGTGCTTCTCGCCGTACTCGCTCATGTCGATGCGGACCATCGCCCGCTCGTCGTCGAACAGGAATTCGGCCAGCGCCTTGGCCAGCTCGGTCTTGCCGACACCGGTCGGGCCCAGGAACATGAACGAGCCCGTCGGCCGGTTGGGATCGGCAACCCCGGCCCGGCTGCGCCGCACGGCGTCCGACACCGCGACAACCGCCTCGGCCTGTCCGATGACGCGCTTGCCCAGCTCCTGCTCCATGCGCAGCAGCTTGGCCGTCTCGCCTTCGAGCATCCGGCCTGCCGGAATACCGGTCCAGGCCTCGACCACCTCGGCGATGTCGTCGGGGCCGACCTCTTCCTTGAGCATCACGTTCTCGCGGGCCTCGGCCACGGGCAGCGCCGCGTCGAGTTTCTTCTCGACCTCGGGGATGCGTCCGTAGCGCAGCTCGGCGGCCTTGGCCAGATCGCCGTCACGCTCGGCCCGATCTGCCGCGCCGCGCAACATGTCCAGCTGCTCCTTGAGCTCGCGGACGACGTCGATGGCGCTCTTTTCGTTCTGCCAGCGGGTGGTCAGCTCGGAGAGCTTCTCCTTGTAATCGGCAAGCTCGCCGCGCAGCTTCTCCAGCCGCTCCTTGGAGGCGTCGTCTTCTTCCTCCTCGAGCGCCATCTCCTCGATCTCCAGACGGCGGACCAGCCGCTCGACCTCGTCGATCTCGACGGGCCGGGAGTCGATCTCCATGCGCAGCCGCGACGCGGCCTCGTCGACCAGGTCGATGGCCTTGTCCGGCAGGAACCGGCTGGTGATGTAGCGGTCCGACAGGGTCGCCGCGGCGACCAGCGCGGAATCGGTGATGCGCACGCCGTGGTGCACCTCGTAGCGGTCCTTGAGACCGCGCAGAATGCCGACGGTGTCCTCGACGGACGGTTCGCCGACCAGCACCTGCTGGAAGCGACGCTCCAGGGCGGCGTCCTTCTCGATGTACTTGCGGTACTCCTCGAGCGTGGTGGCACCGACCAGCCGAAGTTCACCGCGGGCCAGCATGGGCTTGATCATGTTGCCCGCATCCATCGCGGATTCGCCGGTGGCGCCGGCGCCGACGATGGTGTGCAGCTCGTCGATGAACGTGATGACCTGGCCTGCCGAGTTCTTGATGTCGTCGAGGACGGCCTTGAGGCGTTCCTCGAACTCACCGCGGTACTTGGCACCGGCCACCATGGATCCGAGGTCCAGGCTGATGACGGTCTTGTCCCGCAGGCTTTCGGGCACGTCGCCTTCGACGATGCGCTGGGCCAGGCCCTCGACGATGGCGGTCTTGCCGACGCCGGGTTCGCCGATGAGCACGGGGTTGTTCTTGGTACGACGGCTCAGCACCTGTACGACGCGACGAATCTCGTTGTCGCGGCCGATGACCGGGTCGAGCTTGCCTTCGCGGGCGCGCGCGGTCAGGTCGGTGGAGTACTTCTCCAGCGCCTGGTAGCTGCCCTCGGGGTCCGGGCTGGTGACCCGGGCGCTGCCGCGAACCTTGGTGAACGCCTCGCGCAGCGCCTGCGGTGACGCGCCGTTGTTGCTGAGCAGCTTGGCGACCTCGGAGTCACCGGTGGCCAGGCCGACCATCAGGTGTTCGGTGGAGACGTATTCGTCGTCCATCTCGGTCGCGAGCTGCTGGGCTGTGGTGATGGCAGCGAGCGATTCACGGCTCAGCTGCGGTTGCGAGCTGGCGCCGCTGGCGCTCGGCAGCTGGTCGAGCAGCCGTTGCGCTCCGGCCCGGATCGTCGCGGGATCGACACCGACGGCCTCCAGCAGGGGTGCGGCAATGCCATCGTTCTGAGTGAGCAGTGCCATCAATAGGTGGGCGGGCCGGATCTCCGGGTTGCCGGCAGAGCTGGCCGCCTGCAGCGCTGAGGTCAGCGCCGCCTGAGTCTTGGTCGTCGGGTTGAACGAGTCCACGACACCTCCCTTTTCTGATAAAGAAAATGCTTGTCGCGATGTACAACGTAGTCAAGGTTGAGTCTGTTCCGCTCAAGTCTGAAAATTTTTCGGTCAATTTCCGATCGGACCCGCCTCCGATGACCGCACGCGGGTAATCGGCCAAGGTCCGCGCCGTTTAGGCAGTGCGGGGCTACCGTCTACGCATGTCCGAATCCGGCTTCGGTGACTTCGAATACGAGCGGAAGTTCTTCGTCCGCGAGCTGCCCGACGTGGCGGCGTCGGATCCCACCCCTGCCCTGATCGTGCAGGCTTACCTGTTTTCGGCCGACGGCTACGCGGTGCGGGTCCGGGTCCAGGGACCCGCCCCGGCCAACCTGCACACCACACCCGGCGAGCTCGTCGAGGCCCTCGGTGAAGAGTCGATCGGGACGATGACCGCCAAAGGGCCCGCCGTGGGCGGCACCCGTTACGAGGCCGAACGCGAACTCGATCCGATGGTCGCGGGTCAAATCGTGCGGCGGGCCGAGCACGTGGTCGCCAAGGTCCGGTATTCGGCGTGGCTGGGCGAGGACGGCTGGATCATCGACCGGTTCCTCGGCGGTAACGCCCCGCTCGTGCTGTCCGAGGTGGAGCGCGGCGGCCCGGTTGTCGACCTGTCGATCCCCGCGTTCTGCGTGACCGAGGTGTCCGAGGATGACCGGTTCCGCAACGAATGTCTGGCGTACCACCCGTTCGGCGGATGGGCCGAGGAGTACCGGCGCGAACTCGACGCCCTCGGCCCGACGTTTGTCGACACCCTGGGCCGGAACCAATTCGAAGGCACCTGACCGCCGACTGCGGATCCCCCGACGCCATATCGTTGCTACGGTCTCCGACGAATCCTGCGAACACCGAGAGAGTGCGCCATGTCCGAAAGCTGGGGGTCGGTGCTCACCGAACTCATCCCACTGGCACTCGTGGTGGCGCTGTCACCACTGTCGATCATCCCCGCCGTGCTGGTGCTGCACACGCCACGGCCCCGGCCGACCGGCCTGGCGTTCCTCGCCGGCTGGCTCGTCGGGCTCCTGGTCCTGACGGCGGTGTTCGTCGAGGTGTCCAACCTGCTCGGCGGACTCGACAAGGCGCCCAGATGGGCGTCGTGGCTACGCATCGTGATCGGCATCGCCCTGGTCATCTTCGGCGTCTACCGCTGGCTCACCCGGGCCAAATCCGAACACAGCCCGGCCTGGCTGAGCAGCATGAGCAAGTTGAGCCCACCCCGCGCGGCGGTCACGGGCGCGGCGCTCACGGCAGTCAACCCCAAAGTGCTGTTCATCTGCGCCGCAGCAGGTTTGGCGATCGGTAGCGCCGGGCTGGGCCAGCACCGGGCGTGGCCTGCCGTCATCTATTACGTGGTGATCGCGAGTTCGACAGTGGCACTGCCGATCCTGGCGTATGCGGTATCGGGCGAGCGCCTGGACCCGCTGCTGACCCGACTCAAGGACTGGATGGAGCGCCAACATGCGGTGCTCGTGGCGGGGATCCTCGTGGTGATCGGACTCTTGGTGCTGTACAAGGGTATTCACGCGCTCTAGCGGCCCGGTAGGACTGTTGGCACCCGGGCAATGGTTCCTGTGAAATACCTGGAAAGTCACTGGTAGCGTTCGCAGTAGGCCTCTCACGTCGCGGCGAATTGGTGCGCTTGCCCCCACCGATGCGCTGTTAGCCTCATTTTCGACGAGAGGGGGCGTTGCCACATGGCGCCGAGGATTCCACACCACCCGGGAGGTCATCACCCGAATCCGGGCGGGCACCACCCCAACCCGGGCGGGCACCATCCGCGCAATCCCGGTGGGCACCAGCCGAATCCAGGCGAACAGCACCCCCACCCCGGCGGGCACCATCCGGGCAACCCGGGCGGCCACCATCCGGGCAACCCCGGCGGGCACCATCCCCACAATCCCGGAGGCCACCACCCCAGCGACGAGGGCGGCCACGGCGGCGGCATCTTCAGCAAGATCAAAGACGCGTTCAATGACGCGAAGGACATCGTCTCCGACATCAAAGACATCGTCTCCGACGTCAAGGACATCACCGACACCGTCTCCGATGTCGTCAGCGACGTAAAGGACATATTCAGCGGCACGTTCGGCGGCCTGGCCAGCGGCCTGGGCAATCTCATCGACATCGGCAGGCAGTTCTTCTCCAACGCACCGGAGACGCCGATCATCGACGCGGGCCTCAAGGTCATCAACGGCATGAGCGATATGTGCGGCGACGGCAGCCCCGACACCGGTGAGGGCTTCGCCGGCGGCGCCGACCAGTTCGACAATGTCGGCCAGTCCCTCAATTCAGCAGCGCCCGATGACAGCTGGGAGGGTGGCGGCGCGAGCGCCTACTCCAGGCAGAACGTCAAGCAGCAGGGCCGGATGCAAGCGCTGGCCGAGACGGACAGCACCGTCGCGCAGGTCCTGGCTCAGGAAGCCGAGCAGCTGGGCGTCACGGTGCAGCAACTCAACGGTGCCGCAACCATTCTCCAGCTCGCCATCCTGCCTGCTTCCATAGCGATGGCCGATCCCCTTGGCGGCGAGGCGGTTTCGGTCGCCATCCAGATCGCCGCGGTGGCCAGCGGCATGGCCATCGCGACTCCGGCGATGGCCAACATGGTGAGCAACTCGATGCAGAACGCCCAGGCCATCCAACAGGCCGCCAATTCCTACCGCGAGGTCGCGTCCAACGCGAAACTCGATGGCTCGCCGTCGTTCTCGCCGTCCACGGGCGGTAACCGCCGACCGCATCAGAAGGAATCCCCGGCCAACGGCAAGCCCGATTCCGAGACCCCGCCGTGGCTGAACCAGACCCCGCTCGGTGACAACGCGACGCCGGGCAGCGGCGACAGCATGTATCCGGGTGGTGGTAATGGCGCCGCAACCGGAAGCGGAGGCGGTGGCGGCACGGGCAGCGGCGGGGGTAGCGGCACCGGCGGTGGTGGCGGCGGCAACCCGGGCGCAGGCACCGGCGGCAGCGGGACCGGTGGTGGCGCTCCGGTCAGCCAAGGATCAGGGGCCGCAACCCCGGCAGGCATGTCGACCGGATCGTCCGGCGGGGTACCGGGCGGCGGTGCTTCCGGTGGCGGCTCCCCGAGCGGATTGCTCAGCGGCCTCGGCAGCGCGCTCGGGTCGTTGATCGGCCAGGCCGCCCAGCAGGGTGCTCAGGCCGCCCAGAATGCCCAGAACCAGAAGGCCCAAGAACCCGGCGCCGACGAGAAGGACGGGGCCAAAGACAAAGACGGCAAGGACTTGGAGAAGGACGCCAAGGACGAAGAGGGTGACAAGGCAGGGGGCGACGCCGACAAGGACGGAAAGCCCGACGCCACGCCCGAGGACGCTCAACCGGCCGGCGCTCAGGCCGGGCCGGGTGCTCCCGGCGGGCGGGCCCCGATCCACTTCGAGTTCGACATGGACCGCGAGCAGGTGCACGGGCCGCTCAACGTGACGCTGGATCCGGATCACCCCAACGCCGCACCTGTCGTCTCCCGGCCGCCGACCCAGCAGGTCTAACCGAACTCCGACTACAGGGAGATCCCCATGGGAAATGTGAACGTCACCACGGCTCATCTGCGCGAATTGGCAAGCCAGCAAAGCGAAGCCGCGAGCGCCATCACCGAAGCCGCCTCCGCGACGCAGGGTACGGCGATGAACATGTGGAGCTCGCACGGCGTTGTCTGCTCCGCCACGAACATGGCGGTGATGGCAGCCGACGGCGCGCGCGGGGCCGCATGCACTGCCGCGGCGAAGGTCTCGTCGACTCTGTCGGAGATGCTCGACACGGCCGCTTCGCAGTACGACCAGACCGACTCCACGCAGGCCTCCGAGCTCGACACCACGATGTACACCTGATGGCGCGACGCCTCGCGCCGCAGTGTCCCATCCGCGCCTTCAGGGGGTTGAACAATGGCTGACCACGACCGGTTCGACGACGACGCCGACGAGTGGGGCGGCTCGCACGACGACGGGTTGGGTGCGTTCGACTTCTCCGCATCCGACTCGGTGGACGACGACGATTCAGGCCTGGACTCGTTCGACGGTTTCGAATCGCACGACCCCGGCACACAGAGCGACGAGAGCGCGCAGGACGACGACGATTTCGACGTCCTGTACGTCGACGCACCGGCCGCCGAGCATGACACCGACGGCGACCTCGCCGCGTTCCACGACCCCGATCAGCACGCCGGCGACGAGGAACAGGAAACGCTGTTTCCGCTGTTTGTCGTCACCAATCCCCCGGGCACCGTCAGCGTCACCGCCGCGATCAGTGGTCAGCTGCAACAGATCCAGCTCTCCCCGCAGGCGAGCAAGATGACCGAGTCCGAGCTCGGCAACGAAATCCAGCGGACTGCTGCCGTTGCCATAAAGAAGGCGCAGGCGGGGCTGAACTACTTCGTGTACAGCACCCTGGTCAAGCAAGGCATGGATCATTCGTCAGCGCGCAACTTCGTGGAGTTCGGTATGCACCTGCCGACCATCGAGCAGGCCAAGGAGGCCGAGGCCGACTTCGTCGCGCAGTATCGGCGGGAGTGAGGTCAGCTCGCCCCGGGCAGTCCCAGTTCGTCGGCGTCGGCGGTGAGATAGCGCGTCACCGTCGGCGCCACCAACCGCACCACCTCGTCGTCGGACAACGTCGCCAGCGGCGGGATCTCCATCACGAACCGCAGCAACGCGACACCCACGAGGCTCGACGCTGCCAGCATGGCCCGTAACCGCGCCTGTTCGCCGCCGCCCAGCACACCCGAAACCGCGGTCAGCACGTAGTTCTGCATGAAGCCCCGAAACGCTTCGTGCGCATCGGTGTTCGACGTCGCGGACTGCAGCATCACCCGCATGCTCGCGGCGGTATCCGGTGCGGTCCAGATGCCGAGGTAAGCGCGCACCATCCGGGTGCCGACGTCATCGCCGGGCCCTTCCAGGGCCGCCACCAGATTGGCCGGGTCGATGATCAGTTGCAGGGATTCGCGGAACAGGTCGGCCTTGGAGCCGAACAGGTAGAGCACCATCGACGGATCGACGTGGGCATCGCGGGCGATGGCTCGCAGCGTCGTCTTCTCATAACCGTCGGCGGCGAACCGGACTTTCGCGGCCGCCAGCACCGCATCCCGAGAGACCGGATCGCCCTGCCTGCGGCCGCGGCGTCTGGTTTGCGCAGGTGAAGCCATGCGCGAACACTATCATTTCAATGGTTGTTGAAATATCGCCGGGCCGGCGTTACGCT
This sequence comes from Mycobacterium sp. 852013-50091_SCH5140682, assembly GCF_001665685.1. Taxonomy (GTDB): domain Bacteria; phylum Actinomycetota; class Actinomycetes; order Mycobacteriales; family Mycobacteriaceae; genus Mycobacterium. Next base: position 141,470 of record NZ_LZTB01000028.1, read on the forward strand.
CTGTGCAGCGCATTAATTCAACACTGGATGAAAAGGTTGGTCCCATGACAACAACCGCGTTCCCGGCCCCCGCACACCACGCCGCCCCCGAGCACCGTCCGCCCGCCGCGCTGCGCGCCACCGGCATCATCGCCCTGTTGACCGCCGCGATCGCACTCGTCGCCGTCGCCTTCGCGCTGCCCGCGGCACGGTCCAAACCTCACAACGTTCCCATCGGCGCCGCCGGAGGACAGGCGGCGAGCAGCCAGGTCGCCGAGCGCCTCCAACAGCAGGCGCCCGACGCATTCGCCGTCACCTACTACCCGGGCGAAGCCGAACTGCGCGACGCCATCCGCAATCGAAATGTGTACGGCGGCATCGCTTTCGGTTCGCAAGGCCCGCTGATGCTGATCGCCACCGGAGCCAGCCCCGCGGTCGCGCAGTTGCTCACCCAGGTCGGCACCGGCATTGCGCAGCACTCGGGTGTCGCGCTGCGCACCGAGGATGTGGCCCCGCCACCGGCCAAGGATCCCCGCGGCGCAGGCCTGGCCGCATCCGCCCTTCCCATCACCCTGGCCGGCATGCTGCCCGCCATCGCCCTGGTGCTCGCACTCAAGCGTGAGGTGTGGACCCGGCTCGTCGCCACCGTCGTGTTCTCCGGGATGGCGGGCGTCACCATCGCCGCGCTGCTGTACTACGTCTTCGGCTCGATCGAGGTCAACCTATGGGGCGTGGCCGCAGGCCTGAGCCTCGGCATCGGCGCGGCCGGGCTCTTCATGCTGGGGATGGGCTCACTGTTCGGCAAGGTCGGGTTGGCAGTCGGCGCAGCGCTGGCACTTCTGGTCGGCAACCCGCTGTCCGGTCTCACCTCGGCGCCCGAGATGCTGCCCAGCGGATGGGGATTCGCGGGGCAACTGCTCCCGCAGGGCGCCAACGCCACACTGTTGCGGTCCACGGCGTTCTTCGATGGCGCAGGTGCGACCACCGCGATCCTGGTGCTGAGTTGCTGGGCGCTCGCGGGTGCGGCCCTGGTGGTCACCGCCGCGGTGCGGCGGCACGGTTAGAATGCGACCGCGTGGGCCTCGATGACCGTGACGCGCTGCAGATACTCCGCGATGCGGTCGACCCCGAACACGGGTCCGACGCGCTGATCCGCGACTTCTACACCCACTGGTTCGCCACCGACCTGACCGTACGCGACCTGTTTCCCCCCGACATGACCCAGCAACGCACGGTGTTCGCGCGTGCGATGACGTGGCTCTTCGGCGAACTGATCGACCAACGCGCGGAAGAGCCGGTGGCGTTCCTGGCCCAGCTGGGCCGCGACCATCGCAAATACGGTGTGACGCAACAGCATTACGACTCCATGCGGGAAGCCTTATTGGCCACCATGCGCGCGCATCTCGGTGCCGGGTTCACCGACCGGATCGCCGACGCCGCGCAGGAGGCGGTCGGGTTGTTCGTCGGGGTGATGCGCGGAGCCGCCGACGCCGAACAGACCCCGGCCTATTGCGACGGCACCGTCATCGAGCACCTGCGCGTCACCCGCGACGTCTCGGTGATCCGGTTGCAACTCGACCAGCCGCTGTTCTATCACCCCGGCCAGTACGTGACGGTGCAAGTGCCGCAATGGCCGCGGCGGTGGCGCTACCTCAGTCCGGCCATCCCGGCAGACCGCTCGGGCGCCGTCGAATTCCACGTCCGCTCGGTCACCGGCGGCATGGTCAGCACCGCGATCGTCGCCGAGACCCGCGTCGGCGACCGGTGGCGGATATCCAGCCCGCACGGCGCCATGCAGGTCGACCGAGCCGGCGAGGACGTGCTGATGGTCGCGGGCAGCACGGGCCTGGCACCGCTGCGCACGCTGATCATGGACATGACCCGGCACGGGGTGAATCCGCGGGTGCACCTGTTCTTCGGCGGGCGGTTCCCGTGCGACCTCTACGACCTGAAGACGTTGTGGCAGATCGCGTCGTCGAACCCGTGGTTGTCGGTGACCCCGGTCTCCGAGTACAGCACCGATCCGCCGTGGGCCACCGACTATCCCGACCCTCAGCCGCCACGCGGCCTGCATGTCCGCCAGACCGGTCGGCTTCCCGACGTGGTGACCCGTTACGGCAACTGGGGCGACCGCCAGATCCTGATCTGCGGCAGTCCTGGCATGGTGGAGGCGACGAAAGCCGCTCTGATCGCCAGAGGTGCACCGCCTGAACACATCCAGCACGACCCACTCACAGACTGACCGTATTGGTGTGACCGCAACCGACGCATGACAGACTGGCGCCATGGCCGACTATCAACCTGTCATCCTGCGCGATCCGTCGTCATCGCTGACCGCGACGTACGTACCGGTCGCCGGGATGGTGTGCACGTCGCTGGCCGAGGACGGTGCGGAGTTCCTGGGCCAACGCCGCGGCCTGGAGGCCTACATCACCACCGGTAAGACGATGGGTATCCCGATCCTCTACCCGTGGGCAAACCGGTTGAGCGCCAGTAAATATGCCATAAACGGCGCGGTCGTGACGCTGACGCCGGGGGTGGCCGGGGTGCGCAGTGACCAGCACGGCGTACCTATCCACGGTGTGCTCGCCGCCAACCCCGGCTGGCTGGTGATCGAACAGACCGACAACAAACTCGTCGCGATCCTCGACTGGGGTGGCAAGCCGCGACTGCTGACGACCTTCCCGTTCCCCCACATCCTGACCATGACAGTGACGCTCGCGGACCGCACGCTGACCGTGGCGACCACGGTGATGCCGTCGACGGCGGCGTCGGTGCCGTTGTGTTACGGCTACCACCCGTATCTCAAGATTCCCGATGTGCCACGGGAGGAATGGCAGCTGCAGACGCCGACGATGCGTCATCTGCCGGTGGACAACTGGGGCATCCCGACCGGAGAAACCGAGGAATGGCCGGGCGGCACCGAGCAGCTCAAGACCACCGAACTGGACCACGGCTTCGACCAGGTTCGCGAGGGTTCGGTATTCGCCATCTCGGGCGGCGGCCGTCGCGTCGAGGTGACGTTCGACCGCGGCTACCCGGCCGCGCAATTGTTCGCGCCGGGTAACGACGATGTGATCGGGATCGAGCCGATGGCCGCACCGACCGACTCTCTGCGCCGCGGCAACTATCCGATGGCGGTTCCGGGACAGCCGGAGACCAGTACGTTCTCGATCAAGGTCAGCTAGCCGGACCGCTTCCGCCCAGCAGCGTGTCAGCCAGCTGCTGCGCGGCGTAGGTGTCGAGCGCTGCATGACCGAGCAGCAATCGGTACCACAGAAAGCCGTAGGCGAGATCGATCAGCACGCCGATATCTGCGTCGCCGCGGATGTCGCCGCGGTCACGGCCGCGTTCGAACAGATCGCGCAGCGGTTCCTGGCGCATGACGGCATAGTCCGGCGCGATTTTCGCGATATCCGGATCCTGTTGGGCAATTGCCATGAACTGACGCAGGATTCGCTGATTGTCAGTTGCGTCGGCGAAAGATGCGACCAGCAGCCCGACGAGATCATCGCGGAAGCTTCCGGTGTCCGGTACGGCCACCTTCGTAGCGGCACGCTCGGCAAGCGCCTCGGCGATCAGCGGGCCTTTGCCGTTCCACCACCGGTAGATCGTCTGACGGCCGACACCCGCGGCGGCCGCCGTACCCTGCACCGTGATCTCCCCCGACTCCTCGAGTGCGGCGATGGCCGCGTCGAGGATGGCTCTCCGCGCGCCCTCGTTCCGCTTCCTACCGGTGTGCGTCCTTGAACGTGGATCGGTCACGGGTCGAATCTACCCTTTGACAAGACAGTGTGTCTCGACAATGATTTGTCGAGACACACTGTCTTGTCTATTGGAGTGATACATGGTGGTCCAGTGGCCAGCTGCGATCGACGAAGTACTCGACGGCGATCAGGTCATCGGTGTTGCGACTGTGACACCCGCACGGGGCGTGGTGATCTCGCCGATGACCAACTTCGCTGTCCATCGTGCGCAGGCTGGCGTCATCGCGGTCAACAGCTCTCTGGGTGCCGCGAAGAAGACCGAGCGGATGCGGCGAAACCCGCACGTAGCGGTCGCATTCCACAGTCGCCATCACAGCTCGGCCAGCGGCTCGCAATACGTGCTGGTGCACGGCGACGCCACGGTCTCCGCACCGGTCCTGGACTTTCCAGCGACCATCGGCGCCCGATGGGACGATAAGGATGGCGCACCCGCCCGCGGACTGTGGGGATGGTGGTTGCGCGACTACTACGTCCGTGTGCCCATCGCGATCGCCGTACGGCGCCTCATCGTCTGGCCCGGGCTCGACGCGGCCGGTGCGCCAGAGGTGTACGGTGAACCGTTGCCGGAAGCCCCAGCGTCGCAGTCACCCCCGTCCCACGGTACCGCCGCACGCACCAACTGCGCTCGCGCAGCCCGGATTTCGCGGCGACTGCCCCATGTACTACTCGGGTGGGTCGGTGCCGACGGCTATCCGGTCGTGGTGCCGGTATCCGTCGATGAAGGCGACCACGGTCTGCGGCTCAGTACTGCGGCACCGCTACTCCCCGCCGGAGAACGCAGGGCCGGACTCACCGCCCACCAGTTCACCCATCACGGCCGGGGCAGGCACGGGGACCGGCAGCGACTGTACACTGGCTGGCTTGAGGGCGAATCACCTTGCACTGCAAATTATTACCCACACAGCGGCGCGGGCTTCGCCATGCCACCATCGACCCTGGCCTATCGGATGGCGGTGGGGCTGGCGGCCCGCAAAGGAGCGAAGGCCGTAGCGCTGCGCCCTGACGACAGCTAGCGGGCGCCCCGTCGGGGCTGCCAGACCACCACGGCCTTCGAGGTCATCCCGACGTCGTGGCGGGAGCTTGCACTGAGCTGTTCTACCTGCTGGGTCAGCTCGGAGACCCGGGCGCGCAGGGCGTCGACCTGATTGGTCAGTTCGATGATGCGCTTGATGCCCGCGAGGTTGACGCCTTCGTCCTGCGACAGGCGCTGCACCTCGCGCAGCAGATCGACGTCACGCTCCGAATACCGGCGTCCCCCACCGGAACTGCGTTGCGGGGTGACCAGGCCGAGCCGGTCGTACGTACGCAGGGTCTGCGCATGCATACCGGCCAGCTCGGCTGCCACAGAGATCAGAAACGTGCGTGCTTCCTCTTTACGCTTACTCATACGTTCCCCGCCCATCCGGCCCGCGGATCAAATCCGCTGGCCCGCTCGGCTTTCGCGTATGCCTCCAGCGCCTCGGCCGCCTCACCTTCGAGGTGCGGCGGTACCGCCACCTTGACGGTGACCAGCAGGTCGCCATGACCACCGGAGCGCTTGGGCACTCCGCGTCCACGAACCCGCAGGATCCGGCCGTCGGATGTGCCCTTGGGCACCCGAACGCCGACCTTGCCGTCCAGCGTCGGCACCGAAAGTGTTGTGCCGAGCGCCAATTCGTGGAAACTCACCGGGACCGCGACGGTCAGGTCGTCGCCGTCACGGCCGAACACCTTGTCCGGGCGCACATGCACGGTGACATAGAGGTCACCGGATGGTGCACCCCGTAACCCGGCTTCACCCTGCCCGGCGAGCCGGATCCGCTGCCCGTCCTCAACGCCGGGAGGGATCCGGACGTTGATGGTGCGGGTGCGGGTGGTGACGCCGGTGCCCTTGCACTCGTCACACGGGTGCTCGATGATCGAGCCACTGCCCCGGCATTCGGTGCACGGCTCAGAGAAGCCGAACGCCCCCTGGTTGCGGTTGACCACACCAGAACCGTTGCAGTTCGGGCACACCTTCGGGCTCGTGCCCGGCCGCGCACCGCTGCCGTGGCAGTTGGTGCACGGCGCCGGGCTGGTCAGCCGCAGTGGCATGGCCACGCCTTTGGTGGCCTCCAGGAACGACAGTTCGGTCTCGGTCTCCAGGTCGTTACCCCGCCGGGGCCGGCTCGGACGCGGTTGCGCACCGCGCCCGAACAGGCCGCCGAAGAGGTCACCGATGTTCGCGCCGCCGCTCTGACCGGCCGCATCGAACAGGTCGCCGAGATTGAATTCGCCTCCGTCGGAACCGAATCCGCCGCTGAAGCCGCCACCGCCGCCGTCGTTGAACCGGCGACCGAAGCCGCCCCCGGCGAACAGCCGCCGGGTTTCGTCATACTCCTTGCGCTTCGCGGGGTCCGACAGGACGCTGTTGGCCTCGGATACCGCCTTGAACCGCTCCGCGGCTCCCGCATCGGGATTCCGGTCGGGATGCAGTTCGGAGGCCAGTTTCCGGTAGGCCTTCTTGATCTCGTCGGCGCTGGCGTCAGAGGAGACGCCAAGCTCCTTATAGAAGTCCTTCTCGACCCATTCGCGCTGGGCCATACTGCGCCACCTCCTTACCTCGTCTCTCTAGTTGGTCTTATTTGTCTGATTCTGCGGCCTGCGGACCGGCGGCGTCCGGGTTATCGGCAGCGCCGGCCCCCGACGCGGCGTCGGGCACGGTGTCGACGACACCGACCATGGCGTGCCGCACCACCTGGTCACCGACCTTGTAGCCGCGGCGCATCACCGTTCCGACCACCGGATGCGTGCCTTCGCCCTCGTGCTGCACGGCCTCGTGCAGTGACGGATCGAACTCGTCACCCTCCTGGCCGAACGCGGAAAGCCCAAGCCCTTCAAGGGCGCCGACGAGCTTGTCGGCGACGGACTTCAGCGGACCGGATTCCAGGTCGCCGTGGCTGCGGGCCCGTTCCAGGTCGTCGAGCACACCCAGCAACTGGGTGACGACCCCGGCCTTGCTCCGCTCAGCGATGAGCTGCTGATCCCGCAGCGCGCGCTTGCGGTAGTTGTCGTACTCCGCCTTGACGCGCTGCAGCATGCCTTTGAGCTCGGCGACCTCGTCGCTATCGCCTGCCGACTCCGGTGCTGCGGCCGCGGCCGGCGCCGCCCCTGCCGGGGTCGGCGCCGCCTCACGAACCTCACCAGTGTTGGGATCGATGCGCCGTTTGTCGGTAATGGTCACCGGCTCGTGCGAATCGTTCTCACTCACTTGGTCTCCCTGTCATCGTCGACGACCTCGGCGTCAACCACGTCGTCATCGGAATTGCTCGAGCCCGCGGCGCTGCCGCCGGCAGACTGCTCGGCCTGAGTGGCCTCGTAGATGGCCTGACCCAGGCCCTGGCTCTCCTCGCCCAGCTTCTCCATCGCGGACTTGATCGCGGAGATGTCGGTGCCTTCCAGCGCCTTCTTGGCGTCGGCGATGGCGGCGTCGACCTTGCTCAGCGTCTCCTCGGGAACCTTCGAACCGCCCTCGGCTTCACGCTGCTCCTTGACGAACTTCTCAGTCTGGTACACCAGCGACTCGGCCTGGTTGCGGACGTCGGCCTCTTCGCGACGCTTGCGGTCTTCCTCGGCGTGCGCCTCGGCGTCCTTGATCATCCGGTCGATCTCTTCCTTGGACAGGCCAGAGCCTTCCTGGATCTTGATCGTGTTTTCCTTGCCGGTGCCCTTGTCCTTGGCGGTCACGTGCACGATGCCGTTGGCGTCGATGTCGAAGGTGACCTCGATCTGCGGCACACCACGCGGAGCCGGCGGGATACCGGTCAGCTCGAAGGAGCCGAGCAGCTTGTTGTGCGAAGCGATTTCGCGCTCACCCTGGAACACCTGAATCTGCACCGACGGCTGGTTGTCGTCGGCGGTGGTGAAGGTCTCCGACCGCTTGGTGGGGATGGTGGTGTTGCGCTCGATGAGCTTGGTCATCACGCCACCCTTGGTCTCGATACCGAGGGACAGCGGGGTGACGTCAAGCAGCAGAACGTCTTTCACCTCGCCCTTGAGCACGCCGGCCTGCAGCGCGGCGCCAACGGCGACGACCTCGTCCGGGTTCACGCCCTTGTTGGGCTCCTTGCCGCCGGTCATCTCCTTGACCAGGTCGGTGACCGCGGGCATACGGGTGGAACCACCCACCAGCACGACGTGGTCGATGTCGCCCACGGCGATGCCGGCATCCTTGATCACCTGCTGGAACGGCTTGCGCGTGCGGTCCAGCAGATCCTGGGTGATGCGCTGGAACTCGGCGCGGGTCAGCTGCTCGTCGAGGAACAGCGGGTTCTTGTCCGAGTCCACGGTGATGTAGGGCAGGTTGATCGAGGTGCTCTGCGAGCTCGAGAGCTCGATCTTGGCCTTCTCGGCTGCCTCACGCAGCCGCTGCATGGCCATCTTGTCCTTGGTCAGGTCGATGCCCGAGGTGGCCTTGAACTTGTCGACCAGCCACTCCACGATGCGGTCGTCCCAGTCGTCGCCACCGAGGTGGTTGTCACCGGAGGTGGCGCGGACCTCGACGACGCCGTCGCCGATTTCCAGCAGCGAGACGTCGAAGGTGCCGCCACCGAGGTCGAAGACCAGGATGGTCTGTTCCTTCTCGCCCTTGTCCAGGCCGTAGGCCAGGGCGGCCGCGGTCGGCTCGTTGACGATGCGCAGCACGTTGAGGCCGGCGATCTGGCCGGCTTCCTTGGTGGCCTGACGCTGGGCGTCGTTGAAGTACGCGGGCACGGTGATCACCGCGTCGGTGATGTCCTCACCGAGGTAGGCCTCGGCGTCCCGCTTGAGTTTCATCAGCACACGCGCGCTGATCTCCTGCGCGGTGTAGTGCTTGCCGTCGATCTCCACGGACCAGTCGCTGCCCATGTGGCGCTTGACCGAACGGATGGTCCGGTCGACGTTGGTCACTGCCTGGTTCTTGGCGGGCTGACCGACCAGCACCTCGCCGTTGCGCGCGAACGCGACGACAGACGGGGTGGTGCGGGAGCCTTCGGAGTTGGCGACGACGACGGGGTCGCCACCTTCCAGAACCGCGACGACGGAGTTGGTGGTCCCGAGGTCGATACCGACCGCACGAGCCATAGTGTTGCCTCCTGTAGACATATAGGGGTCTGAGCGGACTGCGCTCAAGCTTGCTCTGGTCGACTATCGGTTGTCAACCCAAACTTGAGCCTGACTCACTCAACTTGTTGTCGATGTGGTCAACGGGGGTTTTCCCGGATTTGTTCCCCAACCCGCGATTTTTTCCGGAAAATGCCGAACTGCCTGCTCAGAGGTTCGGCGGCACCCGCTTGGCAGCTACCCGAGCACTTCCCGCTCGTTGGCACCTGACATGCGGGAATCGCGCGAGTTGGTCACGCTCTGCGCGAACTGGTCCATCGCCTGCATGTTGGCGATCTCCGAGAGGGTCTCCCGCTCGTGGTGGTGTCGCTTGTTCTTGTTCCGGTAGCGCGAGTACTGGTACATGAAGAACGCAGGCCCGGTGAGGAGGAAGAGGAAGGGAATCCACTCGCTGCCACCCGAGGATGAGGACGACGACGAGTGGTGATGGCTGGACGCGACGATGTCGACAGCCATCGACAACATTGAGATGTCCACCTGTGCCCCCTACCTCCAGAACACCAGCGCCGAGAGGAACGTCCCTGCCAGCCCGAACAATTCGGCCACACCGGAGGCGACCCACAGCCGCGTGGTGTTGATGGGCACCGAGCCCATCGTCTCGCCGGTGCGTCCGTTCACCGCGATGTAGTGCAGCAGCTCTTTCCCGCTGCTCTTGCGCTCGTAGTAGCTGTAGAGCCACACCGGCAGATATGCCGACACCCACCGCTCACCGTGGACATCGATGCGCTGCTGGTCCCACCGCACGCCGCGGTCGTAGAAGTCCAAGGTCTCGGCCGCGCGGTACCGGCCGATGTCCTGGGCCTGCAGGCGCGCGGGTTCGAACATGGCGTCGACATCGAGATCCCGCCGCTGCGAGGTGAATCCGGATAGATAGTTGGGGTCGTAGCGCACGGCGTTCTTGGTGTCGAACGGCATGATCGAGTTGATGATGTTGTTGGTGTTGCGATCGGTGTGGAAGTCGCGCTTGTCGGCGGCCGATTCGATCGTGAGGTCGTCGACATAGAGGTCGAACTTGCGGGCCACGCGATACGCGTCGAAGTCGTAACGGGTCTCGGACCTGTCGTCATCGATCCGCACGGAGTAGCTGCGGGTGGTGTGCTCGCCGAAGCCCACGAACTCGACCGAGCTGTTGAAGTCGATGATCAGGTAGGGCAGATAGACGCCCATGACGTTGTCGGGCGCGAACTCCGCGGTGAACCGCCGGTTGGCGAAAAACTTTCGCGCCGAGACGAATTCGGAGATACGAGCGACGGCCTCGGCTTTGGGCAGCGAGAACGGCAGCACCACGTCGGGTACCGCGCCGTTCTGGATCTGCTCGTTGACCGAGAGTTTGTTGCGGCACCAGTGACAGCGCGCCTGCACGGCATGGGCCGTGTCGATCGACACCTCGGCGCCGCACGCACTGCATTTGAAGCTCACAACCTGGTCGACCCCAGGCACGATGTTGCCTGCCGCTGAGCCGACCTGGCGGCCACGCAGTTCCCTGATCGGTGAGTTGAGATTGAACAGGTCTGCGGCGTTCTTCTCGCTCCACGCGAATCGGCAGAATCGGCACACCAATTGACTGCCCTTGATGTCGAAGCCGATGTCGGTGGCCCCGCAGCGCGGGCACTTGTTGAGTCCGTCCGCTCGGTCCGTCGACGTCTGGATGACCTGCGGCCCGTTGTGCTGGTCGTAGGTGACCACAGGTGCTTCGCCGGGGCCGTAGCCCGCGTTGCGCTCGGCCTCGCGCGCCCGGTTCACGTCGTCCCAGGTGGCATTGGCGAATTCGCCGGGCGGCGTCACCTCGGCGGCCCGGTCGCGCGGGATCACCCCGCCCGGCTGCGCGTATCCGTATGGCTGGGCCGGCGGAGCCTGCTGCGGCCACTGATTTTGCGGCGGCGGGGGCTGGCCGTTGTCCGGCGGATATCCGCCGGCCCGGTCACCCCGGTTGTGAGGGCCGGACATGGCTACAGCCCGAGCGCTTTGGCCTTGGCGGCGTCGTAGTCGGCCTGCGTGATGAGGCCCTGATCGAGCATGCTCTTGTACTGGGCGAGTTTCGCCACCGGATCGTCACCGGCCGGTGCCTGCTGCGGTGGGTTCTGCGGAGGGGGCCCCTGCTGTTGGTACCCCTGCTGCGGGTACTGCTGTTGATACCCCTGCTGCTGGTAGCCCTGCTGCGGATACTGCTGGCCCTGCTGCTGATACCCCTGTTGCGGATACTGCTGGCCCTGCTGCGGCGGGGGCACCTGCTGATACGGCGCAGGCCCGGTCGGCTGTTGCAGGCCGCCCATCGCGCCGCCCGCGGCGTTCATCCCCATGCCCATCATCGCGATTCCGGCCGCGCCGCCACCGTTTTCGCCTGCGGCCTGCATGCCGCGCGCGACCGACTGCTGCAGGAAAGAGTTGCCGCGAGAACCGCTCAAGGCATCGGCCTTCTTGACGTCCGACAGCAGCCGGCGGGTGTCCTCGTCGTACTCGATCGAGGCGATCGCGACGTTGATGATCGTGATGCCGCGCCCGCTGGTCCACCGGTAGGCACTGTCGACGGCGGCCGAGAGCGACTGGGCGAAACCGATCGAGTCGCCCTGGATGCGGGCCATCCGGTTGCCCTTGCTCGGGTCGTTCGTATAGTGCGAGAACGCCGGCGCGAGCGACGACACCACCTCGTTGAAGAGTTGGGTGGCCGCGTCGTTGTCGTAATCGGTGAAATCGAAAACCTGCCCGCCGGCCTGCAGGTACGTCAGCGGCACGAACTGGGTGGCGAACAGCACCGGGTCGATGATGCGCATGGTGTACGTACCGCGGGTGATGGCACCCACCTGAGCGCCGAGATACGCGTCGTCCCAATAGATCTCCGACTGCGTGCCGAAGCGGTTGTTGGGCAGCTCACGCAGGTTCACGTAGAACACGAGCTGCTGGCTGCCGGGCTGGCCGCCGAATTTGAAGCGCTCGAACGATTGCGTGACGAGCGGGCTCACGATGCCGTTGCCGGCGAAGACCGACTGCGAGTTGATGTCGTCGGACCGCCACTCGTAGCCACCCGGCTGGGCGATGAAGCCCGTGATCTTGCCGTCCTGGAACGTCAACAGGCCCGTGCCCTCGGGCACGACGATCTTCGACCCGTTGCTGATGATGTTCTGCGACCCACGGGTATTGGAGCCGCGGCCGGCGTTCTGTCCGACCGGAACGCCGGGGAAGATGGCCGCAGTCGGGGCGACCTGCGGCGGAACAACGAAGTCTTTCCACTGGTCAGCGAGTGTCCCGCCGAACGCGCCTGCGAAAGCCTGAATGAATCCCACGATTGGCGCTCCTTAGACCTCGCAGCGATCCGACAGCGGGAGCCGTCGATCGCCTCGACGGAGAGGGCATTTGCCCTTGGTTGGCAGCCACAGCGTACCCGCGCAAACCCTTCGGACAGGGCGGTCTGAGGGGCACACCCTTTGCCCTGCCGGGCACATTCTTCGCGGGTGCTCGTGATCGCCGAACGCGTTTGAGGTAGACGCCCGCGGATCAGGCGCGGCGATCCTCGGCCTTGAGCTGGCGGAGCATGTACCGCACGCAGTTGTCCACTTTGGTCCGCCAGGCATCCACGGCCCGCGCCGGGTCCTGGCTGCGGATCTCGTCGATGATCCGCTGGTCGTCGGCGATGATCTCCGCGGTCGGATAGCGGTAGTCCAGTCCAAGGATCGCGATGAACAGCCGCACCTGGGCGGTGAGCTGCACGAACATCCAGCTGATCCGTGGCATCCCTGCGGCCAGCGCCAACTGGTCCTGCAGATCCATGTCCAGGGCGTACGTCTCGGCGTCGAGCCGGTGCTCGGCGCATACCGAAATCCGGGCCAGCGTGGTGTCCACGTACGCCGGCGGCGAGATCCGTTGCGCGACCATGGTCCGCACCAGCGCCGTGCCCAGCAGACCACGCGCCGTATACGTCTCGATCACGTCGCGCGGGGTGGGAGTGGGTAGCCACAGGTGGCCCGCCCGGCGGTCGAGAATCGCCTGGTCGGCCAGGTAGTTCAGCACTTCCGTGGTGCGCGGGCGGGACAGCCCCGACAACCCCGAGATCAGCCGAACGGAGATCGCCTCGCCGGGACGCACCCCGCCGTCGGCGATCGCCGAGCACATGGCGGCCACAGTGTCCGAGATGTCCTGGACCGAGGCCGGCGCGGCAGGCACCGGCTCAGGCGGCGGCGTCGCGCGGGACAGACCGCGACTCCACGTGAACGTCCACGGCTCCTCGGCGCTCGCCGTGGCGTCGCGGATCCGACTCTGCAGCGCCCGCAATTCCCGCAGCTGGGTGGGCGCGATGCGCGCGGAGAGGTGATGCAGCTGGGCCGGCCACTCGTGCCCCGGCCGCGACAACACCGTCACCGTCGGATGCCGGGTGATCCAGCGCCGGGCAGTCGAATCCAGCGGCTGATCCACCACCACAGTCACGGGCGCCTCGGGCAGCCACTCCCGTTCGGCGCGCCGGAGCAGGGCGAACGCGTCACCGTCGGGTGTGGTCCCGTCAGTGCGCGGACGACGCATCAGCGCCGCACACAACACCGTCTCGACGGCGTCGACCAGGCCCGCTGACGGTTCCGCCGACGTCAACTCGACCGCCTCGCGTTCGAAGCCGAGCGCACAGCCTGCGGTGCCGACGTCGACGTAGCTCAAGATCAGTGTCTTCTCGCCGACATCGAGGCCAGTCGTGGGCGGGAAGTGCTGACGACGGATCCGGCTCACCGTCGCCTGGCTGACCCCCGTCGCCTCGGCCACGGCGCGGGTGGTCCACCGGTCGCGACCGTCCGGCGGCGCGGTGAGCGAGCATCCCAGTACCGCACGCAGCATGTCGTCGGTCACCGTCGGGCGGCCCTGCGGCGGAGTCACGGCCAGCAGCGCCTCCACGCCGCCGTGCCGGTAGGTACGCCACCACCGACTCACCGACGTGGCGCTCACCGACGCGCGCCGCGCCGCCTCGGCGACCCCTACTTCCGCGCAGTCGAGAACCACCCGGGCCCGTACTCCCTGACCATGGGAAACCTGGCGGGATCGGGTGATACGCAAGAGTTCGGCCCGGTCTTCGAGAGGAAGGCCATTCTCATCGTCCGCCATGCCGCAACCGTAACTTTCCTGTGAATCAATCCGGATCGGATCCATCACACAGACTAGTCGGTGGTGATTTGCATCACGCATCGTAGCTCCAGTGGTTCCGCGAGCACCGCGGCGAAGGGAGTTCGGAAAAACATGAGTGACCCGCTGTTCACGCCGTTCAAGCTGAAGAATCTGGTGCTTCGCAACCGGATCGTGAGCACGTCGCACGAACCGGCTTACAGCGAGGACGGTCTTCCGAAGGATCGCTACCGCATGTACCACCGGGAGAAGGCCCGCGGCGGCGTGGCGCTGACGATGATCGGCGGCAGCGCACTGGTCAGCCCGGATTCGATGCCGCCCTTCGGCAACCTGCAGCTGTGGCGCGACGAAGCGGAACCGCTGCTGCGCGCGCTCGCCGACGACGTGCACGAGCAGGGCGCCGCGGTGATGACTCAGCTGACGCACATGGGCCACCGCACCGACAACTACACGCACGACTGGATTCCGGCGCTGTCCGCGTCGGGCACCCGCGAGCCTGCGCACCGCTCGTTCTCCCGCGTCGCCGATGTCCGCGACCTGGAGCGCATCGCCCGCGACTTCGCCGACACCGCGGCCCGGTGCAAGGCCGGCGGCCTGGACGGCGTGGAGATCTCCGCATACACCGGCCACTTGCTCGACAGTTTCCTGTCCCCGCGACACAACCACCGCACCGACGAGTACGGCGGCTCGCTGGAGAACCGGATGCGGTTCCCGTTGCAGGTCATCAACGCCGTGCGCGAAGCGGTCGGCGACGACTTCATCGTCGGCGTGCGCATGTCCTTCGACGAGATGCTGCCGGACAACTCCGGCATGGTCCCTGCCGACGCGCTGCAGATCGCGGCCGCGATGCAGGACGCAGGCGTCGACTTCTTCAGCGTCAACCGCGGCAACGCCGACACCGACTGGGAACTGGCCAAGGTCATCCCCCCGATGTTCACCCCGGCCAATCCGCACCTGGAGTTCGCCGGCTGGATCAAGAAGCAGCTGTCGGTCCCGGTCATGCACTCGTCGCGCATCGCGGACGTGGCCACGGCCCGGTACGCGATCAGCGAGGGCCTGCTCGACATGGTCGGCATGGTCCGCGCGCTGATGGCCGACCCGGACCTGCCGAACAAGACGCAGGAGGGCCACGCCGACCGGATCCGGCCCTGTGTCGGCGCGAGCGTGTGCATCGACGGCATCTACACCCACGGTTCGGCGATGTGCATCCACAACCCGGCCACCGGACGGGAAACCCAACTGCCGCAGCGCGTCACCCCGGCCCCGGCCGAGCAGCACAAGCGGTGTGTGGTGATCGGCGGCGGACCCGCCGGACTGGAGGCGGCACGTGTGCTCGCCGAGCGCGGCCACTCCGTGACCCTGTACGAGGCGGGCGACCGCTTCGGCGGGCAGGTTGCGCTGGCCGCGGTCTCCGAGCGCAGGCGCGATCTGATCGGCATCGTCGACTGGCGGTACGACGAGTGCAAGCGGCTCGGCGTCGAACTCAAGCGCAATCACTACGTGGACCCGTCGGAACTCGAATCCCTCACCGAGTCCGTGGACGTGGTCATCCTGGCCACCGGCGGCCTCCCGAACCCCGACCTCGGTATCCCCGGCGGTGAGTTGGCCGTCGACACCTGGGACATCATCTCGGGTGCCCGCAAGGTGGGTGGCGACGTGCTGGTGTACGACGACCTCGGCGGCCACCAGGCGATGGATGCGGTCGAGGCACTGATCCGCACGGCAGGCGCCGTCGAATACGTGACCCCCGAGCGCAGCGTCGCCGTCGACGTCGGGGCCTCGCCGGCAGGTCAGTACTTCGCCCTGTTCGCCGACCACGAGGTGACCACCGGCGTGCTGCACCGGCTGGTGTCGATCGAGAAGCACGACGGCCGCCTGCTGGCCCGGCTGCAGGTCGAGGGCGCCAAGGCCGCCACCGAGCGCGTTGTCGACGCGGTCGTGGTCGAACACGGCACCGAACCGGACAACGACCTCTACGACGCGCTGCTGCCCGGTTCGGTCAACCTCGGGCAGATCGGGATCCGCGAACTGCTGGCCCGCTCGCCGCAGCCTGCGACAGCGAATCCCGATGGTCGCTACGCCCTGTATCGAGTCGGCGATGCCGTCGCGAGCCGCAACATCCACGCCGCGATCCTCGATTCCTACCGCCTCTGCCTGGCCATCTGAATATCCACCGCAAACCCTCACAGCCCACCCACACGAGGAGTACAGCCATGTCTTCGCCACAGAGCACAGCGGGTAAGGACGCCGCTGGGTTACCCGTAAGCACCCCGGCGTTCAGGCGCCGATTCCTGTTCCGGCTCACCGCAGTACTGGTCGGCGGGATGTTTCTCGACGGCTACATCCTGGGGATCATCGGTCCCGTCACCGGCCTGATCCAGGACGACCTGCAGGTCAACGACCTCATGATCGGCCTGATCGCGGCAGGCACGCTGTTCGGTATCTTCGTCGGCGCCCCCGTGGGCGGCTGGCTGACCGACAAATACGGCCGCAAACCCATGTTCCTCATCGACATGGGCCTGTTCGTGCTCGCATCCTTCCTGCAGTTCTTCGTCGCCCTCGGCCAGTTCTTCATCACCTCGGCGATCCAGCTGCTGATCATCCGCTTCCTGATGGGCATCGCGATCGGCGGTGAGTACTCCATCGGCATGCCGCTGATGACCGAGTTCTCGCCGGCCCGGCTACGGGGCCGCCTGCTCGGCGCCGCCCTGGTGGCCTGGTACGTCGGCTTCATGGTCGCGTTCATCGTGGCGCACGCACTGATGGACGCAGGGCTGAACTGGCGCATCATCATCGGCTCCAGCACTGTGATCGCCGCGGGGTTGTTCCTGGCCCGGCTCGGCCTGCCCGAGTCGCCACGCTGGCTGATCCAGAAGGGCAGACGCGATGAAGCGCTGTCCATCGCGAACAAGTACATGGATGTGTTGGAAGCCGCCGCCGTGACCCGCGAGAGCGAGGGATGCGATAAGAAGCCCGTCGTCAGCGGCACGTTCAGCATGCTGTTCAACAAGCACAACTGGCGCGCCACCCTGTTCACCGCCGGTTTCTGGTTCTGTGCCGTGACCCCGTACTTCGCCATCGCGACCTTCGCCGACAAGGTGCTCAAGCAGTACGGCATGGGTGAGGGCCTGGCCAGCGGTGTCGGCCTGTCCGCGCTGGCGTGCCTCGGCGTTCTCGGCACGGCGCTGCTGCTCGACAAGCTCGGCCGGCGTGTGTTGTCGGTCCCCACGCAGTGGGTGTGCGTCGTGCTGCTGGCCGTGATCGGGTTGTGGACCGGGGCACCCGCCATCGCCGTGCTGACGATGTTCCTGGCGTTCTCGTTCTTCAACGCCGGCTACACCACACTGACCCAGGTCTACCCCGGCGAAGTGTTCCCGACCGAAGTCCGTGGCATCGGCACCGGCTTCGCCGCCGCGTTCAGCCGGATCGGCGCCGGTATGGGCACGTTCCTGCTGCCCTGGTCCATCGCTCACCTGGGGATGTCGGTCAGCATGCTGGTCGCGGCCGGGGTCGCGCTGGTGGGAGCCGCCCTGTCCCAGTGGCTTGCCCCGGAAACCAAGGGCAGGACCCTGGCCGAGACCGCGTCGACGCTGGCGCACTGATCCGCAGTAGGTTGGCGCGCATGACGTCTCCTTGTGTCGACCTGACCACAGCGCAGCGCCTGGTGGCGGCCGCGCACGCCGAAGCACAGCGGCGGGCGGTGACCGTATCCGCCGCGGTGGTCGATTCGGGTGGACACCTGGTGGCGTTCGGGCGGATGGACGGGGCCGAGATCGCCGGCCCCGTCCTTGCCGTCGATAAGGCCTATACCGCGGTGGCCAACAGCACTCCGACCGCGGAGTTGGGTGTGCTGGCCGCGCCGGGCGGTGAGCTTTTCGGACTGCAGGCCAACGGCGGCGGACGGTTCGTGATCTTCGGCGGCGGCATCCCGCTTCGTGCCGGCGGCGTGATCGTCGGCGGTGTCGGGGTCAGCGGCGCCAGCGCGGCCGACGACGTGGCGTGTGCCGAGGCCGCGGTCGCGGCGTTCGGCTGAGCGCCAGGGTCACGAGGCCGGGCAGCCGCAGGTGTCCCCGATCCGCAGCGATGACGTGAGTTCTGCGCCGACGCCGCCCTCGCCCAGCAACTGCCCCAGTGCGCGGCGCGCCAAGGCGGCGACCGGTTGCTGCACCGCCGTGAGCCTCGGTTGACCATAGTCGTTTGTGCCGCCGTCGAATCCGATGACGCGGACCCGCTCCGGGATCGGTAGGCCCGCATCGGCGATGGCCCGGATGGTGGCAGCCGATTGACCGTAGGTGCCGACGATGATTGCGCGCGGTGTCTGCTCGGTGCGCAGGAACGCGCTCACAGCGGTGTAGGCACCCGCAGGTGTGAGATCGGTGCGAATGTGCCGGAGCGTTCCTCCGACGACCGAAGCGACGCCCCGATATCGCTGCTCGACGGTTTCCCGGTCGCCATGGCGGACATCGGATTCGGTGAAACCGCCCACGAATACCGTGTCCCGGCAGGCGTGTTCGTCGAGGAGGTGACGGGCCGCCAGTGCACCCGCCCGCGCATGGTCCACGCCAACGATGTCGGCGGCGACATCGCCGCGGATGTTGTGCAGCCACACCACCGGGATGCGTTCGTGGCGGCACAGCTTGGCGGTTTCGGGTGCGTTGGCGGCGCCGATCACGACCAGTCCGTCGACGCCCACTTCGGCGAACGCGGTGGCGAATTCCAGCTCACGCTCGGGGTCGTAGCCCGTGTTGCCGATCATGGTCAGGTGGTCACGGGCCCTCGCTTCGACCTCGATCCGCCCGACGAACTCACCGAACAGCGGCAGCCCCAGGTCGGGGACGAGCAGACCGATCTGACGCCACCGGCGCGGCCTCCGCAGCGCCCGGGCACGTAGATCGGGGCGGTAGTCCAGCTCCTCGATGGCGTCGATCACCTTCGCCCGCAACGATTCTGACACCGGACGCGGCCCGTTGTTGAGCACATAGCTCACCACCGCTGTCGACGTGCCTGCGCGGCTTGCCACGTCGGCCAGGGTCGGACGTTTCCCGCTCACCCTTGGATTCCCCGTCCTCCGGCGATGCTTCGCCAGACTTTCGCTCACGCCGATTATGACGGTTCCGCCGTCACCTCCGCTCATTACGCTAATCGATTAGAACCGTTACGGGGAGGACCCGTGGACGTAACACGACATTGGTGGAGTAGTCGACATGGCATACGTACGACAATCCGGCGTCACACATTTCGACCCCGAACTCGCATACGACAGCTACGTGCTGTTCACCGGCGCAGATTCGGTGACCCGCCTCATCGCCCTCGATGGGACCGTCGTGCACGAGTGGCCCTACGCAGGCGTGCCGCCACGCATCCTGGATCCGGCGCTCAACGGCGGCCGCATCGGCGACGTCGGGGTGCAGCTGTCCGACAGCGGCGACGCCCGCGGCGGGATCTACGCCAACGGGACTGTCGGGCAATTGGATTGGAACGGAAACCGGGTTTGGGAATGGGGCCTGCAGGCACCGGGTGGGGCAGCCCGGCAGAACCACGACTGGGAGCTGCTGCCCAGCGGCAACCGGCTGATCCTGGTCACGGCACCGCGCGTCGTCCCGGGCCTTGGCGACCACGTCGTCGGCGATCAGGGCCTCTACGAGGTGGCGCCCGATGGCGAGATCGTGTGGACCTGGCTGGCCGGCGACCACCTCGACGAGTTCGGCTTCTCTGCGGCCGGTTGGGCCGCGCTGCGCGAGACGGTGGCCCGCGACCCCGAGGACCCATGGGGCTATCTGGAGATGAACAGCGCCAAATCCCTTGGCGCCAACCGCTGGTACGACGCACAGCCCGACACCGTGTTCCAGCCCGACAACATCCTGGTGAGCTTCCGCAAGGCCAACATCATCGCGCTCATCGACAAGTCGTCCGGTGCTGTCGCCTGGCGACTCGGACCGTACTACGCCGCGCAGGCCGGGGCTCAGCACCAGCGGATCAACGCCCATAAGGTGCCGCGTCCACTGGATCAGACATCCGGACAACACAATCCGCACATGATCGCCGCGGGCCTGCCCGGTGCGGGCAACATCCTGGTGTTCGACAACCAGGGCGGCGCGGGTTACCCGCCCGCACCGCTGGGCATCTACGCCGGGTCCCGCGTCCTCGAAATCGATCCGGTCACCGAGGAAATAGTCTGGCAGTACACCGCGGAGGATTCGGGCCGCCCGTCGTGGACGTTCTTCAGTTCCTTCGTGAGCAACGCCCAGCGCCTACCCAACGGCAACACCCTGATCACCGAAGGCATGCACGGGCGGCTGTTCCAAGTGACGGCCGACGGCGACGTCGCGTGGGAGTACCACAGCCCCTATGAGGGTTACGGTGTCGCCGGTGAGCCAGAGGTCAAGCAGCCCAGGGTTCCAGGAGTTGATCGACTGACCCTGACCGCCCTGGTGTACCGGGCCCAGGCCGTACCGTTCGAGTGGACCCCGCTTGCCGGTACGCGCTCATGACCGCGGGGGTGGTGGTCCGGACATCGGCGGCAGGCGCGGCGAAACGCGCGGCACCGGTGCGGCTGCGCTCGGTGTTGGCCAGGTTCTCCACGCTCGGGTGGACTGTCGCCGGCCTGGTGCTCGCATCGACGGTCTGGTCTGCGGTGGTCGCGACGGGCCGGTTCCCCCGGCAACTCTTCCCGAGCGTGCCGCAGATCCTCTCCGCGGGCCACGTCCTGTGGGCCGACGGGCTGCTGCTCGATGACATCAGCGCGAGCTTGCGCAGGGCCGCAGTCGGTTTCGCGATCGGTGCGGCCGTCGGCGTCGGCGTCGCGGTGCTCACGGCGACCACCGCGGCGGGCCGTCATCTCCTGCAACCCGTGCTGCGCGTGTTCGCGCCGATCCCGACGATCGGCCTGGTGCCGTTGGCCATTCTCTGGTTCGGATTGGGCGAGAACAGCAAGACCCTGGTGATCGCGCTTGGAGTGTTCGTCCCGGTGTGGATCAACAGCCATTCCGGGCTCGCGAGCACACCGGCCGATTACCTCAAGGCCGCCCGCTGCCTGGGGGCGGGTCGGTGGCAGACGCTGCGCAAGGTGGTGTTGCCCGAGGCCGCACCGGATATCGCCGCGGGTCTGCGGGTGGGCGCCGCGATGGCGTTCGTGTTGATCGTGGTGGCCGAGATGACCGGCACCACAGCGGGTATCGGCTACCGGATCTATCAGGCACAGCTGTTCTCCCAGGCCGACCGGCTGATCTTCTGCCTGATCGTCCTTGGCATCCTCGGCGCGCTGTGCGACCTCGCCGTCAACGCCGTCACCACCCCGTTCACGCGGTGGGCGCAGGAGGAACGCTGACATGGCCATCCAGACCCACGACCTCGTCGTGCAGTTCCCGGGGCAGCGCGAACCGACGCTGAAGAACATCTCACTGACCGTTCCCGACGGATCGTTCGCGGTACTCGTCGGCGCATCGGGCAGCGGCAAATCCACCCTGCTGCACTGCCTGGCCGGCCTCATCACCCCGACCTCGGGCACCGTGACCGACACCGGCGAACCCGTCACCGAACCACATCCGCGCCGCGGCATGGCGTTCCAGCGCGACGTGCTGTTCCCGTGGATGACGGTCGCCGACAACATCGACTTCGCGCTGGCGGCACGGCATCTCGCCAAACCCGAACGCCAGGAACAGATCCGCATCCTGCTCGACCTCGTCGGCCTGCGCGAGGAGGTCGCGCGGCAACGCCCCACCGAGCTGTCCGGCGGCATGCGGCAGCGGGTCAGCATCGCCCGGGTGCTCGCAGGCGAACCGTCGGTGATGCTGATGGACGAACCGTTCGCTGCGCTCGACGCGCTCACCCGGCTGCGGATGCAGGACCTGCTGATCGACCTGTGGACCCGCCTGAACCGCACGATCGTCTTCGTCACCCACGACATCGACGAGGCCATCCGGCTCGGGGACACCGTCAGTGTGCTGCGCGACGGCAGGATCGCCGAGCACATCGTCAATCCGCTGAGCCGGCCCCGCCCCGCCGACGCGCTGGCGGACCAGCCCGGCTACAGCGGGATCCGCAAAACCCTGCACCATCAACTCGAGGAAGCCCGAACGTGAAACCCACTCTCCGGCGGATGCTCACCGCCGTACTGACCGCCACTGCACTCGCCGTGTCCGTCGTCGCCTGCACCAGTTCGGGCAGTGCGAACGCCAACGAACTCACGGTCGGCTTCGTCGTCGACCCGTCCTGGGCCCAGGTCCCGGTGGCAGCCTCGACAGGCCTGTTCGACAAGCACGGCGTCAAGGTCAAGGTGGTGAACTTCTCCTCCGGGGTCGAGGCGCTGCAGGCCGCCGCGGCGGGGCAGGTCGACATCACCACTGCCGCAGACGTTCCCACGTCAGCCGTGCTCACCCGCAGCCCGACCCTACGGATCGTCGGCGACGGATCGCGGTGGGAAGGTTCACGCATCGTGGCGCGGCGCAGCGCGGGCATCACCACCATCGCCGACTTGGCGGGCAAGTCGATCGGCACGCCGCTGGGCACCAGCGCCGCCTACTACATCTCGAATACCCTGGCGCAGAACAACATCAACGCCAAGCTGGTCCAGGTGGCGCCGTCGGCCGTGGTCACTGCGGCCACCCAACGCAACGTCGATGCGGTGTCGATCTTCCAGCCGTACCAGGCGCAGACCATCCAAGCGCTGGCCACCGATGCGGTCGAGCTCGATGGCGGCACCTATCACCAGCACAGCCTGTTTCTCGCCACCCAGCAGGCGATCACCGACAAGTCTCCGGCGATCACGGGCTTCTTCGCCGCACTGGCCGACGCCGGATCCGCACTGGCCCAACAAGACAACGCCGCGATCGACGCTGTGGCCAAGGCCACGCAGCTCGACGCCGGCTTGCTGCGCCCGGTGCTCAAAGAATTCGACTTCACGCTGCAGCTCAACCCGGATCTCGCCACCAAGCTGACCGAACTGGGCGAATGGGCCAAGACCCAGAAGTCGATCGACGCCACGGCTGCGTTGCCCGATTACGCGCAGTTCCTGGACAGCCGGTTCCTGACGAAACCGGCTGCGTAGCAAGCGGTCAACGACCCCCCAGCAGATCCCGGGATCGCAATGCCAACCACAGCTGCGCTATGTCGGCGGTGTCGGACAGCCGGGCGCCGGTGAGCTCTTCGACCTTGTGCACGCGGTAGAGCACGGTCTGGCGGTGCACGTTCATGGCGGCGGCGGTGCGCTGCCATGACCGCTGGTTGGCGAGGAAAGCCTCCAACGTCTCGACCAAACCGGTGCGGTGCTGCGCATCGTGCTCGATGAGCGGGCCCAGCCACCGCTCGACCATGGCCTGGGCGTCCTCGACACCGCCCATCCCGACCCACGACGTCGCGGTGCCGTATCGCACGATGGCATCGCCGGTCCGCTGCGCAGTGCCCAGCGCCCAGGTCGCTTCGCGGGCGGCTTCCGCCGAGCGGCCCACGGTTTTCATCACCCGGCTGGCTCCTACCCTGGCGGTCGGGCCGAGCGAGGCGGCGATGGCGTCGACCGCCGCATCGGTACCCGGAACCACCGCATGCGCGACGCCGGAGCGGAACGCCGTCACATGCGGAATCCGCCGCCGCCACAAGGCCACATGCAGATCCCGCAGCCTCCGCTCGTCGGCGCACGTCACCGAGACGAACATCGACGTCGCAGGATCCAAACCCGCTGACTGCAGTTGCCTGCGCCCGACTCGCTGATCGATACGGCCGTCGATGAGCTGCGCGGTGAGCTCGGCACCCGCGCGGCGGGTGTGCTCCAGCGCCAGGTGGGTCTGGGACAGTTCCAGCGCGACGACCGTCGCCGCGTGCTGGATCAGCACGCCGTCGAGCGCCACACCGCCTTCCCGGATGACGGCCAGCACCGCGTGTTCGTGCGTCGGTACCTCGCCGACCAGGACCTCGACGCCGCTGGGGGTCAGGATGGACCGCGCGCCGGCCGCGAGCGTGCCCTGCGATGCCGCGCGCACGGTCTCCTTGACCTCGTCGCCGGGATGCGGGCCGTCGGGGTGATAGGCGTCGCCGGTGACGCGGTCGCAGACGAACACCGAACACCGCAACTCCTTGGTAAGGGCGTCGGCGATGCGGGACCGCGCCACGTCCCCGGCCGTGGTGCGCCGCAGCGCGTCGTAGATCCGGGCCGTCCGCATGAGGCGTTGCGACTGTTCGAGCAGCGTGGCCTCCGCGATGGCGCGCGAAATCGCCACGAACGGCATGGGATAGCGGATCCAGAGCACCGGTAGGCCGAGACGCTCACTGGCCCGGGTGAAGCGCTGGGTCAGCCGCGGGCAGTACATCTCCTCACCGATGGCCAACCCACTGGCGCCGACCCGCTGCAGCTCGTCGAGCAGATGCTCCTGTTCGGCCGCTCCCGCGGGGAACGACATGCCGTTGGTCATCAGAAGCTCCCCGGCACTGACCCACTGCCACGGCTCGGGCAGGTCCGACGTGTGCGTCCAGGACACCTGGCGGTCCAGCCCGGCCTTGCCGGAATGCAGTCGCAGCTGCAGGTGCGGCATGTCCAGCAGCTCGCGCACCGTGATGCTCACCAGCCAACCGTATCGCTGGATCGCGTCAGGGAACGGGATTGTCGACGACGGCCGTATGACTCTGCGGCCGGCTCACCCGCGGCCCGAGCACCGCGTAGAGCGACGCGGCCACCAGGCCGCCTGCGAGCCAGGAAAGATCGAGGCCACCGAGAGCCCGCGAACCGAAGCCCTGCATGGCCCCTGTCGCCCCGTACATGAACATCCAGGTGGCGACGATGCCTGCCGCGAAGCAGAACATGGTCGCCCAGTTCACATCCGGCAGCCGTCGCGAGCCGATCGGGTCGAACAGCCGCTGCGCGTCGACGCGGCCCTTCTCGACGACGTAGTAGTGGACCAGCATGATGCCCGCCCAGCTCGCGACCCATGCCACGATCGCCGCCAGCCAGGTGTCGAGCACGGTGGCCAGGCTGGACTGGAAGACGAAGAAGACGATGGCCGCCAGCGCGAGGACACCGACGAGCACGTTCAGCTTGCGCCGATGCACTTTGATGTCGAGAGCTTGGGCGGCCACCGAGAAGGTGTAGATGTTGAGAATGTTGGTCGCTATCGGACCGTGGATCACCAACAGCAGCACCGGCAGGGCCAGCGCCCCGTAGTTGTCGACGATCAGCCGGCCGGGATCGACCGATCCGTTCGTCGTCGCCAGGCTGGCGCCGAGGGCACCGAGCCAGACCACCGGGATGATCTGCCCGAGAGCGCTGGCCAGATACAGCCTGCGCGGGGGAACCGTGGTACTGACAAATCGTGAGTAATCACAGGCGTAGGTGAACCAGGTTATGCCCCAACCGATTCCGATCACGGTCATCACCGTCGACATCGCAACGAGGCGCTCACCGCCCTGCAACACGTGACCCGCAGGCCCGGCGTAGGACCAGTCGATGTCGAGGTGGAACCATGCGACGAGCGTCATCAGGACCAGGACCGCCAAGGTGGGTGGCACGGTCCAGCGCTCGAACGAGGCGATGGTCCGGTACCCGAACCAGGCGATCGTCACCTGGATTCCCATGATGGCCGCGGCCACCAGGATCTTCGGCAGGACGTTCGCGGCGTCGGGGTCCACCAGCCCCAGCTTGCCCAGCAGCGCCATCACGAGGTCGAGGATGATCCAGGTGTTCACCGCGCACCACCCGACAGCCAGGGCCGCCTGGATCGCGGCGGGCACGTAGGCACCGCGGCGTCCGAAAGCGGCCCGCGACAGCACCATGGCTGTGACCCCGGTCTGCTGGCCCATCACCACGAAGATGCCGAACAACCCCATGCCGACGACGTTTCCGGCGATCAGGACGATCAGCGTGTCCCGCAGACCGAGGCCCAGTTCGATGCCGAGCGCACCGAGCACCCAGTTGATCGGGGCGATGTTGGCACCGGCCCAGATCCAGAACTGTCCCGAGACCCGCTTGGTGCGAACAGCTTCCGGAATCGGCTGGAGAACCTCTTCGAACTGGTGGATGTCGGGCTCGGCGCTGTTCACGGTCGGATCTACTCGACGTGGCTACCGACGACGGGGGCGGGGTTCTTCTGTCTGCGCGCCAGCGAAGTCATCGTGAAATAGTACAGCGGCGACACCACGACCAGCCCGACGATGAACGAAATATCGGTATTGCCAAGGAGTTTGGCCATTGGACCGGTGTAGGCGGTGCCGATGATCATGAACGGCAGCTGTACGGCGACGCCGATCAGGTAGCAGATCACCGCAGGCCAGTTGACCCGGCCGTAGCGGCCGCCGTCGGCTTTGAAGAAGTCGTCGACGACGTAGTCGCCGTGGCGCACCAGGTAGAAGTCGACCAGATTGACCGCGGTCCATGGGACCAGCGCACCCAGCAGCAGGATCAGCAGATTGTTGTACTTGGCGACGAAATCGTCACCGGCCGACAGGGCGACGAACACCGCGAAGGCGCAGATGCAGGCGGCGATGATGGCGCGTTCCCGGGCCCGTGCGGTGAATTTCGGGACGAAGGTCTGGATGATGGTGATGGTGCACAGGGTTCCGCAGTAGAGGTTCATCGCGTTCGTCGCCGCGACTCCGACGCTGAACACCGCGACCACCAGTACGCTGATTCCGGCGGTGGCCTTGGTCAGCGCGATGGCGGGATCGTCGTCGAGGGCCAGCAGACCGACTCCCGCGCCGAGCAGCATCGGCAGGATCGATCCGATCGTTGTGCCCCAGTAGCTCATCCAGAAGGCCGGCTTGGCGCCGGTCGCCTTCGGCAGGTACCGGGAGTAGTCCGAAACATAAGGGGCATAGGCGATCTGCCACACCGCGGCGGCGGCGAAGGTACCCAGGAAACCAGCCACCGACGCGCCGGTGCTGTGGAAGAAGTCCGCAGGCATCGGGTGGACACCGAACGCCCACACGAAGGCCAGTACCAGCGTGATGCCCGACGCCCAGGTCATGATCCGGGCGTAGGCGTGGATCAGCGTGTAGCCCCAGATCGTCGCCGCGATACTGACGCACGCCAGGATCAGGATGCCACCCTTGACCCCGAGGAACGGAAGCACAGAGGCCAGTGACTCACCGCCGAACACCAGGATCGAGATGAAGAACCCGGTGTACATACACACCACCACGGCGACGATGAGTACCGCGCCCAGAGAACCGAATTGGCCTTTGGTCTGCACCATCTGAGGTACCCCGAGGGTCGGGCCCTGAGCCGAGTGCAGCGCCATGAAGATCGCTCCGAACAGGTTGCCGAGGACGATCGCCAATACCGCAGACCATGCCGGCTGGCCGAACACCGTCGTCGCCAGCGCACCCGTGACGATCGCCAGGATCATGATGTTGGTGCCGAACCAGATGGTGAACATGTCCCGGTTACGGCCGTGACGCTGGTCCAGCGGCACCTGCTGAATGGTGTTCTCCTCGATGGAGGAGATGGATTCCGCTGATTTACTGCGGGTTTCACTCATGATGGGTTCTTTCGGGTGGTGTCGGATCAGCGGATGACGAAGCCGCGGTCGACGACGTGCTCCAGCATGTCGACGTAGCTGTCCATGTCGTCGCGCGCGGGGCGCGGTGCCGCGTCATAGGGCATGGCGGCTTTCACTGCGGGGCTGAGGAAGTAGGCCCCCGCGACCAGCACGGTGAGCGCCTCGAACTGCTCGGGTTGCTCGGTGGCCAGGCTGTCCAATGCGGCCTCGGGGTCCTTGCCCGCGCTGGAATCCAGTGCCGCGGTGAGCGCCTCGACGAGATCGGGCCGGTAGCCCAGAGCCTGGTCGAGCAGGTCGCCGGGCACCTCTGCGGTGGTGGCCGACGGCATGGTGTCGCTTGCCGGGATGAGGGTTTCGGCCAGGATGGCGAACACCTGACGCTGTTCGGGAGTGAGCATGGCGGTCCTCAGAACGGAGTGGGGATGCTGGAGCGGGTTTCGGCCAGGTGCCGCATGGACCGCAGTGCGACGGCCATGATGGTGGCGGTCGGGTTCATGCCGGTCGAGGTGACCATGGTGCTGCCGTCGACGATGAACAGGTTCGGGACATCATGGGTGCGGCACCATTCGTCGACCACGGAGTTGGCCGGGTCGGTGCCCATCTTGGTGGTGCCCAGCAGATGCCAGGCACTGTGCCGCACTACCGGAACCGGGTGTATCTCAACGGCTCCCGCGGCGTCGTGGGCTTCGACGGCACGCGCGACGTTGAAGTCCAGCATCCGCCGACAGTTCTCGCCGATGGTGTAGTGGATCTTAGCCGCGGGGATCCCGTCGGAGTCGGTGACGTCGGGATCCAGTGTCACGGTGTTGGATTCGTCGGGCAGGTCCTCGGTGGTGATGCCCCACTCGGTGTAGCGGCCGAAGGTCCGCTTCAGGCGCGGATGGAAGTTGGCGCCGAAGCCGTCACGCCAGTCGTCGCCGGGTTCCCACAGGGTCTGCGCCAGTGGGCCACCCGTGGGCATGAGGTTCCACTTCGCGCCGCGCACGAATCCGCGATCGGTATCGGTCTCGTAGAACTGCAGGGACTGCAGGGCCTGACCGGCCGGGCCGAGCCAGGTCTCCATGTCCTCGTCGTAGGCCCCGTAGACCGAGGCGTACGGGTGGGTCATCAGGCGCTTGCCGACCAGGCCCGAGGAATTGGCCAGGCCGTCCGGCGCCGAGTTCAGCAGCAGCCGCGGCGTGCCGATTCCGTTGGCCGCCAACACCGTCACACGCGCGGCCTGATGCTGCAACGTGCCGTCGCGGTCGACGTACTCGGCGCCGGTCGCCAGCCCACGCTCGTCGGTCGTGATCCGGCTGACCCGGGCTCCGGTGACCAGCTGCACGCCGAGTTTGATCGCGTCGCGCCAGTGGGTGATGTCGGTGCTGGCCTTGGCGCCGACGGGGCAGCCGGATTCGCAAGCGCCGTAACGCATGCAGGCTTCTTGGTTCTTGTACTTGCGCGACGCGATGGCGTTGGGAGCGGGCCACCAGTGCCAGCCCAGCTTGTCCATGCCTTTGGCCGCGATCAGGCCGTACTTGCCGATCGGCAGCGGCGGCAGCGGAAAGGTGTGCGCGTCGGGGTAGGCCGGGTCGCCTTCGAGGCCGGACGCTCCGATGTGGTGGGTCACCTCGTCGAGGAACGGCCGCAGATCCTCATAGGTGAATGGCCAGTCCTCGGCCACCCCGTCAAGGGTCTTGACCCGGAAGTCCGACGGCATGGGGCGCACCCAATGGCCGGAGAACATGATGGTGCTGCCGCCGACACCGCTGAACATCAACGGCTCGACGGGGCTGTCGGTGCTGTCGATGGGATAGTCGGCCGGGTTCTGCCGCACGTTGGGGCTGGCATTCCACTGCTTGAGCCGGGTCAGTTCCCACTCCGGCTTGCCCGCGGTGAAGTCGTCGGGCAGGTTCCAATCGCCCTGCTCCAGGCAGACCACCTTGAGGCCGTGGCGGGCCAGCTCCAGGGCCGCAACCCCGCCGGACGCACCTGCGCCAATGATGAGGACATCAGGTTGCTCGTCGATTGCTCGGGTATTCACCAGTCGCACTCCAGGTCAGATGGCTGCTGTGCGAATAATGATGCGTGGGTCACACTCACGGGCGCGAGAAGTGATCCGCACAAAACGGTAAACCTGCCTTGTGCATGCGCACAAAGTCTGGCAACGTCCTGCCAAACCTCTCCGCCGAGCAGACGTCAAAGTCCACGACACGCCGCGTTTCGCGTGCCGCGACGTCTGCTCGCCGAGGATGGTTTACCGCACCACGTTGCGCATCCGTCTGGCCGCGACGGCGACTGCCAGTGTCGTCAACTGGCCGGGTTGGTCGAGATTCACGTCGAGCAGGCGGGCGATCTGATCCAGCCGGTAGTACAGCGACTGCCTGCGGATATGCAACAGTTTGGCCGCCTCGGCCTTGGCTCCTCCACATTCGATGAGCACTTCCAAAGTCCGCATCAGCTGTCCGCCCTTGGCGGCGTCACTGCGTTCGAGCGCGCCGATGTGGTCGTCGACGAACGCGCGCAACGCGTCACCGTCACCATGGCCGGCCAGCAGCCGTTCCAGCGCGAGCGCCCGCACCCCGAGTGCGGGGCCCGTCACCCCGAGATCCTGCCCGAGCCGCAGGGTCTCGCGCGCCTCGGACATCGCCCGCGGCAACGTTCCGATGTCATCGACTACGCGACTTACAGTGATGCACAACGGGTTTCGCGCCAACCGAAGGGCGCGCGTCGCGGCCTGCACCGCGGCGGCGACGTCGGTGCGCGGTTCGGCCGCCGACACCGTGAGCACGCCACACAACAGACCGTCGACCAGCCCGAAGATGCCGGGCCCGACGTGGTGCAGCAGGGTGTCGGCGACCAGCGCCACGGAGTCGACGCGCTGCGGGTCGACGGCCACACACGCGTAGCGCTGGCCCGACGTCGCGATACCCGCGGCCCGGAGCCGGGTTTCGAGAGCACCGCGGTCGCCCGCCTGATTGGCGACCAGTTGGTCGAGCACCAGCTGTTGCGCCCGCAGGGTGCCCGCGATCCCCTCTCGCATCAGACACAGCCCCAGCACGGTCGGCGCCCGCTCGAGCACTGCAGCGCACAGCAATTCGGGCGCACCCGACGGGTCCACCGACAGCCGTCCCCACGCCGTGCCGTCGACCATGACGGGCACCTCCGCGCGCATCGCGTCGGTGCCGTCGACGGCGCCGGCGGTGACCATCACGCGTCCCGCGTAATCGGTGAGCCGTGCCGACGTACCGAGCATGGCCGCAACCTGGTCGATGAGTTCGTGCAGGGTCGCGCCGCGGGCCAGCGCTTCGGACAACGCCCGTGACGTCTCGTCGGCATAGCGCAACCGTGACACGGACCGGTCGATGAGTTCACTGTTGACCGCCTCGGCGACCTCGGTGAAGCGCAAAGTCGGGGCCAACTCGACCACCGGGAACCCGAGCGGCTGCGCCTCGTCGACCATTTCCGGCGGCACCTGCGCGAATGTTCTGCCGACCTCGAAGAACAATCCGGCCACTGCACGCTCGGCCAGCCGCCGGATGTAGAGCCTGCGGCCGACCTCGTCGACACCGACGAGACCGACGCCGTTGGTCAGCAGCACCTCGTCACCGCGCAGCAGATCCGCGATGTCGTACAGATCGGTGGAGTGCACCCACCGCACGGTGTGGTCCAGGTTCTCCCGGCCACTGAGCACCGTCGGATTCGCCGACCGCAGCGACGGGTGGGCAAGCACGTCGCCGACGGTCAAGGTCATACGACAGTATGACCCACATATGTGTCCGAACCTATGACGTTTCGTCCGTTGTCGTCGACTGACCTGCAGGGCATTCTGGTCCACACAACAGCGAGGAGCACTCATGACCACACTCGTCACCGGCGGCCGCGGTTTCGTCGGTCGTCATCTGGTGGACCAACTGCTTGCCGACGGTGAGCGCGTCATCATGTACAACCGCGACTACTCCGTCGACCCTCGCGACGGAGTAGTCGCGGTCCTCGGTGAACTGTTCGACATCCCACGCCTGACCGACACCCTCACCAGCTATGGCGTCGACCGCATCATCCACACGGCCGGGCAGAGCCATCCGGCCCTGTCGATCGAACTGCCGGTCACCACGTTCGCCGCCAATGCCGATGGCACGCTTGCGGTTTACGAGGCGGCCCGCATGACGGGTGTGCGCCGCATCGTATTCTTCTCGTCGGAATGCGCGCTCGGCAACATCACCGAGCCGGGACCCGTCACCGAGGACGTGAAACCCTCCCCCACCACCGTCTACGGCGTCACCAAGGTGGCAGGCGAGTTGCTCGGCAGCGCGTACAACTCGCTCTACGACATGGAAATCGTCTCGTTGCGCATCACCGAGGTCTACGGACCCGGGCTCTGGATGCCCAGCCTGCTCGGCGACATGATCCGGGCCGGCCTGCGCGGCGAGCCCTTCACTCTCGAATCCGGCGGTGACCATGGCTTCCAATTCGTCTACGTCGACGACGTCGCCACGGCGGCCCGGCTCGCCTCCACCACCGCAAACCTCACCCAACAGGCCTATTTCGTGTCCGGCGGTGACCGGATGACGGTGTTCGAGACCGCCGAACTGCTGGCAAAGTTCCTGCCGCAAGCCAAGTTCGACATCGGCCCCGGCTACCTTCCCGACTGGGACCGGCAGGTCCAGTTCGATCTGAGCCGATCCGAACGCGACCTCGGCTACGTACCGCAGTGGCCGCTGGAGAAGGGCCTGGAGAAGCAGATCGAGTGGATCCGGGCCACCGAGAACCTCTGAAAGGATTGCAGCACATGGGCGAGATGACGAACCGCACTGCGCTGGTCACCGGCGCCTCCTCGGGAATAGGGCTCGCCGCCGCCGCGACGCTGGCCCGTGAAGGTGCCGACGTGGCGGTCCTGGCCCGGCCCGAGGACGACCTGTCCGAGGCCGTGCGGCTGGTGAGCGAGCACGGCCGACGCGCCCTGCCGATCAGCGTCGACGTCCGGGACTCCGCCGCGGTGCGGGCGGCATTCGAGCGCACCGAAGCAGAGCTCGGCCCCATCGACGCGGTGCTCAACAATGCCGGAATCTCCCGCGTCGCACCGCTTGTCGACACCACCGACAAGGACTTCGACGACCTTGTGGCGATCAACCTGGCCGGATCGTTCTACGTCCTGCGCGAAGCTGCGCGCGTCATGCAACCTCGCCGCCGCGGCTCGATCGTGAACACCGGCTCCGAACTCGCCCTCATGGGCCAGCCGGGTTTCGTCGCGTACACGGCGACCAAGGGTGCCATCGTCGCGATGACCCGCAGTGCCGCAGCGGAATTGGTGACCTGGGGCATTCGGGTGAACTCGGTGTGCCCGGGCACCACCCGAACTCCGCTGCTCATGGTCGAATTCGAGGACAGTGCCGATCCCGAGGCCGAGATCGCCGAGATCTCGTCCAGCGTCGCCGCCGGACGGTTCGGCGAACCGCAGGAAATCGCCGAAGCTGTGGTGTTCCTGCTGTCCGACCGGGCCAGTTACGCGGTGGGCACGCATCTCGTGGTCGACGGTGGCCGGTCCACCTGTATACCTGCCGGCAACATCGGCGTCTCTCACTGAGCAACAAGGAGTTACGACATGACTGAACAAAAGCCGCGACTGTACCGGGAGATGACCTGGCCGGAGATCGCCGAGGCGGCGCGCGCCGACATCCCCGTCGCCATCCCGATCGGCTCGACCGAGCAGCACGGCCACCACCTGCCTGTCTGCACCGATTGGCTGATCCCCGAGAAGCTGCTGGAGGAAGCCAGCCGCCGGACCGACCTGGTCGTCGGGCAGTTCGTCCCGTTCGGGTATCGCAGCCGACCGGGCAGCGGTGGCGGACAACATATCCCGGGCACCCTCTCACTGCGGGCGACCACCTACATGGCACTGCTCGAGGACATCCTGAGTGAACTCAAGCGGGCCGGGTTCCGCAATATCGTGCTGTACAACTGGCACTACGAGAACAGCGGATTCATCTACGAGCCCGCTTTTCTGATCTCCGAGAAGCATCCCGAACTGAAGATCCTCGTGATGGAGGACGCCAACCCCGACTTCACGCCGGACCGCCAGCAAGCCATCTGGCCTGACGGTTTCCCTGGCCTCGCGCTCGAGCATGCCGCCGTGATCGAGACCTCGCTGCTGCTCCACCACGCACCCCATTTGGTGCGCGCCGAGCACATCAAGGCCGACGCCCCGGAGCGAGTGGTCAACCACGATGTCCTGCCGATCGACACCCGCATGTCCACGACCACCGGCACGCTGTCCTCCCCCGAAGCGGCCAGCGCTGAGAAGGGCAAGATGCTCACGGAGTGGATGGTCGACCGCCTCGTGGCCATCCTCGCCGAGGAGTTCGGCGACCGCAGGCTGACTGTCTGACTGTCTGACCTCCTTGCCTTGCACCGCGAGCGTGCGTGTTTGTCCCTCGACACGCCGCTCGCGGTCGGCATTTTGCGCACACTCGGCGACGCCACCGCCTCGGTTTGGCCCCGGCGAACTTACGGGCGAGACCGTCTAGCAGTGGTTTGCCACTGGCCAGTTCGAGGACCGCCCCAGCGTCGACTTCTCAACGCTGTCGAGGATGCTGATCCCCCACGTCTGCAATTCATTCGGAGATGTTCGAACAGCCAACGCCTGCGGGCGGATTGCAGGATGATGGTTCGCGTTCGTGATTGCTGGACCAGCCAGCAAGTCCGTACGTGAGAGGGGGCCATGATGTTGTACCCGACGGCATCAGGTGGCAACGTCCTGGTTGATGGTCAGCACTGGCGTGGCAAGCTGCAACGCCCGCAAGGCGGAGACCTAGCAATCCATCTCGACAAGGGTTTGCTGTTCGACGGCCGAGCCCGGGGCCTCGCTCAGGTGGTGACGGTAGGCACGGGAGGCGATCCACTCATCGTCGACGGGCGGGCAGAGGCGGGACGACTCGACTGTCAGCTGCTCGACCCGGCCGCAAGCCGCGACCCGCTGCAGCTGACGGGCACATTTGCGGGTGACGAGTTGACCGGAACCCTGACCGGCCGCCAATCAGGCAATCATCAGCTACGAGGTAGAGACCAATATCGGCGACTTCGAGTTCGTCAACTGGTCGTTCGCGGTTGTGGTACCGCTCGGGTCATGGAAAGGCCGCTCGCTCTGGGGCAATTCGAGCGGAAACGTGACCATCATCATCGATCCGTGTGCCCCAATCCAGGACTGGGACAAGTGGCACATGAACTTCGACCTCTCCACGTGGTGGGGCGCGCCCGTCGCCCACTTCTACGTTCTTCGCGGCGAGATCGCGGAGCCTGACAAATGGGTCACGTTGCTCCCGGGAAGCTGCGCCTGGCCGGACGATCGCTGGGGCGACGTCCAGGGGAGGATGAAGTTCCATCGGGACTACCGGTAATACAAACCGGGGGCGCTAACCCAAACACCGCGAGTGTGCGTGAAATGCCGCTCAAACACGGCGTGTTGGGCAGCAGACACCTTCGTAACTGGTTTTTGTCAAGGGTTTTGGTGGCCGGCCCGGTCCTCGTCTCAACGTAGTTCGTCAAGCGGGTTGGTACCCGACTGCGTTCAACCGAGTTCGGTG
>NZ_LZTB01000029.1 GCF_001665685.1 Mycobacterium sp. 852013-50091_SCH5140682
ATGCGATCGTCGGCAGCGTCAGATGTGTATAAGAGCTCACGGTGATCCTGGTGAGCTCCGACATGCCCGAGCTCATCGGGCTCAGCCATCGCGTGCTGGTGATGCGCAGCGGCGGCGTGGCCGGGGAACTGTCCCGCGCCCAACTCGATGCCGACGACGTGCAGGAACGCATCTTCCGCTACGCCAGCGGCCAGGAAGCCACCCAACAAGACGAAGTCGCGTGACCGCGTCGCCGACCCCTCGAGAGGACACCATGTCAACCGCTACCGACCAGGCGAACAAACTTCCGCCCGCGGACGCCGTGCGGGATACCAGGCGCTTCGACCGGACCTGGCTCACCAACTTCGCGATCCGCAACTCGATGGTGATCGTGCTGCTGCTCGTGATGGCCTACTTCAGCTACCGCAGCGTCCGGTTCGCCACGCCGGACAACGCGCTGACGATCCTGGTGGCCGCCGCGCCGTTCGCGCTGGTGGCCCTCGGACAGACCTTCGTGATCCTCACCGGCGGCATCGACCTGTCAGTGGGCAGCGTCATCGCGGTCAGTGCGATGACCGCGTCCTCGGTGGTGGTCGGCCATCCCGACCGGATTTTCCTGGGACTCGCGGCGGGTGTCGTGGTCGGTCTGCTGATCGGCCTGCTCAACGGGGTGGTGGTCAGCAAGCTGGGGGTGGCGCCGTTCGTCGCGACACTGGGCACATTGACGGCCGGTTCGGGCCTGGCCTACGTGATCGGTGGCGGTGCACCCATCAACGGGCTGCCCGGCGAATGGGGCAAGATCGCCAACACCACGCTCTTCGGCGTCCAGCTGCCGGTGCTGATCATGATCGCCGGCTTCATCATCTCGTACCTGGTGCTGCGCAAGACCTCGTTCGGGGTGCGGGTGTACGCCGTCGGTGGCAACCGGACCGCGGCCGACGTCGCCGGCGTGAAATCCGGGCAGATCCTCATCGCGGTGTACACCCTCAGCGGTGCGCTGGCAGGGCTCTCGGGCGTCATCCTGTCCTCCCGCGTCATCTCCGGCCCGCCCAATCTGGGGTCCGGCTATGAGCTGGCCGCCATCGCCGCCGTCGTCATCGGTGGCGCGAGCCTGCTCGGCGGCCGCGGATCGGTCTGGGGCACCCTGCTGGGCCTGCTGCTGATCCAGACCCTCAACAACGGCCTGGACATCCTCGTCGTCCCCGCCTACTGGCAGAAGGTCATCAGCGGCGTGCTGATCGTCGCGGCGGTCGCGGTCGACGTGTGGGCCGTGCGCAGACGCAGCAGCTGACCCGAAACGCTTGCACCCCAACCTCATTCACTTAGAGAAAGGCACCACCCCGATGTCCCGCAGACTGACCCGCATGCTTGTCACGGCAGCGGTTCTCGCCCTCATGGTGTCCGTAGCCGCCTGTGGCGCAGGTGATCCCAGCGCCAAGAACGGCCAGCCGTCGACGCGTGTCGGCGTCACCGTCTACGACATGTCCTCGTTCATCACCCAGGGCAAGGAAGGCGCCGAGGCCTACGCCAAGGCCAACAACATCGACCTGGTGTGGAACTCCGCCGGCGGTGACGTCTCGACTCAGGCCAGCCAGGTCGACCAGCTGATCAACCAGAAGGTGGACGCCATCGTGATCGTGCCGGTGCAGGCGGATTCCCTTGCACCGCAGATGGCTTCGGCCAAAGCTGCCAATATCCCGGTGATCGCCGTGAACACCGCGCTGGCCGATTCGGGTGCTCTGAAATCCTCGGTGCTGCCCGACGACGTCGCCGCAGGCGCCCAGGAAATGCAGATGATGGCCGACAAGCTCGGCGGCAAGGGCAACATCGTGGTCCTGCAGGGCCCGCTGGGATCCTCCCCCGAACTCGACCGCACCAAGGGCATCAAAGACACCCTGGCCAAGTACCCCGGCATCAAGATCCTGGCCATCGACACCGCCAACTGGAAGCGTGACGAGGCGGTCAACAAGACGAAGAACTGGATCTCCAGTTTCGGTGACCAGATCAACGGCATCGTCTCGGAGAACGACGACATGGGTCTCGGTGCCGTGCAGGCCCTTTCGGAGGCCGGCAAGTCGGTTCCCGTGGTCGGCATCGACGGCATCCAGGACGGCCTGGAGGCGGTCAAGAGCGGCAAGTTCATCGGCACGTCGCTGCAGCACGGCCGGGTCGAGATGGCCGAGGGCATCGCGGTGGCACAGCGCGCCGTCAAGGGCGAGCCGGTCGAGCAGAAGTACGTGTACAAGATGCCGCCCGTGACACCGCAGAACGTCGACCAGTACTACCAGAACGTGGTGACCGGAAAAGACGCCTTCCTCGCCCAGTTGCCCGCCCTGGTCGCCCAGAACCTGGCCTCGGGCGATCTGTCCAACGAGAAGCTGAACCAACCGTGAGCGCGATCAACGTCTAAGTAAGGTACGGACGGGGCGTGCGGCGCGCGTCCCGTCCGTCGCAACAAGAACAGGAGGCCCGATGCCGAACCCAGCGGGTATTGGTCGGTCGCACCGCGACGGACAGGCCGAGCCTCCGGCTGGACCGAATGAACGCCGCGCCGCCATTCTGGAAATGGTGATGGCCGCCGGGTCGGTGAAGATCGAAGATCTGCCCGACGCGTTCGGGGTCAGCCTGATGACGGTGCACCGCGATCTGGACACCCTGGCCACCCAGGGGCTGATCCGCAAGACCCGCGGGGTCGCGACAGCCATGCCGAGCACCCTCTCGGAGGCCAGCACCGAATTCCGGGCCCGCCAGAACGTCGCCGACAAGCACGCCGTCGCCAACGCCGCGCTGCAGATGATCGAACCCGGGCAGTCGGTGATCATCGACGACTCCACCACGGGGCTGCATCTGGTGAGCCAGCTGCCCGAGCGTCAGCCGCTGACCGTCATCACCAACTTCCAGTCGGCGCTCGACGCCCTGCTGAACCAGCCGGGCCTGAATGTCATCGCGCTCGGCGGCCAGTACTACCCGTGGTGCCGGGCCTACATGGGATCGTTGACGCTCACGGCACTGCGGAACATCCGGGCCGATATCTTCATCATGTCGACCTCCGCCGTCACCGACGGCATCTGCTTTCACCAGCATCACGACACCGTGCTGGTCAAGCGCGCCATGTTCGAGTCGGCGCGCACCCGCATCGCCTATCTGGACCACTCGAAGTTCGAGCGCCGCGCACTGCACGCCCTTGGCCCGCTGAGCGACTTCGACACGGTCATCGTCGACAGCCGCACCCCTGAGGACCAGATCCGCGGGCTGCGCCTCGACGGCGTCAACGTCGTGGTCGCACCCGACATCGGCGCGCCGGCCCTGTAGCCCGCCGCTACTTCTCCGCTACGACTGCCGAATGGCCAGTTGTGGCACACATTTCGCGAATATGCGTGCGCAACTGGCCACTCGGCGTTTGGCTACTTCTCCAGCGCCTCGGTGCGCGCGCTCGTAGACCTGCCGAGCGCAGCGGCCTCGGCGTCCAGTTTAGGCAGCAGCTCGGGAGTGAACTTGCGGATGTCGCGCTCTCCCAACGGAGTTGCCACCACGGGGCGGATCCAGCGGAAGAGCCCGACCCAGTCCGGGCAGTAGATGCGGCTCTTGCGACCCTCGATGCCCTTGACGAACGCCGCACCGCACTTGTCCACCGTGGTGGTCCGTTTGATCGGCCCGGGCATCTTGGACAGCATGACGCGGAACGTCGAGAGATCCGACTTCGCGTCCTGCACGAGCGGGGTGTCGATCCAGCTCATATGGGCCGAACCCACGTCGACGCCGAGGTGGGCGACCTCCAGTCGAAGTGTGTTGGCGAAGTACTCGGCGCCCGCCTTGGAGGCGTGATACGCCGCGAGCCCCGGCGCGGAGGTGAACGCTGCCAGCGAGGACACCACCAGCACGTAGCCGCGGCGCTTGATCACCTCGGGCAACGTGGCGCGGACGGTGTTGAAGACGCCGGTGATGTTGACGTCGATGACGCGTTTGAACGCTTCGGGGTCCACCTGAAGCACCGAGCCGAAGCTCGCGATACCGGCGTTGGCGAGCACGATGTCGATACCGCCGAACCGCTCGACGGCGGCATCGGCAGCCTTCTGCATGGCAGGCAGGTCACGGACATCGGCCAGGGCGGTCAGCACATGCTCCTCACCCAGCTCGGCGGCCAGAGCGGCCAGCGGCGCCTCGTCGAGATCGGTGAGTACCAGCTTGGCGCCCTTGCGGCGCAGACGGCGGGCCACCTCCTCGCCGACCCCGCGAGCACCACCGGTGATGAAGACAACCTTGCCGTTGACTGAACTCATGCCGCCAACGTACCGCCCGGCTTAGAGCTTCACACCCAGCAGCGCGTCGACAGCGGTGGCCACCGCGCGCGGCGCTTCGGGGTCGTGCCCGCCGTAACCGATCGCGTCGTCAGCCCAACCATCAAGAGCGGCAAGGACTTTCGGGGTGTCCAGGTCGTCGGCGAGGTATTGCCGAACCCGCGCGATCACATCGGTGGCGTCCGGGCCACCGGGCATGGCGGTGGCATGCCGCCAGCGTTCCAGCCGGGCGTTGGCCTCGTCGAGCACCTGCTGGCTCCAGTACCGGTCGGCGCGGTAGTGCCCCGCCATCAGCCCGAGCCGGATGGCGCCCGGGTCGACGCCGTCGGCGAGCAACCGGGACACCAGCACCAGGTTGCCGCGGCTCTTGCTCATCTTGTGCCCGTCCCAGCCGATCATCCCGGCGTGCACGTAGTGGCGCGCGAATCTGCGCTCCCCCGTGACGGATTCGGCATGCGCGGCGGAGAACTCGTGGTGCGGGAAGATCAGGTCGCTGCCGCCGCCCTGGATGTCGAGGCCGGTGCCGATGCGGCTCAACGCGATTGCCGAACACTCCACGTGCCAACCGGGACGGCCCGGCCCGAACGGCGACGGCCAGCTCGGCTCGCCGGGTCGGTGTGCGCGCCACAGCAGCGCATCGAGCTCGTCGCCCTTGCCGGCCCGGTCCGGGTCTCCCCCGCGCTCGCCGAACAGGCGCAGCATGGTCTCGCGGTCGTATCCGGATTCGTAGCCGAACTGCACGGTGGCGTCGGCGCGGTAGTACACGTCGGGGTACTGCGGATCGTCGACCACGTACGCCGCACCGGAGGCCAGCATCTTCTCGACCACCTCGACCACCTCGCCGATCGCGTCGGTGGCGGCGACATAGTCGTGCGGCGGCAACACCCGCAACGCAGTCATGTCCTCGCGGAACAGCTGGGTCTCGCGGTCACCGAGCGCACGCCAGCCCAGGCCGTCGCGTGCGGCGCGCTCGAACAGCGGATCGTCGACGTCGGTGATGTTCTGCACGTAGTGCACGGTGTGCCCGGCGTCCAGCCACAGGCGGTAGACCAGGTCGAAAGTCAGATAGGTCGCCGCGTGGCCCAGGTGCGTCGCGTCGTAGGGCGTGATGCCGCAGACGTACATGGTGGCCGTCGGCCCCGCCGCGACGGGGCGGACCTGCCGGTCTGCGGTGTCGTAAAGGCGCAGCTGAGGACCCTGCCCCGGCAGGGTAGGGATGTTCGGCGCCGGCCAAGACTGCATGGCTTCGACTTTAGGGTGCTCGGTCAGCACGGGTCTCCCCCGGTCGGTCGGGTCACCGAAGACAGCCTCGGTTCACCCCACACAGACAACGACGAACGCAGATCCATTCCCGCCTTTCGATCACGCCGCGCCGATCGCCTCGAGCAGGATCGGGGCGAGCTCTTGGCGGCACATCACGAAGTCCGGCAGATAGGGGTCGGCGCGGTTGTAGACCAGCGTGGACCCGTCCAGCCGGGAGGCGTGCAACCCAGCGGCCAGCAGCACACCGGCCGGGGCGGCCGAATCCCATTCCCACTGTCCGCCGGCATGGACGTAGGCGTCGACATCGCCACGGACCACGGCCATCGCCTTGGCCCCGGCCGAACCGATCCGCACCAGCTCGAAGTCCAGCCGCTCGCGCATCCGCCACAGCACCGGCGGCGGCCGGTTGGTACTGGCGGTGATCCGGATCGGGCCGTCCCGACGGGGCGGCGGGGGCTGCACGGTGTCGCTGCGGTACACCTCGCCGCGGGCAGGCAACGCCACCACCGCATCGGTGAGCCCGGGACCGCCTGCGCGGTGCCGCTGCCACAGCGCGATGTGCACGGCCCAATCCTCGCGGCCCGGCAGTGAATACTCGCGCGTGCCGTCGACGGGATCGACGATCCACACCCGGTCGGCATCGACCCGCGACAGATCATCGACCGCCTCTTCGCTGAGCACCGCATCCTGCGGCCGGGCCGCGGCGAGCCGGTCCAGGATCAGGGCGTTGGAGCGCAGATCGCCCTCGTCGCCGAGGTAGTACGGGTCGTAGAAACCGATCTCTTCGCGCACGGCCAGCAACAACTCGCCGGCCTCCTTGGCCACGGCAGCGGCCAGGTCGGCATCGGTCGAGTGCATCCAGTCAGTTTGACTGGTGCGCGGGACGGACCTCGAATCGGGGTTGGGGCGTGGCGGTTGTCCCGATCATGTGGCAAAGCCGGCTCCCCGGCACCGTTAGGATCCATCGGGTGACCGAGCAAACCCCGAGCATGACCCTGTCCCCCGCCTGGCAGAGGCGGTTCGACTTCTTCAGCCTCTACGGCCTGCCCAACTCATCGCCCGAGTCCAAGGCGGCCTACCGGTCACTGCCGTTCGGCACCAAGCTGCGCATCGGCTCGAACTTCCTGGCCTTCTTCTTCGGCCCCATCTACTTCTTCGTCAAGGGCATGTGGCGCAAGGGACTTGCCCTGTTCGGCTTCGCGATGGCCCTTTCGGTGGTGTTGGTAGTGCTCGACGTGCCCGACAGCGTCGGCCGCGCCGCAGGTATCGCCGTGGCCTCGGTCGCGATGAGCACCGCCAACTACGCGTACTACCTGCACGTGACCAGGGGTAGCCAGTCGTGGAATCCGTTCGAGGGATTCGGACGGAAGCGCTAGCCGGCCATGCGCATCCTCGACTGGGAGACCGGCGATCTCGACGAGCTCAGCCGCTTCATCCGCACGCGGTTGGTCGCTGGGTTCTGGGAATTCGACGAGCTGCGCGACTGGGTGACGGCGTGGGTGGACGACTCCGGGGTGGTCCGGCCCGAGGAAGCCACGGCACTACTGGAATCGATGTGGGCCCAACGGCTTTCCGAACAGGCGACGTGGCAGGACACCGGCGACTACGGGCGGCTGCAGTACCTGTTCACCCAGTTGGAGTCGGAAGGCATCCTGGCCCGGATGTGCTTCTCGTGCTGCACCACCTGCGCGACGCACGACATCGACGACGAACGGACACCCAACCCCGATCCGAACGACTGGTACCGCTACCGCGAGTGGGCGTACACCTTCTTCCACGAACAGGACGCCGCCCGCCTCGGCGACCCCGATCCGGTGCTCTACCTGGGCTACAGCGCTTTTCGCCCGCACCCGGCGCTACCGCAGGCGCTGATACGCGCAGCCGCGGCCGGCGACGAATCGGCGT
This sequence comes from Mycobacterium sp. 852013-50091_SCH5140682, assembly GCF_001665685.1. Lineage (GTDB taxonomy): Bacteria > Actinomycetota > Actinomycetes > Mycobacteriales > Mycobacteriaceae > Mycobacterium. The sequence goes on from NZ_LZTB01000029.1 coordinate 7,446, forward strand.
CCGCCGAGATCACCGAGCGCACCGAGACACTGCTCGGTGAGCGAATCGTGCTGCTGGCCAACCATTATGGGCTGGCGACAACGTGGTCGGGGTCGAGGCGCGACCGCATCGAGGTCAATGTCCGCGAGTGGCGTAAACCGCTGCCGGAGTAGAGATTCCACAGTGGCCATCCGGCACTAGACAGCGGGCGCGATCTCCTCGATGACCCACTGCGCGTAGTCCAGGTACTCCGTCGCATCCTGCACCGGCGGTATCGGCACACTGCTGATCGTCACGCCAGTTCGCTGAACCGGCCGAGCTTGTCGATGATCTCGCCCGCACTCATGCCCGGACGCTGGGTCGGATCATCCTTGACCACATGCCCTTCGCCGATGAGTGAGGTGCCCAGGCCGTACATCACGTCGAACGGCCGGCCGTCATAGGACTGCTGGGATTTGATGAAGTCGATCCGGGCGGGGAACTGCTCGGGCTGGGTCAGAAACGGCATCCACCCGCAACTGAACCTGGCCGCGCGTTGGAGCGCCAGGTCGGCATCGCCGCCGATCCAGATGGGGATGTGCGGCTGCTGCACTGGTTTTGGCTGGAATGCGACGTCGTCGAACGTGACGTACTTTCCGTCGAATCTCGGCGACTCGCTGGTCCACAATTCGATGATGGCGCTGAGATACTCGTCGGCCATCCGCCCGCGTTCATGAAAGGGCACCCCGAGCATCCGGAATTCCTCGGCGTCCCAACCGATACCGAACGTGACGCCGATCCGGCCGCCACTCATCCAGTCCGCTGTCGCCAACGCTTTGGCCATGATGACCGGATGCTGCAGCGGTAGCAGAGTGGCGCAGGTGGTCAGCCGGATAGTCTGTGTGGCCCCCGCGAGGTAGGCCTGGGCGACCGTGGAATGGAAGTAGTGCGGTCCTGTCAGTGCGACGTGGGAGCGCGGCACCAGGAAATGCTCCGGTACCGCGAGCAACCCGTATCCAAGTTCCTCGGCCCGCCTGGCCATCATGGCCTGGTCCGCTCCGGTGACGGTGAGCTCCCACGGCTGGGTCAACGCCGCGAGTTCCATCGTGTGGGGCATGACGAACATCAGCTGCATGACGTGCTCCGATCACTCACCGCCGATCTGGCTGAGCACAGTCTGCGGGTGTCCGCCGTGGCCGCCTAGAGTAGCGAGTTACCTGATCGCGACACGAACATACGCCCCACAGAGGCTAGAACGCCGGCCACGGGATGGGCCTGCGCCGGTCCGGTGTCGGCATCACCGGATTGTCCAGCAGCCCACCAACTCTGGCCCGCAGCGCCACAACCTCGCGGTCGGTGATGTGGTCGCACAGTTGCTCGGCCAGATCACCGGCCAGTCGGTCCCGCAGCGTCGCCACCGCGGCCAGCGTGTCGTCGTCCACCGGCTTGCCCGCCCAGCCCCACAGCACGGTGCGCAGTTTGTCCTCGTGGTGCAGGCTGACACCGTGGTCGACGCCGTAGACGTTTCCGTCGACGCCGGCCAGGATGTGCCCACCCTTGCGATCGGCATTGTTGATCAGCACGTCGAAGACCGCCATGCGATACAGCCGGGGGTCGTCGGCGTGCACGAGCGTCACCTCGTCACCGGCGTAGTCGTAGGCCTGCAAGATCGGCATGTAACCGGGTGGGACGTGGCCCGCGGGCACCAGGTCGACGAGATCCAGCTCCGCCTGCGCCGGTTCGTCGCTGCCCACGTCCGCGGTGCCTGTTTCGCTCCTCACGTCCGCGTCATCCCCCGGCTGGTCCACCCAGCGCTGCACCATTCCGATGCCGGCAGGTCCGTCGCGAATGATGGTCTGGGGCACGATGTTCCACCCCAGAGCCACCGACACCAGGTACGCGGCCACCTCGCGGCCTGCGAGTGTGCCGTCGGGGAAATCCCACAGCGGGGCCTCGCCGCGCACCGGTTTGTACACGCAGTGCACCACAGCGTCCCGCAGTTGCGCCTCGCACAGGAAGGTGGCGTTGCTCGCCGAACGGATCCGACCGATCACCGTGAGTTCGCCGCCGGCCAACGCCTCATCGACGTCACAGGAGTCCGGCTCGCCGTCAGCCCTCGGCGTCATCTTCGGTTCCGGCGATGGCACCGCGCCGGTAGCCGTTGGTACGTACGCAGATGTGTCCGTCGGGATCCAGCGGCTCATCGCACAGCGGGCAGGGCGGCCGCCCAGCCGAGATGACCCGGTTGGACCGCGTCGCGAACTCCCTGGCCGACTCGGGCGTCAGGAACACCCGCACCGCGTCGGGGCCTTCCTCGGCGTCGTCGAGCACCACCGATGCGTCGAACTCGGCATCAGAGACCGCCAGCAGTTCGACCACCACCGTCTGCGCTTCGGAGTCCCAGCCCAAGCCCATGGTGCCGACGCGGAACTCGGCGTCCACGGGCGTGATCAGCGGCCGCAGATCGGCCACTTCGCCGGTGTCGGGCGGGATGGGGGTGCCGAAGCGCCGGTTGATCTCCAGCAGCAGGGCGCCGATGCGTTCGGCCAGCACCGCCACCTGCTGCTTCTCGAGCACGACCGAGATCACCCGGCTGTCGTGGACAGCCTGCAGGTAGAAGGTCCGATTACCGGGTTGACCGACGGTCCCGGCCACGAAGCGGTCGGGAGTGCGGAAGACGTGAATTGCGCGGGCCATGGCACCTTCCAAAATACCGGTTAGAGCACCGACGGTCAGTCGGTGGACCCGCCGACCACCGCATCGGTGGCAGGTTTGGCAGCCAGTCCGGCGCTCAGCTGAGGACCGGTGTGGTTGATGTGCACGACAAATGGCCGCATGTCGGTGTACCGGATCACGCTCATGGACGCCGGATCGGCGGTGATGCGCTGGAAGCCATCGAGGTGCACGCCGAGCGCGTCGGCGAGGATCGCCTTGATCACGTCGCCGTGGGTGCACGCCACCCACAGCGCGTCGCCGCCATGCTCGGCGGCCAGCGCGCGGTCCCGTTCCCGGATCGCCGCCACCGCACGGGCTTGGACCTGGGCCAGTCCCTCGCCGTCGGGGAACACCGCGGCACTGGGCTGCTGCTGCACCACGCCCCACAGCGGTTCTTTCAGCAGCTCGCCGATCTTGCGGCCGGTCCACGCGCCGTAGTCGACCTCGGTCAGCCGGTCGTCGACGATCGGTTCCACCCCGAGAGCGGCGGCCAGCGGCTGCACCGTCCGCTCGCAGCGCAGCAGCGGCGACCGCACGATCGCACGCACCGGGAGCTCCCCCACCCGGCCGACGAGGGCCTCGGCCTGTTCGATGCCGCGCTCGTCGAGGTCGACGCCCTCCGACCGGCCCGCGAGAGTCTGGGCGGTGTTCGACGTCGAGCGCCCGTGCCGCAGCAGGATGACGGTCATATCAGCTCCTCGCGCAAGCGCTCGATCATTGTGCGGCCAGTACGCCGGTGCCCAGCAGCACGAGCACCACCGCGCCGGCCACCACGCGGTAGCCAACGAACCAGTACATGCTGTGGGATATCAGGAATTTCAGGAACCAGGCGATAGCGGCGAAGCCGACGACGAAGGCGATGACCGTCGCCACCAGCAGTTGCGGACCGCTGGCGCTCATACCCTCCCCGACCGGGTGGAACGCGTCGGGCAGCGAGAACAGCCCTGACGCGAACACCGCGGGGATGGCCAGCAGAAAACCGAACCGGGCCGCCAGTTCGCGGTCCAGCCCGAGAAACAGCCCGGCGCTGATCGTCGCCCCGGATCGCGATACGCCGGGCACCAGCGCAAGGCACTGCGCCAATCCGACCACCACGCTGTCGCGCCACGTGAGCTGCTCGACCTGGCGGGTCTGCTTACCGAAGTACTCGGCCGCGGCGATCACCGCCGAAAACACGATCAGCGCCGACGCGACGAGCCAGAGATTACGTGCGCCGGTGCGGATCTCATCCTTGAACAGCAGCCCGAACACCCCGATCGGGATGCTGCCGATGATCACGAACCAGCCGAGTCGGTAGTCGGCGTCCCGGTGCGCAGCGACGAACAGCCCGTTGAACCAGGCCTTGACGATCCGCCAGATGTCCCGCGCGAAATAGACGAGCACGGCCAGTTCGGTACCGAGTTGGGTGACCGCGGTGAACGAGGCGCCTGCGTCGTCATGGAAGAACAGCCGCGACGTGATCGCGAGATGTCCGGACGACGAGACCGGAAGAAACTCGGTGAGCCCCTGCACAATCGACAGCACGACAACTTGCAGCCACGACATCGCCGGCACGTCAATCACGACGACGACCGTACCGTGGGGGTTCGGTCAGCGCCCCAGTCGCGGTACCGGCTGCGCGTCGGCGACCGCGTCACGCACCGTCGCCGACAAGCTGCGCTCGTCGGTCAGATCGATATCGGTCAGCTTGCGGGTGGCGAGCGCCACCACGTCTTCTTCGGCGGGCACCGGTCCGGACAGGCGCGGTCGGTACACCTCGATGATCAGCTGCCCGCGTTCGATGTAGAAGGAGAAGGTACGGCCGTCCCCGACCTGGCCAAATCCACTGGCGTGGACACCCGTGGAAATGTCCTCGATAGCAAACTCCTGGTACCCCGGTTCCCGGTCTGCGGCGAGGGTCATGCTTCGAACCATACTCTTGCTTATGCAAGCATGTGCGCCGGACGCGTCCAAACACCCGCGGCGCCGGTGCATAGACTGGTCGGTCAACCATCCGCCCCGAACGAGAGCCGTCTGTTGCGCCTAATCCCTGCAGGTCAGCCTATTCGTGCTGGCGTGGCAGCACTGGCACTGCTGCTCGCGCCGGGTTGTTCGTCGAACCCGGCCGACGCTCCGCCACCGACCATCGAACCCGCCCAGGCCGCGGTTTCGCCACCAGTCACCGGCGTCCCTGACGGCGAAGTCCGCCCCGTCGGCGGTCGCGCGCAGTCCGCGGTGTTCGATCCAGCAACGGCGAACCTGGCCGTGCTCGGACCGGGGCCCGACGGGCAGTCGATGGTCACCCTCGTGGCGGGAACTCAGCCGCCGCGCACGGTGCTGCTGCCCGCGACGGCGTCGACGATGGCCGATGACGGCCACGGCGGCCTGGTGTTGGCGACCCGGGGCGGTTACTTCCGCGTCGACATCGCGGCGGGCAAGGCGACCAAAGTCACCGTCGGTGGCGAGCAGGACACCGACTTCACCGCGATCGCGTTGCGCGCAGACGGCAAAACGGTGCTGGGCAGCGCCGACGGCGCGGTCTACACGTTGAGCTCCCCCGACCAGGTCGGCGCCAAACTGAAGATCTTCGCGCGGGTGGATGAACTTGCCACCCAGGGGAATACCACGGTGGTGTTGGACCGCGGCCAGACCTCGGTCACCGAGGTCGACGTCACTGGCACCAAGGCCGAGCAGGCGCTGCGGGCCGGCGACGGCGCCACCACCATGGCGGTCGATCCGCGCGGCCGGGTCCTGGTCGCCGACACCCGCGGCGACGAGCTGCTGGTGTTCGGTACCGACCCGCTGATCATGCGTCAGCGCTACCCAGTGCGGGCCGCGCCGTACGGACTGGTTGGGACATCACGGCTGGCCTGGGTGTCACAGACGGCCGACAACACGGTCATTGGTTACGATCTTGACACCGGCATCCCCGTCGAAAAGGTGCGTTATCGAACCGTGCAGCAACCTAACTCCCTGGCCTATGACGACAAGTCCGGCACGCTGTATGTGGTGTCCGGCTCGGGAGCGGGCGTGCAGGTGATCCCGCACGCGGGGGGCTGACCGTGACGTCGATACAACGCGGCCGGATGCCTGCGGGATGGGATCCCGAGGGGCTCTCCGACGAGTACGAATGGGTGCCGCTGCGGCTGCCACCCGATGTGACCAGGCTCAGCGCCTCCATCCGGCTGTCCATCGAAGCGGAGTACCGCGGCTGGGAACTGACCCGGGTGCGGGCCTATACAGACGGGAGTCGACGGGTGCTGTTGCGCCGCAGGAAGACCGCCGCGACCACGCCGGGCACCCCGGATCAGCCGACGCCGTGATCTACAGCGCGCTGCGGCGGGCACTGTTCCTGGTGCCGCCCGAACGGATCCATGTCTGGGTGTTCGCGCTGTTGCGCGTCGCATCGGGCCCGGCGGCGTTTCGGCGCGCGCTGAGCCGCTGGTTGGCGCCGTCGGATCCAGTGTTGGCCAGCACGGTGTTCGGGGTGCGGTTTCCCGGCCCGATGGGCCTGGCCGCCGGATTCGACAAGGATGGCCGCGGGTTGGCCACCTGGGGTGCGCTGGGCTTCGGGTACGCCGAGGTGGGCACCGTGACCGCGGCCGCCCAACCGGGCAATCCGCAGCCGCGTCTATTCCGGCTGCCGGAGGACCGCGCGCTGCTCAACCGGATGGGCTTCAACAATGAGGGCGCAGGCGCCTTGGCCACGCGGCTGTCCCGGCACACGCCCGACGTGCCGATCGGCGTGAACATCGGAAAGACGAAGGTCACCCCGGCCGAGCGCGCGGTCGAGGACTACGCGCAGAGTGCGCGCCAACTGGGCAACCTGGCCGCCTACGTGGTGGTCAACGTCAGCTCACCCAACACACCCGGACTGCGCGACCTGCAGGCGGTGTCCTCGCTGCGGCCGATCCTCGCTGCGGTCAAGGCGGAGACCACCAAACCGGTGCTGGTCAAGATCGCGCCCGACCTCTCCGACGCCGATATCGATGAAATTGCCGACCTTGCAGTCGAATTGGGCCTCGCCGGAATCGTGGCTACCAACACCACGATATCGCGTGACGGGTTGGCGACCCCCGGCGTCGACGATCTCGGGGCGGGTGGCATCTCCGGGCCACCGGTGGCCCGGCGCTCGGCCGAGGTGCTGCGCCGGCTATACCGCCGGGTGGGTGACAAGCTGGTGTTGATCAGCGTCGGCGGGATCGAGACCGCCGATGACGCCTGGGACCGGATCACCGCCGGGGCCACGCTGCTGCAGGGCTACACCGGATTCATCTATGGCGGCGGTCTGTGGGCCAAGCAGATTCACGACGGCATCGCCGAACGCCTGCACGCGGGTGGGTTCGCGTCGCTGTCCGATGCCGTGGGCTCAGCCATCCCCGGCGAACAGACGTAAACGTCCCCTTTGGCCCGGCGTGTCGAGGACCTCAGCGTCTGCTCGCCGGAGAAGCTACTTCTGCTCGTAGGTGCCGTGGATGACGGCGCGAGCGATGGCCTGGCCGAACAGGTTGAACCCGAGGTATGCCGGCGTGGCACCGTCGGGCAGCTCAAGAGATTCGACCGGTAGCGCGTGCACGGCGATGTAGTAGCGGTGCGGACCATGTCCGGCCGGCGGGGCCGCGCCCAAGAAGCGCTTGAGGCCGGCGTCGTTGGTCAAGGTGACCGCGCCACCGGGCAACGGGTCGCCGTTACCGGCATCGGCAGGCAGGGATGTGACACTCGCGGGCAGGTCGGCGACGGCCCAGTGCCAGAAGCCCGATCCGGTCGGTGCGTCTGGGTCGTACACCGTCACCGCGAAGCTCTTGGTCTCAGCAGGGAACCCCGACCAGCTCAGCTGCGGCGACACGTCGGAACCGCCCGCGCCCATGATGCCGCTGACCTGGTCGTTGCCCAGCGGCTGCCCGTCGGTCACCGACTCCGAGGTCAGCGTGAAGGTCGGCAACTGTGGCAGGTTGTCGTACGGGGAATTGCTCATGGTGTCCTTTCAGCAGTGCGTCAAGAAATGTTCGAGGACCTTCGCGCCGAACTGTAATGCGTCGACGGGTACCCGCTCGTCCACCCCGTGGAACAGCGCGGCGAAGTCCAACTCCGGCGGCAGCTTCAGCGGGGCGAAGCCGAAGCAGCGAATCCCCAACCGCTGGAACGATTTTGCATCGGTGCCGCCGGAGAGCATGTACGGCACGATGCGCGCGTCGGGATCCACCGCCAAGAGCGCGGCGTTCATCGCGTCGACCAGATCGCCGTCGAAAGTGGTCTGGTAGGACGGCAGGTCACGCTCCCAGCTGCGGGTGACGTCCGGACCGATGAGCTCGTCGATCTCGCGCTCGAACGCCGCCTTGCGGCCCGGCAGCACGCGGCAGTCCACGACCGCCTCGGCCGTCGCCGGGATGACGTTGGCCTTGTAGCCGGCCTTGAGCATGGTCGGGTTGGCCGTGTCGCGCAGCGTGGCCGACACGATGCGCGCCACCCCGCCGAGCTTTTCGATCGCCACGTCGAGGTCCGGGGAGTCGACGTCGAACTCGTAGCCCGTCTCCTCGGAGACCGCGGCGAGGAACTGCTCCACCGCCTCGTTGAGGACCAAGGGGAAGCGGTGCCGGCCCAGGCGGTCGACCGCACCGGCGATCGCCGTCACGGCGTTGTCGTCATGCACCATCGAGCCGTGTCCGGCCCGGCCCCGGGCCGTCAACCGCATCCAGGACAGCCCTTTCTCGGCCGTCTCGATGAGGTAGAGCCGCCTCTCGCCGCCCTCCTTGCGGGGAACAGTCAACGAGAATCCACCGACCTCGCCGATCGCCTCGGTGACCCCGGCGAACAGGTCGGGCCGGTTGTCCACCAGCCAGTTCGCGCCGTAGGTGCCGCCGTGTTCCTCATCGGAGACGAACGCGAACACCAGATCGCGCGGCGGCACGATGCCGGCCCGCTTGAAGTGCCGGGCCACCGCGATCATCATCCCGACCATGTCTTTCATGTCGACCGCGCCGCGGCCCCAGACATAACCGTCTTTGATCGCACCGGAGAACGGATGCACGCTCCAGTCCGCGGGCTCGGCGGGCACCACGTCGAGGTGCCCGTGGATCATCAACGCGCCGCGCTCACTGTCGGCGCCGGCCAGCCGCGCGAACACGTTGCCCCGGCCGGGTGCCCCGGCTTCGACATACTCGGTGGTGTAGCCGACCTCGCGAAGCCGGTCGGCGACCCACTCGGCGCAGTCGGCCTCGCCTTTGGTCGTGGCGGGATCGCCGGTGTTTGAGGTATCGAACCTGATCAGAGCGCTGACGATGTCGACCACTTCGTCCACGCTGCCCACGGGGTCAGTCACAGTCACCATTCGTACCACTGCGGGCACCATCGCGCGGCGGGCCGACACGGCGGCTTGCACCGACCTGGTTTGGGACCTGGGCCCTCAATCCGTTAGCCTTAGGCGCCCAACCACTGAGGTTGGCAAGTCCGAGTGGCGGAATGGCAGACGCGCTAGCTTGAGGTGCTAGTGCCCTATTAACGGGCGTGGGGGTTCAAGTCCCCCCTCGGACACACAACACGGTTGCTGCATCACCGCAGCTAGACAGCGTTTTTCTGGCGACTACGGCGCCGGTCCACAGGCTCTTTGGACACACTTTGGACGCTATCCGCGATCCTCGCGTCGAGATTGACCGCCACCGCGTCGAGGTCACTGTCGAATAGATCGGCGTAGATCCTCAACGTGACGCTCGGATCCTTGTGGCCGAGCATCCGTGACACCGCAAGGACGTTCGCGCCGGAGCTGACCGCCAACGATGTGCACGTGTGCCGCAGATCGTGCGGCGTGATCGTCTGCACGCCGGCGCGCTCAACGCCCCGGTTGAACCAGCCTGTCGAGTCATAGCTCGGTCGCTTCAAGTACCCACCGCTGCGGGCTGGGAACAACAGGTCGCCGGCGGCTTTCCCCTCACACCTTGCAGCCAGCCGGGACAGCACCGACGCCGCTACCGGCACCATTCGGTTCTCCTTGCCCTTCGTGGTCCCGACTTCGAATTCCTGCCCAACCTGAACGGCGTTGCGGTGCACCGAGATACGACGCTTCAGGAACTCAATGTCGGAGACGGTCAACGCGATTGCCTCACCCCACCGCAGGCCAGTGAAAGCCAGAGTCAGCACCAGGTCGGCGTATCGGCCGCACTCCTCGGCCAGCCGGCACACATCTGCCTCGGTCAGGTAGACGTGGCGCTTCGGCGCCTTCTGCGGTTTCTCGCCGCGCTTGAACCGCCGAGCCGGATTGAACGCCAGCGCCCGATGCTCAACGGCGTCGTCGAGCACGCCGGCAAGGATGCCGATCGCACGGTTCACTACGGTGGCGCTCGACCCGTCGCGAGTCATGGACGCAGCCCACGCCTTCACGTCGAGACTGTCCACCTTGCCGACCGGGACCGCGGCCCACTTCGGCTCGACGTGCTTGCCGTAGGCGTAGGCGATCGTCCGGTAGTACGACGGCGAAAGTGCCTGTTCCTGGCGGGCCAGCCATCCGACCGCCAGGTCGCCGACAGTCGCCCGGCCGCGCGCCGGTGACACATACGCACCCTCGGCCTTGGTGGTCTCGACCTTCGCTGCCCACGCCGACGCGTCGCGCTTGGTCGTGAATCCTCGTTTGCGGCTGGTCATTCCGTTCGGCTGCCGGTACCGGACTTCCCACCGCTCCCCCGCGGCCGTGCTGTAGCGGTTAATCGTCGCCATCGTCGTCCTGGTCGCCCTCGTGCAACGCCGCGAGCTCGGCTTTGAGCCTGCGGATCTGATCGTCGTAGTTCGCGATCAGCTCACGGTCGCGGTCGAACTCGCCCCGCATCAGCAGCATGTTTTGTGCGCCCTGAGCAGACGCAAGCTCACGTGACAACCGCAGAGCCCGCGTGTTGCCGAGCCACACATTGCCGTCGTTGCGCGCCTGCGGAACGTCCGCCCAATAACCGAGCGCCGAAAACCATTGCACTGCATCAAATTCTGTGAGTTCACGACCGGGCAGCGCTTCAATCTCGCGATCGTAGGGACCGGGATAGAGCAGCGCGGCGGGAGACGTGTTCAGCGCGTGCGCGAGCACCAGGAGCTCCTGCACCGTCACCGTCTTGCGTTTACCCGTTTCCAACTCGCTGATCGTGGGCCGGGAGATTCCCCAGCCGCATTTGGCCGTCCGTTCTGCGAGCCATTGCGCGGAGCGTTTGCCACGGAGTCGCCGAACCTCGGCGCCGATTTGCTTGGTGACCGCCGCCGCCCAATCGGACTGGTCATCGCTTGTCGTCATTTCCGACACGCTACGGCCTTGTGGCGTGAAATTCCAGCAATGTGGTATCCCTGATAAAGCAACACAGCAGAAATCAAGAATCCTGCTGATATTGCCGACACCAAGGAGAACATTCGCATGGACCCCAACGAACTCGGCCGCGCGGCAGAGGTAGCGAAGGTGCTGCACTGCACCGAAAGCGGGCTGGCGCAGATGCGTTACAAGGGCACCGGCCCGAAGTTCATCAAGGTCGGACACAAGGTGCTCTACCGCTGGACCGACGTCCGCGCCTACCTCGACGCGAACACCGTGCAGCGCACCGACGGCCCGCGCGGCGCGGCGTGACCGAGCAAGAGGAGATCGCCGCCCGTCTGGCATCCGCCTCGTGGTTCCCGATCCCGACTGGCATTGTGGGCCAGCGGGATTCAGTCGCCCACGTAGAGGTCGACGGCGACGTCGTAGACATCACCGTGACGGACCACAACGGCAGTCGCCGCGAGTACTACGCCCGCGTGGAACTCGTCTGCACGGTGCCCGCCGACATCACCGGCCAATGCCGGCACTGCACCGTGCCCGTCGACAGTGGCGACACCTGCACCTTCTGCCGCATCTACGTGCCACCGGAGCCCGCCGAGCGGGCCGGTGGTGACTCGTGACCGCAAATGAGCTTCTCGAAGATGAAATGGCAGGACGCCGTGAGGCAGTGCAAGCCGATTCCGGTCGCCCAGCGTCTCGTGATCGCCCACATCGGCGCCACAGCCGACCCTGACGGACGCAACGCTTGGCGGGCTAACGACAAGTTGGTCGACGAGCTCGGCGTGTCACCGGAAACAGTGAAGCGTGCACGTACTGCCGGCGTCCGGCATGGGCTCATGGTCGTTACCGAGCCGGCGCCAAGGTCACGCGGGAATCGGAAGACGCACGAGATCGGCTGCTGATGCCAGCAAACGAGAACGACTCCGTTAGTGGGGTCAGCAGTGACCCTACTAACGCTGACCTCACGAACGATTTAGTGAGGTCAGCAGAGGCGGTTAGTGGGGTCACCAGTGACCCGTTAGTGGGGTCAGCAGAGTGCACCCCTTCGGTTATTGCTTCGGGTATTACTTCGGGAGAGAGGGACGCGCGCGCGGACGAACCCGAACCGCTCGACGCGGAGACCGTCCCCGACCCGGCTAACGACCCGCCCCCGCAAAATCAGCCCGCAAAGCAAACCGACCCCGTTGACGCGTGGGTCGACGCCGAACTCGTCGACGACGACCCCGACCCCGAACCGCAGCTCTACTGCGATCTGCACATGCCCAACGGCACCGACGCCAGTTGCGGCGCCTGCGGCCGGCGCCGACGGATACACGAGCGATGGGAGCAGCGGCAGAACACGCTCGCCTTGCGCAACATGTTTTCCAGGCCGACCGAGCCAGCGCGGCCGGCGCCTCGCCGGCCAGCAGCGCGACCTGAACCGCCACCGTGGATCAAAGGCACCTACGGGTGGCGCTGCCGGCGTCACGCACACCTCGAACACCCGCCCCCGGACTGCGCCCCGTGTCGCGACGCCGCGACCGCAGCTGAGGAGTCGGCATGACCCGCCGCGACGTCGAGAAGGCCGGCGCCGACCGGCGAGCTGCGATCCGCCGATGCCGATATTGCGATCCGAGCGGGTGGCGGCTCGGCCCCGACGGGTTGACCGCCGACATCGCCATCCGCTGCTCCCACGCGCCGAGCCCACCACCGGCGCCGGTGCGGGACACCCCGGCCGACCTCTTCAGCGAGCCACAACACCCGACCACCGACACCAAGGAGACCGACAGATGACCGTCCGCGGCGTGCTGGTCTGCCACCGCGCCACCGCGTCCGGGCCACACAACGCGGAGGTCACCTACTGGGCTGACATCGCCGAAGCGAGGCAGGCCCAGCAGGAGTTGACACCCTGCGGCCCGCGGTGCATCGGCATCCACACCACCATCTCGGTCGACGTCACCCCGCCGCCGGCCCCGAACTCCGGACGGTTCCCGAGAAGGCCACCGCCGACATCGACCAGCACCCAGGGGCAGTGACCCGGCCCCGCCCCCAGCGCCGCACCTCAAGGCATCGGCGGCTTGCTCTCCCCGAAAAGTTTTCTTTTTTGCAGGAAGGACGGACATGACTGAGCGGAGGCGGCCGGCGCTGCGGGCTGTGAAGGACGACGAGCCGGCCAAGCCGGCGAAGAAGGCGCCGGCAAGGAAGGTGCCGGCCAAGCGGGCACCGCGGAAGGTGACGCCGGTGTCGGTGTCGGCTGCTGCGCGATCTGGTGATCGCCGAGCACTGCTTGCGGCGTTGCAAGCGCGGATCGGCAAGGCGCTTGATGATCCCGCAACGGCGGGCCCGGCGCTGGCTGCGTTGATCAAGCAGGCGCGCGAGATCGCGGAGGCCATTGAGGTGATCGACCGGCCGCCCCCTGAGAAGGACACGTCGGGGGACTGGCTGGCGGCGATCGCTGTGATGCCGCCCGAGCCGTGGGACGAGTCGATGATCTGAGCGTCATCGTATGAACGAATTATCAACGGAGAGAAGGAGATCTGAAATTGAGTAACCAAGATGACTTGCGGGCTGCAGCCCGGGCCCTGTTCGCCGACGTCGGCGAGCGACCTGCGGGTCCGCGGTATGAAATCACGCTGGCTGATGTCGAGGACTACTCGCAGCGTTGGGTGGCGAATCGGGAGGCCGGCCGGTTCACTACGACCGACGCTGACATCGTGACGGACGCTGATGGCCGGCCGCTCATGGTGAGCAGGTCGGTCCAGACGTTCGTGTTCAACAGCTTTTTGATCGACAGGCGCCACACTGACCGGCTGGGCATCACGGCGGCTATTGAGGCCGGCCAGTATCCCGGCGTCGAACTTTTCGATCCGTACAACACGAAGGAGACCAACCGATGAGCACCGAGACCACCGACACCACGACGACCACCGAGACGGCCGGAATCGAGCCCAGCGCCACGGAGACAGCCGAAACGGCCGTCGCTGACACCGTGACGCCGGAAACCGTCCTCGAGGACGGCTCAGACGTCGACGAGGACCAGGACGACGACGCCGGCGACGGTAAGGGTGGCCGGGAAGCCGCCAAGTACCGGCGCCGGCTGAGGGAGGCTGAGGCCGAGCGGGATCAGCTCGCAGAGCGGGTTACGGCGCTTCAGCGGGCCGAGGTCGAGCGGCTCGCGACGGCCGACGGTCTCAAGCCAGCGGCGTTGTGGTCCAGTACCGAGCTGGCCGGCCTGCTCGACGACGAGGGTGTCGTCGACGCCGCGAAGGTCGCAGCGGCGATCAGCGGAGCCAGGGACACGCTCGGAATCTTGAAGCCGACCCACAACCGGCGCGAGGGTCTCACCGTCGGTCGTCCCGTCGCCAAACCGACTGGCCGTGAGGCGATGGTCGGCGTCGTCATGGGCCGCGGTGTCGCCGACGACGTCTAGACTCGGGTGCTGCGGCCGGGGTCACGCCCGGGAAGGTCACCCCGGCCGCAAGCGCGCCCCAGGAGGGCAACCGCGAAAGCCTTGTAGGCCAGCGGAATTCACCACTCGTAAGCAGCTGTCCGGAAACCGGACACCTGCCGCCCTCCTGAGAGGTTTCACCAATGGCAACCAAGACCACTTCCACATCGCCCAAGGCATGGTCACCTGACGTCAACGCGTTCGTGCCCGGCGACGTCGTGCCCGACGCGCTGATCTTGCAGACCGCGACCGTGGTCGGGCAGATCGAAGGCGACGAACCGGCCGTGCGTGTGCCGTACGTCGCCGATGACGGCGTGAGTGGTTTCGTCGCTGAAGGTGCCGAGATCGGCGACGCGGACCAGGATCTCGACGAGGTCGTCGTGCTCACCGGCAAGGTCGCCACTCTCGGCAAGTACTCCTACGAGCAGTTGCAGCAGCCAGAGGCCGCGAAGATGGTCGTCGACTCGCTGTCGCGCAGCGTCGTCACGAAGGCCAACGCGGCGTATCTAGGCAATCCGGTCGCCGGCCCGGGCCCGGTCGGTCTGCTCAACGCGGGCATCACCGAGATCGTGACACCGATCGAGGCGAACCTCGACCGGATCACCGACGCAGTCGCGATGATCGAGTCTGACAACGGCACGGCCACACATATCGTGGCGAACCCCTTGACGTGGGCGTCGCTGTCGAAGCTCAAGCGCGCCGCCGACTCCAACGAGAGCCTGGTCGGCGCCGGCACTGAGACGGCCGAACGGCGCCTGCTCTCCCTGCCGGTGCTGGTCACCCCGTCCATGCCGGACGCGAGTCTGCTGGTCGTCGACAAGTCCGCGGTGATCGGGGCGCAGTCGCAGATCCGCCTGGCGCGCAGCGAGCACGCGTACTTCAGCTCGGATTCGATCGGTGTGCGGGTGACATGGCGGCTGGGCTGGAAGGTCATGCACCCGCTGCGCGTCGTGAAGCTCCACATCGGCGCCTGAGAACCTGCCTCCCGGGTGAGCGCGGCGCGTCCTTGCGCGCCTTCGTTCCCGCTAGCGGCTCCCCGGGAGGCACCCCACCCGGAAAGGTACGAACCGATGAAGCTCACGAACACACTGACCGGTGTCCTGGTCGACGTGCCCGACAAGCTCGGCGAGCAGCTGATCGCGGCCGGCACCTACGCGAAGGCCGACGGACCCGCGCGCCCGAAGCCGTCGAGCACCAGGGCCAAGACCTCGCGCACGAAGACCGCCGAATGACCGAGCCGAACGAGGATCCGGGGCCCCTGATCGCGCCGTCGGATCTGAAGAACTTCGCCAAGATCGACCCGGCGAAAGCCGCCGACATGTGCGAAGACGCGCTCGGCATGGCCGAACTCGTCGCACCGTGCATCACGAAACCGGAGTTCCCGCACCGCAGGCCGGCAAAGGCCATTCTGCGGGGCGCGATTCTCCGCTGGCATGAGGCCGGCGCCGGCGCGGCGGTCACGAAGACGGCCGGTATCTACGGGCAGACCGTTGATACCAGGCAACCACGCAAAGGGATGTTCTTCCCGTCGGAGATCGACCAGCTACGCAAGCTCTGCCAATCAGACGACGACGAAGGCGGCGCCTACAGCTTCTCGCTGCTGCAGACCGTGCCGCAGATGTCTACGCAGCAGGCGTTCGAACGCGACGTCGACATCGACGGCCCCTGGTGATTCAGTGCGCCGGCGACGTTGAGAGGTTCACGGCGAACCTCTCAACGTCGGCCGATGGGGTGATTCGAAATCCACCCATCGTCGCCGTGGTCCTGGTCGTCGGCGTGGGATCCGCAGCTGCCGGCCCCCGCGCCTGCATGATGGCCGGGTGACGACACGGCAGGAAGCGACGCGAGCGCTCTACGAAGGCTCACTCGCCGAGCCCGGCGATCGGAACCCGTACCGCGGACAGCTGGCGCTGGCGCAATGCTGGATGGCCGGCTATCGGCGGATGCTGCGGGTCCGGATCAACAGCGGGCCGGCGATGCAGCGATACCTTGCCGCGCGCAACGGTCCGGAACGGCTAACCCGACGCTGTGCTCCGATTCGTCCGCCGCTATGACAAGCTGACCTCTGTGCCTCCCAGCAAGTCTCGCAAGGTCGAGCTCATCGAAAAGCAGATCGCCGCGGCCAAGGACGGCGATCCAGACGACTTCAGCGAGTGGAGAACCACGACTGAGGCAGTGTTGCGCCACACCGTCGGCGAGGGAAGCACGGCTCTTGCTGAGTTCCGCGAAAACAGGTACTCGCTGAGCGTGTACTCAACGGGCACACCGCAGAGCGCGTTCGACGAAGCTAGGCGTCGAGGAATCAAACGGGGAATCGGATACCTTCGCGCTGCGATCGCCGAAGTGGAGATGCAGGACGAGGATGCACCGGAGACACCGTTCGAGGTGGCCGTGAGCGAGCCGGGCGACAAGACCGCGATATTCATCGTCCACGGCCGTAACAGTGAGCGGAAGGAGACTGTCGCGCGCTTCGTTCGCAACCTCACGGGCATCGAGCCAATCATCCTTCACGAACAGGTCAGCGGCGGATCGACCATCCTCGAGAAACTCGAAAAGTATGCTGCAACAGCAGGTTTTGCGATCGTGTTGGCGACTGGCGACGATCTCGGACGCGCAGCCACCGACACGGCCGACCGGCCGCGAGCGCGGCAAAACGTCGTCTTCGAGATGGGTTACTTCTTCGCGCTGCTCGGCCGCGATCGAGTGGTGATGCTCTATGACGCCGACGTCGAGACACCATCGGACCTCGACGGCCTTGTCTACGTCGAGGTCGACGCCCGCGGCGCTTGGAAGATCGACCTCACGCGCGAAATAGAAGCCGCCGGGCTCAAGGTTGACCGGACCGCGTTGAGGTAACCCTCGATCAGCGGGGCCCATGCCGGCGGGAGCGGTAGCGTGCGCCGGGCCCGCTCACATCACGTCCAGCACGGTCGCGGCGACGTCGAGCGCCTGGGCGACGCCGGCGGGGTCGACGCAACCAGGGCCGCGGCCGGCGCGCACCACGGCGGCGCGACGGCGCAGCGATCCGACCGGATCCGCTGAAGTGCACGCATCGAACGACACCGCGCCGGCGACGAGTCGAGCGTCCGCCCACGCGAGGCTGGCGAGCGCGCCTTCGGCGTGCAGGGCACCGGCAAGGTCTTGCAGCACGGCACGGAACGCGGTGCTGCCGGTGGCGGCTTCCGCGGCATGAACGATGAGATCGAGCGCGGCGGTCTCAGGGTCGGCCGGCAGGGTGTCAATGGTGGTTGTCATGCGCCGAAGCTAACTCAAGCGATCGCGAATTATCAAGGGCTGCAAGGAAACTCGAACATATGTCGTAACCAGCGCAAATGCCGGAATCGGGCATATGTCGGGAACTGCGCAAATGCCGGCGGTAGACAGCGCGCAAGTGCCTCACCCGACCGCGGCACTGGCGCGACGAAGCCGGCGAACCATGGACGGTCGCCGGCCAAGCGTGGACACCCTTTGGACACAAACTGCGCGAAAACGGGAGTATCTGCGGTGAGTTGCAGTGATGTGTTTCAGCAGGTAGACCGGGCGATAACGTCCTGACCAGGGCCGTCTGCGGGGGTTCAAGTCCCCCCTCGGACACAGTGTGATGAGTCGGGTCATGGGTTACACATGAGTCGAGTCATTGGTTACAGATCACCCCGGCCTTTGGCCGGGGTTTTTTGTTGGTTGGGCCAGTAATTGCGGTCGGGGTTGATGTGGTGGCCGGCGATGAGGTGGTAGCCGGTTTTGCTGATGACTGACACGGTGTTGGTGGTGACCAGGATCAGTACGGGGGTGCCGGCGTGGCGGCGTCCGATGCCGAGGTGGTGTAGGCGGCTGCCGTGGCGCAGGGTGAGTTTGCCGAATTGATCGACGGTGTCGTGGCGGATGCGGAAGTGCTCGAGGGCACCGGTGGGGGTGGCTTTGGGTCGGGCGGTGTAGGCCTGGGCATAGTCCCCTGGTCACCGACTGCCGGCGCTGGCATGCGACAACCGCCGACACCGTTCGCCCGCGGCACCGCGCAAATAGCCCAACCTGATCGCTCAGGATGGATCCACCGCGGCCGGCAGAGAATGCCCGCGCAGTTCACGGACGTACCGGCATGAATGCCGACGGATCAACCGAGCATCTTTGCGGCCCGTTCGTGTGAAAGCGCAGCGCGTTCGCGTGAATCACCCAGTCCGACAGACAAATTGATACCCAGAGGTATCAGCACTTCCCGCACCGCATCGTCGTTGGCGGCGAAGGTGTCGGCCAGTTCGAGGGTGATGAAGCCATGGACAAGACTCCACAGTTGGGCCGCCACGATCGTGGGATCCTGGTGCCTGACCCGGCCGGATCTGACAAGCCGTTGGCACGCTTTCAAGATATGTGCGTACGCGCTGCCGAAGGCCGGAGTCGCTGCCCCGGGCCGATTTTCGCACGTCAACGGCCGGTAGGTCGCGCGGGTTGAAAGCCCGAACATCAAGTCGTACAAGTGTGGACTGTCGTGGGCGACGCGTCGGCATGTCAATGCCATGGCAGCGAGGTCGGCAACGGGATCGTTGGTGACGGGAACACCGGCGAACGCCGCATCGAGGGTGTTGAATCCGTGTCCGATGACGGCGCGAGTCAGTTCGGGGACACCTCCGAAGTGGCTGTAAACGGCCATGGTCGATAGGCCGGCCTCTGCAGCTACGGCGCGGACCTTGATTGCCGACGGGCCGTAAACAGCCAGTAGTCGTGCGGTGGCCACAATCAGGCGCCCCCTTGCGCCACCATCCCTTGGCACATCGTCCGCGCTCGCCATGGTGGCGCCCCCTTTTCGCTGCTAGCGATCCATTTTTTCGGACCCTTGTCATCAATATAACTTCGTTATAGTATTCCATAACTTCGTTATAGACGTCAGCTCAGGAGGTCCTCGATGGCACATCATCAGCAACAAGGCGAACTCGTGATCGAGGACCGCGGCACCGTTTGGGTTGTGCGCGTCGACGGCGGACCGCACAGCTTGTTCGGCGTTCAGATCGCCGATCAACTCGAGGCGGTGGTCAACCGAGTCGACCGCGACCCCGGGGTCCACGCGGTGGTCTTCACCGGTGCACGCCCGGGCCGGTTCGTCAGTCACGCTGATGTGCGCTGGCTTCAAGCCGAGGGCGCCGCGGTTCCGGAACTGAGCCGGCGTGCCGCTTCGGCGGCTCTACGCCTAGCCCGGGGCGTCGAAAACGCCAAAGTTCCCGATGCGGTTCTCAACAAGACGCCACTGGGGGGTGTCGCCCAACTTGACCGCTTGCACGCGACGTTCCTCGGGATGAACCGCAGTGGTGTGATCTTCGTTGCGGCGCTCAATGGTTCGGCGTTGGGGTTGGGTGCGGAGTTCGCGTGGGCGTGCGACCTTCGTGTGATGGCTGACGGTGACTTCTTCATCGGACAGCCCGAAGTCCTGCTCGGCATCATGCCCGGCGGTGGCGGCAGCCAACGCCTGCCCCGCCTCATCGGCACCCACCGGGCACTGGTCGCAATCTTGGAAGGCAAACCGTTCACGCCCGCGCAGGCACTGGCCAATGGTGCGGTTGACGACGTTGTAGCGCCCGAGAATGTCGTCACCCGCGCCACCGAACTCGCCGAATACTTCGGTCAGCGAACCAAGGGCTCGGTGCAGGGCATCAAGAGGTCGGTCTACTTCGGCGGCTCGATGTCGCTGTCGGAGGGCCTGCATATCGAGCGCACCGAGTTCCTCGGCACCGATCAGTCCCCAATCGGCCAGCAGTTGATGCTGCAGTACCTGGCCGATACCGAGTCCACCGGCGAGCTGCCGCTCTACAACCCCGAGGTCTACGCCGAAGCTCTGGAGACGGGACGGGTTCCGCACGTCGGCACCGCCGCCACGGCGGTGAGCAAGTGATGGCCACCGCACAGTCATTCACCCGGCACGACGTCTCGTTCGGCTCCGGTGTAGATACCTGCGCCGCATGGCTTTACCTGCCGACAGGGGTGACGTCGCCGCCGGTGGTGATCCTCGGGCACGGCCTCGGCGCAACCCGCGAGATGCGCCTGGACGCTTTCGCCGAGCCGTTCGCGGGGGCCGGCATTGCCGCATTGGCCTTCACCTATCGGCATTTCGGCGATAGCACTGGCGAACCCCGTCAGCTGCTGTCGATCCGCCGTCAGTTGGCTGACTGGGATGCTGCCATCGCCTATATGAAGAGTCGGCACGATGTCGACGGCACACGCATCGCGGTGTGGGGCAGCTCGTTCGGTGGAGGACATTCGATCACCGTCGCCTCACGCCATCCCGAACTGAAAGCGGCTGTGGCGCAATGCCCCTTTACCGACGGGCTTGCTTCCGCACTTGCACTCGGTCCGGTGGCCACCCTGAAGGTACTGCCCTACGTGGCCAGAGACTATATCGCGATGATCCGCCGCGGGGCGCCGGCCACGATTCCCCTGGCTGGAGCCCCCGGAACGTTGGCGTTGATGAACGCCCCCGACGCCTTGCCCGGATACCAAGCCCTGCTGCCCGCGGACACGACGTTCCGCAACGAGGTTGCCGCTCGGGTGGCGCCGACCATCATGGCGTACCGCCCCGGCCGCGCGGCCAAGAAGATCAAGTACCCAATTCTGTTCTGTATCAGCGATACCGACACCGTGACCCCACCCGAACAAACCGAGCGATATGCACTCACGGCACCGCTGGGCGAGATCAAGCACTACGACGCAGGCCATTTCGAGTTCTACCTCGGTGACGCATTCGAGAAGCTGGTATCAGACCAGACCGAGTTCCTCACCCGCCACCTCCAGGGGCGCTCATGAACCTCAGCTCGCTGCCGGACCGTCGCGCCGCGAACGACCCGAACGGGCGGGCCGTCTCTGACGGACGCGACAACGTGACCAATGCGAAGCTGCTGGACCGTGTCCGAGGCGCGGCAGACCAGCTGCGCGACGTGGGAATCGGCGTCGGTGACGTCGTCGCGGTCAAACTACCCAACCGCATCGAATTCGTCATCGCGCTGTTCGCGTCCTGGCGACTGGGCGCGGCAGTCACCCCGATCAACCCCAGTCTCACCGGCATCGAAGTCAACCGGCAACTCGATGACTCCGGCGCCCGCGTCCTGCTGACCGACCAGAACCCCACCACCAACGTCGGCGTGGTCAATCTGCTGGTCGGTGATCTACCTACCCGGCCCCGGAGCGAAAGCGCACCACCACACGAGGATTCGTCAGCCTTGGCGCTGTTGATCTACACCAGCGGCACCACCGGCAGACCCAAAGGGGTGATGCTCGACCACGCCAATCTGGATGCGATGACCGACATGGGGCTGCAGGCACTGCAGATCGGTCCGTCCGATCGCAGCCTGCTGATTCTTCCGCTGTTTCACGTCAACGGCATCGTGGTCAGCGTGCTCACCCCACTGCTGGCGGGAGCCAGCGTCGTCATCGCCGACCGATTCCACCCCGCCACCTTTTTCGACATCGTCGAACGCGAGCGCCCCACCTTCTTCAGCGCGGTACCAACCATCTACACGCTGCTCGCCGCCCAACCAGATGACGTGCGTCCGGACACCTCGTCGGTGCGGTTCGCGATCTGCGGCGCCGCACCGGCCTCGGCGGACCTGCTGAACCGCTTCGAAAGCCGCTTCGGGTTTCCTCTGGTCGAGGGCTACGGACTGTCAGAAGGAACGTGCGCCTCGACCATCAACCCCATCGCAGGCGAACGCCGGGCCGGCACCGTCGGCAAACCTTTTCCCGGACAACAGATCCGGATCATCGACCAGACCGGCGCGGACGTACCGCCGGGTACCGACGGCGAGGTTCTGATCGCAGGTCCCAATGTGATGCGCGGGTACCTCGGCTGCCCGGCTGACACCGCACGCACCGTCGTCGGCGGCTGGCTGCACACCGGCGACATCGGGCATCTGGACGCCGACGGCTATCTGACCCTGGCCGGGCGATCGAAAGACATGATCATCCGCGGCGGGGAGAACATCTACCCCACCGAGATCGAGGATGTCCTGGTCAGCAACCCCACGGTGCTGGAGGCCGCCGTGATCGGGGCGCCCGACGAGAAATGGGGCGAGATCGTGGTGGCGTACGTGCAGCCACGGCCGGCCGCCACGATTGATCCCACTGCGCTGCAAGACCTGTGCGCAACCAAACTCGCACGCTACAAGCGTCCCGCCGCGATCATCGTGGTCGACGAGATCCCCAAAAACCCGGTCGGTAAGACCGACAAGAAATCGCTGCGCGCCTCCCACCCGACGCCGGCACCCACGAGGAGCCTGGAGGAGGCACTATGAAGGCGCTCGCGCTCAACCGTTACAGCAAAACAGTGGGCGTCGCCGAAGTAGACATCCCAGTACCGCAACTGGGCGACGATGACGGCCTGGTTCAGGTGCGTGCCGCGAGCGAACCCCCTCGATCTAAAGATCGGCAAAGGCGAACTCAAAGCTCTACTGCCGTACAAGCTTCCGCTCGTCCTGGGCAACGACGTGGCCGGCGTGGTCGCGCAGACGGGGCCCGGAGTTCACCGGCACAAGCCCGGTGACCAGGTGTACGCGAAACTGAGCCAAGACCGCATCGGTACGTTCGCCGAATACATCGCCGTCAGCGAGGCCGATGTTGCGCTCAAACCCGAACGGCTCCTCATGGAGGAAGCCGCCGCGATACCGTTGGTCCCTCCGACTGCTCCGCCCGGGCGACCGCCGGCGCGTACCCCGCGAGCTAGGCCGCGGCCCTGCGTTACACCAAGAGCCTGGCGACCATGCTCGTCCCGGCGGTACGGGTCAATGCCGTATGCCCCGGCGCCGTGTGGACCGGCATACAGCAGCGCATCTCCGATGAGGTGCACCGCTACTCTGCCGCCGAGCGGGGTGACGACGAGACCTCGTTCATCTCCCGCTATGAGGCGGCCACCCCGATGAAACGTCCGCAGACACCCGCCGATGTCGCCAAGGCCGTGGCTTTCCTGACCCGGGTGTGCTCACCGACCCGGACGCAGTCGCCCGCGGTCTCAACCTGTTTCGCGATCTGCAGGCGCACGGCGCGACCATCATGTATGGCCACGACATCGACTTCTGGTCCACCATCCGGCAGGCGCCAAATTGGGTACATCGTGCGAGACATCGAGGCGTCGATGGGCCAATGGGTCCAACACGGCGTCGGCCCCTGGTTTTACATCCCGAAAGTCCAAACCGACTACTTCCGTTACTATCGGCGGCGAGCGCGGCCGATTCGCCTACTTCGACACCGAATTCGACCAAGGCACCGTGATCGAGATCAGCGACGTCAGCGGACCCAAAGGCCACATGTTCGACCATATCCGCGCTGTCGCCGCCACCTGAAACGGCACCGATCCAATCCGGACATTCTCATGAACAGCCTCTACCGCCTGACGGCTGCGCAACTTCCTGGGGTCTCCTTCACGCCACATTGAAACGGAACGTCGTCCACGCCGCGCGCCCGACAGCGGGCCGCTCGTCACTGATCAAGGAATGCGATTGCCGCCGAGGAGAACTCGCTGTGGTACTGGAAGATGCCGCCATGGCCGGAGTTGGGATAGATGATCAGTTGGGATCCAGGGATACGACGGTGCAGGTCCTCGGAGAGGATCGAAGGGACCATGCGGTCGTTGTCGCCGTTGGCGATCAGTGTTGGAATTCCGATGCGGGAGAGGTCCGCGGGTGTTGAGCGCCCCCAGCGTTTGATGGCTTTGAGCTGGGTTTGAAAGGCCTTGGTGCTGATTTTTGCGTCCCTGCCCTCGGTACGTTGCTCCAGCCGCTTGATGAACGCGCGGGCAGCAGCCTTGCCCGTGTCATCACGGTTGAAGAACAAGAACTCCTTGGGATCGCTGCGGGTGAGGGTGGCCCGCAAAATATCGTAATATGTTGTGCCCGCTACTTTGTCGATGTCCTTGCCGCCCGCGGGCCCGGTTCCGGTGAGCATCAACTTCCGGACGAGTTCGGGATGTTTGAGCACCAGGGCCTGAGCGACCATACCGCCGAGGGAAAAGGACAAGACGTCGATGGTGTCCAAGCCCAGGGCGGTGATGAAGGTATAGGCGTCATCGGCCATGGCCTCGACGGTGCCGGGAACGGTACCGGTAGAGGCGCCGACCCCACGGTTGTCGAAGGCGATGACGCGGTGCTGCGCTGCGATCGGGTCGACGAGCGCGGGGTCCCAGTTGTCCAAGGTCGCGGCGAGGTGGACGAACAGGACCACGGGAATACCTTGTCGGGGACCGAGTTCGCGGTAGGCGTAGGTGACACCGGCTGCCGTGACGGTGCGGGTCGGGGCGTGCTGGTAGGACGTGACCGGGCGGTCGTCGCTGTTGCGTTCGGGGGCCATGGGGATCTTCTCCTGGTGGTGGGTTAGTCGGCGAGGAATTGCAACGCGTCGCGGACGAAGGTTTGGTGGTGCTGAAAGATGCCGCCGTGCCCGGAATTCGGATATATCTTGAGTTGCGCATTGGGCAGTCGACGGGCCATGTCGGCCGAGTGGCTGCTGGCGACCATGAGGTCGTCGTCTCCGTTGGCGACCAGTACCGGCTGGGTAACGACCGAGAGATCGTCGGGTTGTGAGCGACCGGCGTGCCGGATGGCGTTGATCTGAGCGAGGGCGGCCTGGAGCGAGATCCGCTTGTCGCGGTTGTCGGTCCGCTCCTTGAGGCGGTTCAGGTAGTCCGTCGCCGCCCGTTTTCCCTCGGGATCGCGAGGGAAGAACAGGAAGTTGCGGGGGTCGCTGAGGGTCAGCAGGGCTTTGAGGTAGGCCAGGCCGACGATTGAACCCATTTTGTCGATGCCGCCGCCGCCGCGGGGTCCGGATCCGGCGACGATGGCGCGCCGGACCAATTCGGGGGCCTGCAGGACGACCATCTGCGCGACACCGCCGCCGAGGGAGAACCCGAGGAGGTCGACCTTCTGCAGGCCCAGTGCCCGGATGAACGCGATGGCATCGGTGCCCATCTGTTCGACGGTCGCGGGCACCGATCCGCCGGTGGCTCCGACACCGCGGTTGTCGAAGGTGATGACGCGGTGGTGTGCGGCGACGCCGTCGATGACACGCGGATCCCAGTCGTCGAGGACCGCGGTCAGGTGGTGCAGGAACACCACGGGCACCTCGGAGGGTTTGCCGAGTTCGCGGTAGGTGAAGGAGGTGCCGTTGACGTCGATCGTGCGATTTGGTGCGTCTTTCCAGGTGGTCATCGGGGGCCTTTCTTGGGTAGAGCCTGGGGCGGTGCCCATCTGTCCGCACGCCAGGGTCAACGGGTCGGTCGGTGACGTCACGGCAGGTGGACCTTCTAACTTGCGTCGTATATTACGATCATAATATTATGACCATAAGACAAAGTGGTAGTCTTGGCAAGGACGGGATTTCGAAGGTGATCGGGAAGGTCAGCAATGCCGAGATACGACGCGCAGCACAAAGCCGAAACCCGGCGCCGAATCATCGACACCGCCAGCGCACGCTTCAAGCAGGACGGCATCGACGCATCGGGCATTGCGACACTGATGGCGGACGCAGGCCTGACCAACGGGGCTTTCTACGCGCACTTCCCCTCGAAAAGTGACCTGGTGGCCAACGTCATGGCCGATCAATTGCGTGCCCAGCACGAGGTTCTGAGCGGACTACCGTCTGGACGCGCTGCAATCGACGCGTACGTGCGTGAGTACCTCTCCCCCTATCATCGCGACCACCCCGAATCGGGCTGCCCCAACGCCGCCCTGCTCGACGAGGTCAGCCGCTGCGACGACGCTGTGCGCCAGTCCTACACCGATGGCGTGCAAGCCGTTGTCAACACGATCGCCGCGCTGCTGTCCCCGCATGATCCCACCGCGGCACGCACCACTGCGCTGGGACTGTTCACCCTCCTGGTCGCCACCCTGCAACTCGCCCGCGCCGTCTCCGACCCCGCACTGTCCGATGAGGTCTTGGCCTCGGGGATCAGCAATGCCAACAAATTGCTCGAAACGTAACGCGCACAACTCCGCCCAGTTTCCGCCCAGCACCCACCAAGAAGGAACGACTCCATGAAGGCATTCGTCGTCGCGCGATACGGCAAGAACGAGGTCCGCGCCGCCGTCGTACCCGAACCGACCGTCGGCGAACGCGACGTGCTCGTCAAGGTGAGTGCGGCCGGCGTCAACCCACTGGACATCATGGTGCGCAACGGTGAGTTCAAGCAGCTGCTGAAATACAAGGCCCCCTTCGTTCTCGGCCACGATGTTTCCGGTGTGATCACCCGGGTCGGCCCCGGCGTCCGCGGGTTCGCCGTCGGAGACGAGGTGTATGCGCGGCCACGTGACCTTCGGATCGGGGCCTTCGCCGAGCACATCGCCATCGACCAGGATGACGTGGCGCTCAAGCCGGCGTCCCTGTCGCTACACGAGGCAGCCGCGGTGCCGTTGGTGGCGCTGGCAGCCTGGCAGATCCTGGTCGAGAAGGCCAAGATCCAACCCGGTCAGAAAGTCCTGATCCACGCAGGCGCGGGTGGTCTGGGCTCGACACTGATCCAGCTCGCCAGACACCTCGGTGCGCACGTTGCCACCACCGCCAGCAGCGCTCGAGCCGGCCTCGTGCGAGAACTCGGCGCCGACGAAGTCATCGACTACACCAGCCAGGACTTCTCTCAGATCCTGTCGGGTTATGACCTGGTCGTGGACTCCGTGGGCGGTGAGAACCTGACAAAGTCGCTGGGCGTGCTCGCACCCGGCGGTCTGGCGATCAGCGTCACCGGCCCACCCGACGCCGGATTCGCCCAGCAACTCGGCGCACCCAAACCATTCGAATTCGTGCTCTCGTTCCTGAGCCGAAAGGTCCGCAAGACCGCCAAGAAAATCGGTGTGCGCTATTCGTTTTTCTTCATGCACGCCAGCGGAGCGCAGCTACGCGAACTAGCCGCCCTCTACGATGCCGGGCACCTGCGCCCCGTCATCGACACGACCTTCACCTTCGACCAGACCCTGCAAGCCCTGGCGTACGTGGAGGACGGAAAAGCCAAGGCGGGCAAGGTCATCGTCACCCTCGACTGACCGACTCATCCCACCACCACACCCATGGGTGGTGTTCAAGCTGCGGTACTCCGAGACAAAAGGGGCGCGCCGTGTCCCATACCAGGAGCGGTTTCGACGAGGGGTCGGCCGCGCCCACCACGATTGAGGTCCGCGGTGCGCGGGTGCACAACCTCACCGATATCGACGTCGACGTGCCGTTGCACCAAATGGTGGCCATCGCAGGGGTTTCCGGCTCGGGAGAGTCGTCGTTGACGATGGGCGTTCTCTACGCGGAGGGGTCACGTCGCTACATCGAAGCGCTGTCGACCTACACCCGCCGCAGGATGTCGCACGCCACCAAGGCCACCGTCGACAGCGTCCGGCACGTCCCTGCCGCGCTCGCGTTGCGGCAGCGACCGGGTGTCCCCGGTGCCTGTCGCACGTTTGGCACGTCGACCGAACTGCTCAACGTCCTGCGCCTGGCCTTCTCCCGCCTCGCCGAACACGTCTGCCCGAACGGGCACCGTCAAGAACCGACAATCGACGTCGCCGCCGGACTGGACCTCACCTGCCCGGTCTGCAGGGTCACGTTCACCCCGCCAGGTGCAGAGGCGCTCGCCTTCAACTCCGACGGGGCATGCCTGACATGCGGCGGTCTAGGAGTCGTGCGGGAAGTCGACGACGCTCTGCTGGTTCCCGACCCCTCACTCACCATCGCCGACGGCGCAGTGGCTCCCTGGAAGATGATGGGCCTGACCGTCATGCCCCAGATGGTGGGCGAACTCGGTGTACGCACCGACATTCCCTACCGCGATCTCACCGACGACGAACGCGACGTCGTCCTGAACGGTCCCGCGGACAAGCACCGCATCACCGTGCCATCGAAGAACGGCAAGCTATTCGAAGTCAACTTCACCTACCGCAATACCCGCCTCGCCGTGCAGGAAGCACTCGACAAAGCCGCCAGCGAAGGCGGCCTCAATCGGGTCAACAAGTTCATCCACACCGGTCCGTGCCCAACGTGCCGGGGCGCGAGACTCAGCGAGCGTGCCCTGGCCCCTCGCGTCGCCGGGATCAACCTGGCCGAGGCGACGGCTAAAGTGCTCGACGACGTGATCGCCTGGAGTTCAACGATTGTCGACACCCTGCCACGCAACATGCGCTCGATGGCGACCGCCATCGTCACCCAGCTCCTCGAGATGGCGGAGCGGTTGGTCGAACTCGGTCTTGGCTATCTCGGCCTGGATCGACCCAGCTCCACCCTGTCCACAGGTGAACGGCAACGGGTCGCGCTCGCCCGTGCCGTGCGCAACCAGACCACCGGAGTGCTCTACCGGAGGTGATCATTCGAGCAGGGCGGGACCGATGGTGCCGTTACAGGGACACATGTGATGGCCGCCCACCCGAGGAGACTCAACTGCTCACCAACCACAATCGGCGTCGCATAAGCGCGCTACGGTCGAGACTGTGAGTATACCGATCGATTTACTAGTGGGGGTGTCATGAACCACGACCGCTCGTCACGCCGGGAAGCCGGGTTGCCCAAACATTCAGCCAATGCCAGGGCAGAGCCGTCACCTCGGCGAGGCGTTCATTCCTAGAACCTCGTTATAGACTGGCGTCGCCGGGACTCGCATACGTGGCCCGGCCACACGCGAACAGTCGCGTCGTGGTGTGCATCGCAGGCAGCCTCCTTGCAAGGGGCGGCCCGGCAAAGGAGGTAGACGGTGCCGATGACCAAGCCGAACCGGACCGCGACGCCGCGGCTGGATCGCGAACAGGCTGTCGCGAAACTGGTTTCGGCAACCATCTCCTTGCTCTCCGACAAAGGGCCGGGCGAAATCAAGGCTCGGTCGGTGGCCGAGGCCGCGGGGTTATCCACGATCGCCGTCTATCACCATTTGGGCGGTCTACCCGAGCTTCTGGAGGCGGTGGCCGAGCAAGGATTCAAGGAGTTGGGCGACGCGTTCCGTGCGGCGCCGGCCAGTGCCGATCCCGTCACCGCGCTGTTCGCGATGGCCCTGGCATCCCGACGATTCGCCCAGGCCAATCCTCACCTCTACGACCTGATGTTCGGCCTGTCCACGCGTGGCAGCTATCGGCCGCCCGACCAGCCCACGATGTCCGGCGGCCGGGCGGACAACTTTCAGTTGGCCTACGCGCACATGGTCCAGGGGTGCCGTCGCCTTGTGGACAGCGAGCGCGTGCGCGCCGACGAGAATCCAGAGTTGATCGCACCGCAATTGTGGAGTGCCGTCCATGGATTCGTCGGGCTCGAACTTGGTGGCCACCTTGCCCATGTCGCTGATCCGGTCCGCGACGTACTGCAACCGATGATGGTCAATGTTGTTGTGGGGTTGGGCGATCAGCGTCAGTCCGCCATCGCATCCCATGACGCCGCCATCGAAGCGATGCGCTGACCACCGCCGACGTCGGCCTCAGCTTTCAGCGGCTGCGCCGTGCGCTGCGCGGTGCAGGGCGGTGCGCGGCGACGAGTTCGTCCAGGTGGTGTGCGACCTGCTCCAGCGCGGTCGTCGACCGTGCGGCGCGCGACAGCACAACTGCGCCCTCGATCGCGGCGACGATCGTGGTCGACAGTGATTGCGCGACATCGGGTTTGATGCCGTCCAAGGACAGCCGCGCGGCGATCAGCTGTGTCCACTGGTCAAATACCGCAGCGGCAGCGTCGGCGGCCTCAGACGCTTCGTCGCGACCGCTCGCCGCGGCGACGATGGGACAGCCCCCCTCGAAATTCGACTCGACGAGATACTCGGCCCAGATCTTGCTGAAGGCCCCGACCGGGTTGGGCTCCAAAAGGTGGTCGCGCAGCAGCGCCCCCAGCTCGTCGCCCGCCGAACGTGTTGCGGCAGCGACGAGTTCCGCCTTCCCGCCCGGGAAATTGACGTAAATCGAACGGCGTGTGACGCCGCTGGTCTCGACGATCCCGGCGATACCAGTACCCGCGACACCGTGGCGCTCCATCAACTCGGCTGTCGCGGCAATCAAACGTTCGCGTACCTGCATGCCTTGAAATATACCATTCGGTCTACTACTGTCATAGGCCAGTAAACCGATCGTTATACCTCGTCCCGGCCCGCGTCGCCGGCCACCGGCCCGATCCCGACCTCATCCGAGAGGACCACCCATGACCTCACTGCACGACCAGCTCAACCTTCCATGCGGCCTGGTGCTACCGAACCGCATCATGAAGGCCGCGTTGAGTGAAGCACTCGGCGATAAACGCAACGCCCCCGACGAGCGCCTGGAGCGCCTCTACACCGCGTGGAGCCTGGGCGGATACGGGTTGGTGGTCACCGGCAACGTCATGATCGATCGCACCCAGCTCGGAGAACCGGGCAACATCGTCATCGAGAACGAGGACCACCTGGACGCCTTGTCGCGCTGGGCAAAGACAACGAAGGACGCCGGCGTCCCGATATTCGCCCAACTCAATCACCCTGGCCGCCAATCCAATCCGCTGGCCTTGGGCCATGTTCCCGTCGCCCCCAGTGCGGTTCCGCTTAATTTTCCCGGCGCCGTCACGCCTCGCGAGCTGACCGGCGGGGAGATCGAGTCCATCATCAACCGCTTCGCGACGGCCGCGGCGGTATGCGAAACAGCAGGTTTCGACGGTGTCGAGATTCACGGCGCACACGGCTATCTCGTCGCGCAGTTCCTCTCGCCGTTGTCGAATCAGCGCTCCGACGACTGGGGCGGTGACGCGCAGCGGCGGATGCGGTTCCTGATCGAGGTGATCCGCGCCATCCGCGCCCGAGTCTCACCCAGTTTCGCCGTCGCCCTCAAACTCAACTCGGCCGACTTCCAGCGTGGCGGGTTCAGCGAAGACGAATCCCGCGGAGTTCTGGCGGCGGTGGCCTCCGAAGGCCTCGACCTCATCGAGGTCAGCGGCGGCAGCTACGAGCAGCCGGCGATGATGGGCACTGCCGCCGCGAGCACCCGGGCCCGGGAAGCCTACTTCCTGGAGTACGCCCGCACCGTGCGCGACCTGATTGGCGACATCCCGCTGGCGGTCACCGGCGGATTCCGTTCCCGCACCGCGATGCAGGACGCCGTGTCCAACGGTGAATGCGACGTCATCGGCCTCGGTCGCCCCACCGCAACCACGACCGACGCCGCCGGAGCGATCCTGACCGGACGCACTGAAACCCTGACCGCCCACAACATTCGGTCCGGGATGCCCCCGGTGGTTGGCAAAGTCGTCGACATCAAGTCGCTCGATGGACTTCTTGACCTCAATTGGCACACCGATCAACTGCACCGCCTCGGCGCTGGCCTGCAACCCGACATTACCCGCGGCCGTATCGCCACCACCGTGGCGATGGTGCGCCGCAACGGACGCGCCACCTTCGGCCGCAAGCGCGGAGCCTGAACCATGGCGACCACATCGATCGAGAAAACCACTGCGGTGGAACGCTATTCGCTGGCCAGCAAGGTTGTCCTGATCACCGGAGCGGGCCGAGGACTGGGGGCCGCGACCGCCGCGGCACTGGCCCGCCGCGGCGCCAAAGTGGCACTGGCTGACATCGATCTGTCCGCAGCTCAGCAACTGATGGCCGCTCTTCCCGCCGGCAGCACATTCCCTGTCACCTGCGATGTGACCGACATCGACTCCGTACGTGAGGCCGTGCGCCGCACCGAGGACCGGTTCGGGCGCCTCGACGTCGCGATCGCCAACGCCGGGATACTCGGACCCGGCGGCACATTCAGAACACTCACTCCCGACGAGGTCGGCCGCGTCATGTCCGTGAACGTGGCCGGTGTGGTCAACACCGTCTCGGCCAGCATCGAATCGGTGATCGCCAGCCGAGGACAACTCGTCCTGGTGAGTTCGGTGTTCGCATTCATCAACGGCGCAGGCGCCATTCCGTACGCCATGAGCAAAGCCGCCGTCGAACAACTCGGACGTGGACTACGCGTCGAGCTGGCACAGCACGGGGCCTCCGCGACAACCGCGTACTTCTCACTCATCGAAACCGACATGATCCGCCAGGGCGTCGACGAAGACCCCCACGTGTCGGCGCTGCTATCGGAAATGCCCCGATTCGTCCTCAAACGCATCCAACCGCACACTGCCGCCACCGCGATTGCCGACGGGCTGGTACACCGACGGCCAAGCGTCGTCGTTCCGGGGCGCTGGCGTCCGGTGTCGGCGCTGCGCGGCATCGCCGGCCCGGTTCTCGATTCACGCCTCGCCCGCAGCATCGGTGTGCGCAATGCCCTGGCGCAGATGGAAATTCGCATCCCGCACGGCTGAATCGAGTCCGCACATCGCCGCGAAGCACGCGGACCGCCTCACTGCCCGGCGCGCACCCGAAGCAGCGTCAGGGCAGCTGTCACTTCGATCGGATTGCGCGCGAACGGTTTCGGCAGGAGCTCGTCGACGCGGGCAAGGCGTCGATCGATGGTGTTGCGGTGGGTGTAAAGCCGTTCGGCGGTACTCGTGCGGTTGAGTCCCTCGTCCACGTAGGTCAGCACGGTCTGGTGCAGCGCCGGGCTGGCGTCCTTGAATTCACCGAGCACATCCGCCACAAACTGGTCAGCAGAGGACACGTCTGTCGACAACAGGTCCACCAAGTGGACGTCTTCGTAGCGCACGATCGACAGCCCGGAATCGAGGCGCGCCAGAAGTCGTTGCGCGGCGGCAGCATCCATATGTGTTCGCCGGAAACCGCTGACGCCGGGCGCCGTTCGGCCGAGCGCCACGCGCACACCGCGCCGTCGCCCCAGGTGCTCGGCGAGGCTGTCGACCGTTGGTGTTGTCTTCGCCGGTATCCACAGCCACAACGCGGTGGTGCCTGCGACCACCGTCAGCCGCCGGTCCGCGCCACAGGCCCGCATCACCTGCTCGCTGCAACGCTCAAGCAAGCCGACATCCTGCTCCGAGTCGACCCACACGACGGCGCCGACGTGCGATCCGGTCAGCGCGTAGCCGAGCTGCACTTCGGCGCGCGATGGTGCGATGTCTGAGCCCTGGAGCAGGAGTTCGACGGTCGCGTAGCGTTGCAGCTGCGAGCCGGCGGCGAACTCCTCACGCACCCGGCCGATGTGCTCGGCGAGTTCAGCGATGGAGTCGTCGACGAAGGTGGTGAGCGAGTTCCCGGATACCTCGATCAGTTCGCGAAGCTGTTCAGCGTCATCGGTTGCCTGGAAACACGCGGCCAGCCACCATTTCCAGGCAACGCGTTGACCGGACCGCCACGACAGGACATCGTCGGTGGTCAGGCCGCGCAGGACGACATCGCGTGCATAGGTGCGCATCGCGCTTCCGGTCGCGGGGGCGACCCGGCGTCCGGGTTCGGCGATGTTGGACGTCAGCCAGTGCTTGAGGATCGAGACCACCAGGCGGGCATCGACATCCGCGAGCACCGGATCGTCGGCAATCGCCTTGTACCTCGGGTCCTGGAGCGACGCCGCCGTCAGTTCGTCGATGACCTCCCCGGACCTTGCCAACATCATCTCCGCAAGTTCGCGGATCAATCGGCGGACCGGATCGGATGCGTCAGGCCACAGCTGATCCGGCGTCATGCCCTGAGTGTGCTCGCTGTCGCTTCCTGACTTCAACACCGTCCCCGGTCCGCCAGTGACTGTCCGCTACAGGCCGAGGTGGTCGGCGAGTTCGCGGTAGTCGACCATCCACAGGCCGGGCGAGCCGGTCGGGTACTGCGAGCGGAAGCCGAGGATGCGCTGGACGCGCTCCGGGAGGGTCTTCACCACGTCCCGATCGACCAGGAACGGGTAGGCCTCCTCCCCGACCAGGAAGCCCGGGTTGAACGCGAAGGAGACCGCGCGGCGGTACTGATCGGTGGTGACGTTGGCGCCACCGCCGTGGGCGGTCTTGCCGCTGAAGAAGAGGGCATCGCCGGCGTTCATGATCGCGGGAACCGTCTGCTCGGGGGTGCCGCGATCCTGGAAATCGGGCCACTTGTGGCTGCCCGGGATGACGCGGGTGGCGCCGTTCTCCTCGGTGAAGTCTGTGAGGGCGATGAGGAAGTTGAGGGTGATCTCCGGGCCGGCGGGGCCCATGCCGACGAAGGGGAACCAGTTCTCGAGGTCGCGGTGCAGGAACTGCGCGCGGTTGCCGGGCCCGATCTCGATCACCTGGGCGGTGGTCATCCAGTACGTGCCGGATTCCTCGAGGAAGGT
Organism: Mycobacterium sp. 852013-50091_SCH5140682; assembly: GCF_001665685.1. Taxonomy (GTDB): domain Bacteria; phylum Actinomycetota; class Actinomycetes; order Mycobacteriales; family Mycobacteriaceae; genus Mycobacterium. Next base: position 41,932 of record NZ_LZTB01000029.1, read on the forward strand.
CGCATCACACAGGGCATGCACCAGGTCGTGGTTGATGATCTCGTTCCGGAAAGCGGGGCTGTGGGTGACCAGATTGGTGAGGCGCTTGGTGTTGGCGCCGTGGAACTCGTTGACGATCTCGAGCTCGTGCTTACCGCCGGGAGTCAGCGCGGCCAGCGGCGCCTCGATCTCGGCGTTGAACCGGGTGACCTGATCGGGGGTGAGCAGGCCTTCGATGATCACGCCGCCGTCCTCGGCGACGACGGCGCGAATGTCCGCGACGTCCGCCGTGTGGGGAAGCTTCCTGAGGTTCGAAACTGCGGTTGTCATCGCGTATCTCTTTCTGTGAGTAGAGCTTTGAGGAAACGTCGAGCGCTTGGTGTGGCGTACATCTCACTATGGCCGCTTCGCCCGGTGGCGCGCCATGGCACCTCTCAACCAATCAAACGGGCGGACGGTGCATGTTGCACCCTTCGAGCCGAACAGTCTTCGACGCCAGAGCACGTACCGGCAGGTCTCCCATGGACAGCAATCCGCTGGGCGCGCCGATGACCGCCGTCGCGACGTTGACCGCTGCTGCGATGGTGCTCACGAACGATTCGAAGCCGGTCGGCGAGGTCAGGTCGATCACCGCTCGGCCGCCACACAATCCACGGGCGGCGTGGGTGACGGCCGCGATCTGGCCGGGTTCGATGGTGATGTGCCGGCCGACGCGTCTGATCTCGCTGACCATCGCGGGTCTCACCTGGGCGACCTCGATTGTGTCCAAGGTCCAGCCGAGGCCGCTCGCGAGCGCACTGATGGATTGCTCGAAACCGTAGTGACCGACCACGGCGCCGGAAGCCTGTGCGGCACTGAACTGTTCGGGTGTCAGGCCCATACCGAATTTCGACAGGATCGCCCCGTACCGTGACATGTTCGTTCGGCGACGGATGATCACCCGGTCGACGCGCTGGGAGAGCGTGGTCAGCAGCAGCGGCAGCGTGTCCATGAGGACGCCGGGATTCGCCCCGGTGCCCAGGACGGTCACGTCGTGTGCTTTGGCCGTGTCGTCCAGACGGCGTGCGATCTCCGGATGACTCGACCACGGGTACGCCAGTTCCTCGCAGATGCTCATCACGTTGTACGACCGCTCGAGCAACGACACGATGGTGTCGGCGACGTGGTTCAGATCCGACGTCGTCGCGACGATCGCAAGTTCGGCCGGCGGCAGGCCCGCGGGATCGTCGACGACGGTCACGCCGTTCGCCGCACTGCCGGCGAGGGCGCCGAGGTCCGTGCCGATCACCGCGGGGTTGCGATCGGCCGCACCGACGATCTCGACGTCGGCGCGCTGCAGCAGGGACTGTGCCATGGCGACACCGGTGGCGCCGAGGCCCACCATCACGATTCGTTGTGCCATTTCTCTCCCTATTTCAAGGGGATTCGCTGGTTCGCCCGAGCGTGCTCCCGTGGACGGTTATCGACCGTCAGTACTTGATCACCGAACGGATACCGACGCCGCGCTTCATCTCGTCGAACCCCTCGTTGATCTCCTCCAGGGCGATGACGCGGGTCACGAGCGAGTCGAGGTCGATGCGGTCGTGCATGTAGTGCTCGACGAGCAAGGGGAAATCGGTGGCCGGCATGCTTGAGCCATAGTTCGAGCCGATGAGGGAAAGCTCTTGATCAGACATGACGAACGGGTCGATGGTGATCTTCATGCCGTCCGCCACCTGGCCCGCGACGACGGCGGTGCCACCTCGGGCCAAGGCGGCATAGGCAGCCTCAATGGTCTGCGGCAGTCCGATGGCCTCGATGGCGACCTCCACACCACGCCCGTCGGTGAGTTGTGCGATTCTCTCCGCCAGATTCTCTTGCGCGCTGTTGATGACTTCGTTGGCCCCGAAAACCCTTGCTTGTCGCAGCTTTTCGTCGGAGATGTCGGCGGCGATGATCTGCCGCGCACCGACCAGGCGCGCACCCTGGATGGCGTTGAGTCCGACACCGCCGCAGCCGATGACCAACACGATGTCACTGGGCCGCACCTTGGCGGTGTTGACCGAGGCCCCGATACCGGTGGTGACGGCGCAGCCGATCAATGCCGACTGTTCGAAGGGCGCGTCGTCACGGATCGCTATCGCGCCGGATTCGGGCACCATCGCATATTGGCCGAACGTGCCGACGCCGGCGAAGCTCAGGACGTCCTTGCCGTCCGCCCCGGTGATCCGCGACCGGCCGTCGAAGGACAGATGGTTGGCCGAATGCTGGCTGACCATGTCGCACAAGACGGGCCGCCCGCTGATGCAGTAGCGGCACCTGCGGCATGAGGGTGTCCACGACAGCACAACGTGATCGCCTTTCGCCAGGGAAGTCACCCCCTCCCCCACGCTCTCGACGATCCCGGCGCCTTCATGGCCGAGAATCATGGGTGTCGGCACGCCCCACTCACCGGCAAGCACGTGAAAGTCGCTGTGACACAACCCGCTCGCCTTGAGCCGCACGAGTACGTCGCCGGGCGGAGGCGTCGACGGCAGCGAGACTTTCTCGATGGTCAGTGGCGCGTTCGGCGTCCTGAAGACGGCGGCATCGAATTCGATGGTCATGGCAGATATCCCTTTTCAGTCACAGTGGTTTCGGGTTCAGTGCTGCATCGAAGTCAGCACGGACGGTCTTACGATCGAACTTGCCGGATGCGTTGAGGGGAAGCGCGTCGTACAGGACCCATCGATCGGGAATCGCATAGTCGGGCAGGCACGTCCGAAGAAACCCGACGAGGTCCTGCTCATCGAAGGCCGCGCCCGGGCGAAGCTCGATGGCCGCCGCGATACGCTGTTGAAGGATATCGTCGGCATAGCCGAAAGCGCATGCGGCCGCTACGTTCTCGTGACGAGCGATATGTGACTCGACGAACGTGGGCATGATCTTCTCACCCCCGCGGTTGATCACCTCGTCGGCCCGACCGTGCAGCCACAGCAGTCCGTCGTCGTCGATGCGACCGATATCGCCTGTGCGCAGCCACTGTCCGGTCATCTTCTCGGACGTCCAACCCGGCTCATCCCAGTAGCCGAGCATTCGCGTCGGCCCGGCGACCCACACTTCTCCCAACCCGCCAGGTTCTACGTCTGCGCCCGACTCGTCGACGATGCGCAATTCGACGCCAGGCAGCGGCCGTCCCACGGATTCGGCTTTGGTCGCGGCCAAGTCACTCGGCAGGAACGTGCACACCGATGTGAACTCGCTCAGTCCATAGGCGTGTACGAGCTTGAGGTGTGGCCACCGCCGAAGGAGCTCCTGCACCCAGGCCTCGGGCATTGCGCTGCCGCCGTACATGATTGCGCGCATGCCGCCGAAGATCGCGTCAGCCTCGTCGTGCAGCATCAGCATTCGCAGCATGCTCGGTACGGCCGCCAGAAATGTCACCGGCCGAGCTATCAGCTCCGCTGCCGCTTCCCCGGTCCGGTAACGCCGCAACAAGTTCGTCGTCCCGCCGGATGCGACCATGTGCGCCAGTTGATCTGCGAAGCCCGTGTTGTGAAAAATCGGTACGACGATGAGGGTGCTGTCGTCCGGGCCCGTTTCGAAATAGTCCGAGAACGCGTATGCCAGCTCAGACATCGCGACACTGCCGATGACTGCACCCTTGGGGATACCAGTGGTACCTGAGGTGAAGCTGATGAGCGCGGGAACGTCATCGCCTTCCGAATCGTCAGATGCGGCAACCTGATCAGGGGGAACCAGTCCCTCCTCCCGTAGCAGCGCCTCGAGCTCGATGCACTGAGCGCCGGTCGAAGCGAGTAGGTCCGGAGGGACGAGGCCTGCGTCGTGAAGCACCACCTTGGCGTCGACCTTGGCGACCTGCGCCGCGATCTGACTGTGTGCGAGCCGGGTGTTCATCGGAACGACGATCAGGCGTGCGCGTTGACACCCGAGGAATGCGACGACCCATTCCAGGCTGTTCTCTCCGAGCAACACGACACGATCGCCGATTCGCGCACCGCGAGTACGCAGTGCGGCACCGAAGCGGGTCATCGCTTCGTCGAGTTCCAGCCATGTGAGAGCCGTTCCGCCGCACCGTAATGCGACGGCTGTCGGTCGTGTTGCCGCCCAGCGAGCCACCGTCTCGGCAAGGCTCGCGTGCTCGGTGTCCGAAGAGTGCGTCATCGAGATCCCTCAGACTCCGGCAGGCGACGAAAGGGGTGCAGATTCGGCTGCGAGGCTCTGGATACCCGGCCCGAATCCGCCCAGCGAGCGTCCGATTCTCTCGAACTCGGTGAGGGCGAACTGCCAGGGGACGATCTCCGGCCCCCACGCTCCCGGCGGAGGACATTCCCGCAGCGCCGAAAGTGCGGCGACCGCCGCACCGAGGCCCGTACCACGCGACATCGGAGCGTCATCGATCAGTGCAACGGCACCCTGCACGCGGGGCCCGTCGAGAACTTGAATCAACAGCGCCGTCAACGGTTTACCGCTCTTCGGTCTGGCCGATGCCTCGTGCCGTGCCCACATCATCTTCCAGAGGAACTCCGCCGGTTCCACATCCTGTCCGGCGATGTTCACCACGACGTCATCGTGGCCGAATCCGATGCGCCCCAGCGTCGAAAATGCTGCGTTGGCCCAGTCGGGGCGCAATGACCCCTTGCAACTGGCGTTTCGCAACCGGGGGAAGAATCTGGCGAGGGTCCTCGGCTCTGGATGAGCGGTGTCATATGCCTGGATGACGCCGAGTGGATCGGGGAAGGTGAACGTCGCGGCTGTTTCCGGCACAAAACCCGGCGACTGCACCCACTGCCCGTCGCGCCAAACGGGGCACGGCGTGACCGCCATGTGGAGCATGTGGCGCAACGGAGCGAGTCCTCCCGGGTCCCGCTCGTGAGTCGCCCACACCACCTGGACGCCGTCACTGTCGGGGAATTCGTCAAGCAGTCGGGCGGCGCACCAGTTCGATACTCCGGGGGACCATCCCGCACCGCTGACGAGCGCGACGCCCGCGCGCTTGGCATCGGCGTCCATAGCCAGGACCGTCTCGGTCGCCTCGAGGTCGTCACCGATATCGATGTACGTCGTGCCCGCCCTCAACGCTGCTTGGGCCAGGCTGCCCGAGCCGGCATAGAACGGCCCAGACATGTTGAGCACCAAGTCAAGCCCGTCCAGCTCCACCGTCCCCGTGGTGACGTCGACCATCTGTCCTCGAACGCGTCTCGGGTCGAGCGCCTCAGCGCGGCGGAGCGCTTCAGGCGAACGGTCCATCGCCAAGAACTGCGCATCGGGCAGATGGTCGAGCAAGATCCGCAGAGCGGCTCCGCCCATCTGCCCCACGCCGGCAATACCTACAGACACCATGTCGTGCCCCTTCCAAGATCGCGCCCTCGCCGAGGTACGCCAGTCGGTGCGGATTCATCACGCAAGTTTACGAACGAACATTCGTTAGGCTACGTTCGACACTGGTTCCCGTCAACAGTTCGCCCTGCATTCATGTGCCGGTACCGCACGGGCCACCGAATTCAGGCCCGACCCGAGGGTCGTAACCTTGGACCGACCCGGCTATCTGGAGGACACATGACATCCGCAAGAGGTTCCTCGGCCCGGCATGCCGCGAGCCCCCCGGAGCTGGACCGTTCAGCAGCCATCGCGAGCCTCGGCCGGGTTTTCGATCCGGACGTCATGCGCGAGAGGATCCTGGCAGCCGCCATCACGATCGTCGCCGATCGCGGATTCGGCGCCTTCACCGTTCGGGAAGTCGCTGAAGCCGCCGGCATCAAGGCGCCTGGACTGTACAGCCACTTTCCCTCGAAGGAAGCGATCCTCACCGAGGCGGTCTCCCGGGTGCTGGCCGACTTCATGGACAACGCGGCGGACGTGAGCGGCCTCGATCCCGAGGAAGAACTGCGGGAGACGGTCCGCCGACACGTGCTGTACCAAATCCAGAACATGCACATTGCTCGCGTCGCGGATCTCGTTCTCAACACGGCCACCGCCGGCCAGTTCCTGTCGACCGATGACTACGACAGACTGCTCTCCGCGCAACGCGCCTACTTGAATCTGGTGTGCGACCGCGTGACAGCCTTCGCCCCCGAGGTGCCGCACGCCGAGGTCACGATTGTCTCGATCGCCATCATCGCCATGTGTGATCGTGTCGCGAATTGGTTCCAGACCGACGGCCCGATGAAGCCCGAGGAAGTCGCCGAGCTGCATTGGCAGATGGCGCGCTCGATGCTCGTCGGACATCGGGCCGACTGAACCGAGACAGCGGCGCATACCGTTCGCCGCTGCAGTTACTGCGCCCGACGAGGCGCACACCCTAAGCACGCCAAGGTAATTCGCGCTTCCGCCGCCGACTGGCGAGTCCCGCGATCAGCCGACCGTTGACATGGCGCTCGGGCGAAAGTAGCGTACGTCACTCATACGAACGAATATTCGTTCGCTCGCAGTTCTCGCATCACATCCACCTCCGGCTGGTCGCCGGACGCTCAGATAGGTAGGTCTCATGACTGCCGAGGAAGACCTGGTCCTGAAGCAGCTCGGTTATGCCCAGCAGCTGGACCGATCAGTAAGTCCATTCGCCTCGTTCTGCGTCGGATTCGCCGTGATCAGTGCGACGACAGCGGTGTATGCGGGCTTCGGCTTCGGCCTGAGCACCGCTGGACCCGCCTTTGTCTGGACAGTGCCCGTTGTCGTCGTCATCTTCGCCATCTGGGCGATGATCGCGGCCGACCTCGCGGTCAAACTCCCGCTTGCCGGCTACGCCTACCAATGGACCAGTCGGCTCGTCCATCCGAGCCTCGGGTGGTTCACGGGCTACCTGGGTTTGATCGGCTTCATCTCCGGATTCACCGGGGTCGCCTACACCTTCTCGACGTACTTCGCCGGGCTCATCGGTTGGAACGCGACCACCCCCGAGTTGGTCGGCACCACCGCGATCGTTCTGCTGGTCTGTGTCCTGATCAACGTCTACGGCATTCGACTCGCGACGGCGATCAACAACCTCGGTGTCATTCTCGAAATCTTTCTGACCGTAGGGGTTACGGCCTTCGTCCTCATCTTCGTCGTGCTCCTCAGGCACGCCGGCCAGCCACTGAGCTACTTGGCGTCGCACGGTGACACGGCTACGTCGCCGTACATGTTCGCCTGGATGGTCGCGAGCCTGGGCGCGCTGTTCGGACTGCTCGGCGTGGAGGCGCCGGCCGATATCGCGGAAGAGACCAGGGCCGCGCGTCGAGTGATCCCGCGCACGATGTTCATGGCGCTCGGGACGGCCGCGGTGATCGAGTTCTTCATGTACGTCACGTTCTTGCTGGCGACGGGAGATCGCAAGGCCGTCAACGGAAGTGCGACACCCATCGAAGAGATCATCGCTTCACAGATCTCTCCGCACTTCGCAGACTTCGTCGTCGCCATCGCCCTGACGAACATCCTGGTGTGCGTGTTGGCAAACATGCTCGTCGCGACCCGCCTGCTCTACGCCATGTCACGCGACAACATGACGCCACTCGCGCGAGTGTTCAACACGGTGTCCGCCAAGCACCGGGTCCCGACCTCCGCGGTGTGGGGATCGGCAGCAGTCTCCGCGTTCTTCCTGGTCACAGCACTGTTCAGCGAAGCCGCATTCGCCTACATCCTGGGCATGGCAACCATCGGATATGTCGGGGTCTACATCCTCACCACGGCAGGAATGCTCGTTGCCGACGCCCGCGGCACGTTCCCGAAATCGGAACCGGGCTTCTTCGACCTCGGACGCTTCCGCAGGCCAATCCACATTCTTGGCCTCGCGAGCTTCACAATCGTGCTGGCCGCGCTGGTTCTGCTGCCCGACTTCCGGCCCAACCTGCTTCCGCTGGCGGTGTTGCTGGCCCTGGGCTTCGGCTGGTGGCTGTTCGTGCTTCGTCGGCGCATCGCCGCGGGTGATGCGGGTCCCCGGAAGTCAACGATCACCGACCGCGCCGTGGTGACCGCCGATGCCACCGCGGGTGATCAGACGAAGAACGCCGGATGAGTCTGGCCGAGGCGACGGCGACGCATGCCGCCGTCGCGCTGGTCGTGATTCGACGTACTGCCCAGAAACGCAACGCATTTCGTCTACAAAGCCCAACCCGGACACCTCCTGCCGAGGAGCGAGTCACCGTTACGCGTGCGGAGGTAACACTCGAAGAACCCGGCATCGCGGAGCACGCGAAGAGCCGGTGGTCCGTCTTCGTCGCGTATGGACTGCTCGCCGCCGCCACCCAGGCGCTCGTCGTGAACTACGCGCCGGTGACCGACGACGCCGCGCGGCACTTCGGAGTTTCAGTAGCCTCAATCGGTTGGCTGTCTCAGGTCTTTCCGCTGATCTACGTGCTGCTCGCCATCCCGGCAGGCCTCACGCTGGATCGGTTCTTCCGGCCCGCCCTGATCGCCGGCGCGATCCTCACCGCCTGCGGAGCATTCGTGAGGCTGATTGCGGACGACTTCACGTGGGCACTGACCGGACAGGTTGTTGCCGCGGTCGGACAGCCCTTCGTCCTCAACGCCATCCCGGGGCTCGCTGTCGGCTATCTCGCCGTGAAGGACCGCACAGTCGGAATTGCCGTCGCATCGTCGGCCACTTTCGGCGGGATGGTCGTGGGATATCTGCTCGGCGCGTGCTTGCCAGGCGAGCGCAACATCCATGCCCTCACCATCATCACCGCCCTGCTGGCGCTGGATGCCGGGCTGTGTCTGCTTGGGGCGCTGCGCTTCTCGCAGCCGCTGGGAGGTGCCGAGGCCATTCGCGCGACCGGTGGCCTTCGTGCGTTCCGCACCGCATTCGGCAACCGCTACCTGCGGCGCTTGTGCGCTGTCGTAGCCATCCCGATGGGTACGTTCATCGCGCTCGCGACGTTCGTCCAGCCACTGCTGGAACCGGCCGGAGTCTCAGAGTCGACTGCCGGGCTCATCTTGGCGTTCACCATGATCGCCGGTGTCATCGGCTGCGCCGCCGTGCCGGTTTGGGCGGATCGGCGTGGCCGGGAGGTCCAAATCATGGGCGTGGGAATCGGTTTCACGGCCGTGGCGTGCGTGCACTTGGCCTTGGTCCCCAGCACGACGATGGGGTTCCTCACGTTGATCGGGGTCGGTTTCCTCCTCCTTCCGGCACTGCCCATCGTGCTGGCTCTCAGTGAGCGGCACGCCCCCGACGCCGAGAGCACAGCAGCCGGGCTCATCTGGATGGCGGGCAATCTGGGCGGCGTCGTCCTCGCCACGGCTGTCGGATTGCTCGTCACGCATCCGGCGACCGCGTTTCTCGCTCTGGCCGCTGCAACGCTGTTGGCGCTGCCCGCACTTCGCTGGTTCGACCGGCTGCAGCGCCGTGTCCCCTGAGCTCGGATGTGTGCACGCTGCACCTCTTCCGGCTCAAAGCAGGTGCGCCCTGTCGTTGTGACTGGGGTCACTGAACGGCGACAGTTGCACGTCGATCCCACCGCGATCTGCACTTCGAGAGGAATCACTGCGATGAAGGATCTCATCTTCCTTACCGCCGCTGTCTGGTTGGCTGCCGTCGGCTACTGCTTCGGATGGAAGTTCATCCGAACCTACGGCAATTACCTGCTCGGCCTTGAATGTCTGGTCGTCGGCGTGTCCGCCACCAATTTCCTCATCGGGTCTCTACTCGGCCCCGCAGAGGGCGGCGTCGCCTACGACATCTCCTTTTTCCTCGACGCGTTCTCCCGGTCGTTCGGTTTCACGCTGATCCTCGTCATGGGTCTGATGGCCGTCACCCATCGATACAAGCCGACGATTGCCGTCGAGATCGGCGTGTTCGGGCTCGCCATCGCCGGTGGCGTGTTCCTCCGGAAGTTTCACGACGAGACGCTCCACGTCGCTCCGGCAACGTTCTATGTCGTGGTCAACCTGCTCACGACCGCGTTCCTGGCGTACTTCGTCAAGAGACTCTGGGAGTCTGGTGCCCAAAAGCTCGCCGTCGCAACCGGTCTGGTCACCGCTGCGGCTTCAGCCATCGCGATGAGCTACGACTTCTTCCCCCTCCCCTTTGACGACCAGAACCGCACGTTCTTCTACACCGCCGCTCTGATCACGTGGGGAAGCCAGGGCCTCATCTACTTTCTCGCCTACCGAGCACTGCACAACCACAACGTGGCCACGGGCCCGAAAAGAAGCCAGAGCCAGAAAGCAGATGCCCGGCACAGTATCGGCTGAATCCTTACTCGGCACCCGGACTCAGATCCGGCCGCACACCTGACATCACCAACAACATGAAAGGAATACAACGTGAGGCTGAGGTTTTCGTCCTCGCCCGTTCTCGCGGCTGCGGCTGTGGCCATGGGGGTAGCGAGCTTGTCCGCGGCGCCTGCCGTCAAGGCTGAGCCGATCCACATGGCTCCGCAGGTCTATGACAAGACTTCGCCGGACGGCTGGCAGCTCGACCTGCAGATCAAGGACGAGGTGGTGAATTCCGTTCCCAACCTTGCTGCGGCGTCCAATTCACGCGAGGCGTTTGTCACCGCGACGGCGACGGCCACGGCGACCGGTGGCGCGAGCCCGATCCAGGACAGCCTGTTCATCCTGGGCTATCAGCTGGGATGCCAATCGGACGTTTCCGCGGGTCTGGTGGTGGGTGGCACCGGTGGCGTCGCTGGTGCAGTCGGGCTTCCCCCGACCACCGTCGGTGGCAGCGCCGGCGTCGCCGGATTCTTGGAAACCATCGTCCAACCCGGCGTGATCGTCGACCTGCCGATGACCAACATGGCACTGAGCCCCGGCAACACCGCGTCGCTCGGCGTTGACAACCTTCACGTCAAAGCCGACGCATGCGGTGGCGACGTCAACATTCGTTCATACGCGTACTTGCGCATTTCGACTGCCGCCAGCCACTTTTCGTACGCCATCTACGGCGATCCGATCAAGATCTGAACTCCGTCAACATGAGAAAGGAGAGGTCTGTGGCACCACTTCGAATCCGTCAATGCGTCGCGTGCGGCGCGATGATCCTGGCAATGGGCTCGGCGGGCAGCGGGATCGCGAGTGCCGATCCCCCGATTCTGCCGTTTGTCCCAGGCGTGCCCGGCATTCCGTACCAGGGCGCCTACACCTACGAATTCGGCACGGGCGCATACACTTATCCCCCGCACACCACCGACACCCGCGGGGTGAGAACCAGCGGGCCCACTGCTGATCCGACCCAGACCACCGTGAGTCTGCCCAACAGCAAGCCTGGTCCTCCGGTGCCGAATCAGTCGTTCATCCTGAACTACACCAACATGCGCTACGGGGTGCAAGGCGGAATCGTGCCGCCCGACAGCGCCTCGGCCCTCTTGCAGTCCGACACCGGAACCCTGCCGGGAATGGTCTCCAGCGCAGGACCTTGGCCGCAGCCGCTGTTGGAGAGCCCCACCGGGGCGCCGCCGAAGACCGGAGTGCCCACCGGTGAGGTTACCAACGCGACCCCGCCGAGCTACCCACAACTGGAGCCACCGGCCCAGCCCGCGCCCGCTGACCAAGCCGCAACGCCCGGGCAATAGACCGCGGGTCCGGCATGCCCCGGGGCCAAACGTCGTAATCGGAGCGCGAAAGTCAACGATTTTGGTGCACCATGCACCTCTTCGCGCCAGAAACTGGTGGGCACTGCCGTGGCGGCCCCGGGCCAGCGCTGGCGACACTGGTCGTGTCAGTTGCGAGATATGCGGATTGCCAAGGCAATCCGTTACGCATCATGCCGAGCGACGGAGGAAACCATGAAAGAGCAGACCATGTCGGTACCGCAGGAGGGCGGCGCGCAGGTGGCATCAGTCGATGTCGTAGTTGTCGGAGCGGGCTTCGCCGGCTTGAGCGCCGCGGATCGGCTGTCCAGTCAGGGTGCATCAGTTCTCGTCATTGAAGGCCGTGACCGGGTCGGTGGCCGTTCCTTCACAGGCGAGGTCGCCGGGGTCAAGGTCGACCTGGGTGCGACGTGGGTTGCGCAGCGCCACACCGCGATCCGTGACCTGATGGAGCGCTTGGGGTGTTCGCTGACCCCGCAGTTCGATGAAGGCGTCAACCTCTTGTGGATGGCCGGGCAGCGTCGCCCTTGGACGGGCACCCTTCCGATGGTCGACCCGGTCGACTTGGAGGACCTGGGGCGCATCCAAGGGGAGATGACCAACCTGCTGGAAACCATCGATGTCGATGCCGCGTGAAATTCACCCAACGCCGGCGAACTCGACGCGATTTCGTTCGGCGAATGGCTCGACCAGCAGCAGGCCGTGACCAGCACTCGCGCGCTGATGTTCATCGTCACCAAGGTGCAGTGGGGCTGCAGCCCACTAGACGTGTCATTGCTGCATGTGTTGCGCTATATCCAGGCCGTGGGCGGGCTCGACCACATGCTCGCCGTCGAAGGCGGGCAGAACGAGTATCGAGTCACCGAAACCACTCAAGAGATTGCCAAGCGGCTCGCTGAGCAGCTCGGCGACCGAATTGTGTTGGACACCCGGGTCCGTCAGATCTCCCAAGACGATCACGGCGTCACGGTCTACACCGATACGGCGGTGATCAATGCCAAGTACGCCATCGTCGCGGCGGCCCCCCAGCATCGGGCTTACATCGAGTACCAACCGGCCTTGCCGCAAAAGATTGAGGGACTCACGACGAGCTTTCCAATGGGCGCGCTGAGCAAGGCGTTCGTCGCCTACGACAAGCCATTCTGGCGGTCTGAGGGGCTTTCGGGTGAGGCAGTGACCGATACCGCGCCGGTGTTCATCACCTTCGACGTCTCGCCCAGCGATGACGGGCCGGGCATCCTGATGGTCTTCTGCACCGCTCGGGTGTACGACGGCTTCGGTCCGGACGTTCGGCGGAAACTGGTGCTCGACCAGTTGGTCGACCTGTACGGCCCACACGCCGGGAGCCCCATCGACTACATCGATCACTGTTGGGGCACAGAACCTTTCGCCCCGGGTGGCCCGCATCCGGCCGCGCCGCCCTTCGCAACGGTGAGCTACGGCGAGGCCCTCACCACGCCACACGGGCGCATCCACTGGGCGGGCACGGAAACCGCGGGCGAGTGGGTCGGGACCATGAACGGCGCCATCCTGACCGGTCTGCAGACTGCCGATCAGATTGCCGAGCGACTCGGCGTCGCCAGAGGAGCCTCGGCATAGGGCCGGCCGGCTCCGGCGAATGCGACTGCGCGGGCGGCTATCTCGAATCGAGAGTTCTGTTGATCTGCGCTGCGATCTCGGTCATGGCTCGTAGAGTCGGGTGATAGGCCATCGGACCGTACTTCAGCGGGCTTGCGGAGAAGGTATAGCCGTAAACCCATGGATCGGCCGCGCAAATATCGTGACCCCGGGTCACGTCGGCGGCCGATACCAGCAGGGACCCCGTCGCCCGTGCGGCCTCATCCGTCTTGGCGACAAGCGTTTTCGCCAGTTGTCGTGCCCGGTCGAACTGCTCGTCGGTGATCGGTAGCTTGGCAGGACAGTATCCGGCATCGGGCAGGACGGTTGTGTAGTTGACGTACACGACCGTCGCATTCGGCGCCCGCTTGTGCGCCTCGATACCGATCTCCGTCAAACTCGCCCCGACTTGCTGAACTGCGCGGTCGACGTCCGCGTCGGACTTGGCGTCACAGACCGCGATGCGCCATGCGAACGACAACGCGCCGGGGTCCTTGGCGCATGACCAGGCGAACAGATTCGGCAAGTAGTAGATGTCATTTCCGCCCGCCGTGATGGTGATGAGCTTCGTGGTGTCGCGGACTGCATCGAGTTGAGGTGGCTGGAAGAATTGGCCGCCGTGCAGAACGTTCTGCGCTGTGGCTCCTGAACACGTCACGTCGGTCAGGCTCAGGTGACGCAACGCCGCCAACTGATGTGCGTAGTTGTGGTCGGATCTGATGCACAGCGTCGGGCTCGTCGGATCACGATCGGGCACACCGGGGCCTGCACCGAACGAACTACCGAGAGCGACGTAGTCATGGTTGCCGGCGGGCGCCCGCTTGCCCTGGTAGTAGACCATCGCAATGGCCGCACCGATCAACACCAACACGACCACGACCAACGCGCCGAACACCTTCAGCAACCGCAACAACACCCGGCGCGGCCGCGACCGTGACCCGTGCTTTTCCGGAGCCGCACCGGGCTCATCCTGGGACCGTTCACGACGACCTGCACTCATTGCCACGCCCTCCAGCTCCCCAACGCCCAAGCGGGAAGTACCTCCCGGGAGAAGCGTAAGGGACCAGCCCTGATCTGGGACGCTCGCGCCGCAGGACGGCGGGCGGCTCGGCAGAGCCAGGGTGCGATTCACACCGTCGACGACCGCAGGTTGATGCATTTCGGTGTGGTGGCTGTCACGTCGTTCGCGGCACTCTTGGGATCATCACGACGCGCCGATACCGGCACAGGAAGGAATCGACAGATGACCCTCTCAGCAAGCGGCCCGGAGTACTTCGATGTGGTCATCATCGGCGGCGGCATCTCAGGGATCGGCGCCGCGGCGTACCTCACCAAGGAGTTCCCGAGGAAGAAGGTGGCGTTGCTGGAGGCGCGCGACGCCATCGGTGGTACGTGGGATCTGTTTCGGTACCCCGGCATCCGGTCCGACTCGGACCTGCACACGTTCGCGTACGAGTTCAAGAGCTGGCGCCACGAGAAAGCGATCGCTGACGCGCCGCTGATCCTGGACTACCTCAAGGAGACCGTCGACGAGTACGGCCTCGACGACATCATCAGGTACCGCCACCATGTCGTGGCCGCCGCCTGGTCGAGCGACGACGCGCAATGGGTGCTGACGGTGGAGGTCACTGATTCCGACGGCGCGGTACGCAATGAGGTGATCAAGGCGGGGTGGGTATACGCCGGCACGGGCTACTACCGGTACGACGAGGCGTACACCCCGGAGTTCGAGGGACGGGACGACTTCGAGGGCGACATCATCCACCCGCAGTTCTGGCCCGAGGACTATGACCACTCCGGCAAGAACGTCGTCGTAATCGGCAGCGGCGCAACAGCAATCACGCTGATCCCGTCTATGCTCAAGGGCGACACCGCCGCCGACCACGTCACCATGCTGCAGCGCACACCGACGTACATCATGTCACTGCCGCGCGTCGACGCCCTGAGCCTCAAGCTCACTCGACTCCTCGGAGAACGGCGCGGCTATCTCGCGACCAGGTGGAAGAACGTGTTGATCGATTGGGTGGTCGTCGAGTTGATGACCAAGTTCCCGAAAACCGCACGGCGCCTCATCCGCCACCTCAACATGAAGGAGCTCCCAGCGGGATTCGACGTGGACCGGCACTTCAACCCGCCCTACGATCCGTGGCACCAGCGCTTGTGCCTGGCGCCCGACGGCGACTTCTTCGCCTCGATCCGCGAAGGCCGAGCGTCGGTGGTGACCGACCGGATCCGCCGGTTCACCAAGACCGGAATCGAGCTGGAGTCGGGCAAGGAGCTGCCGGCCGACCTCATCGTCACGGCGACCGGGCTGAACCTGCGCTTGTTCGGCGGCATCGACATCACCGTCGACGGGCGACCGGTCGATCTGTCCAGCAGCGTGGTGTACCGGGGGCTGATGCTGTCCGGGCTGCCGAACTGGATGATGGCGGTCGGCTACACCAAATCGTCCTGGACGCTGAAGATCTCGCTACTCGGCAAGAGCCTCATCGAGCTGCTCCGCCACATGGACACCCACGGATACGACACTGTCGTTCCCTATGCAGCCGAAGGGGTCGGCACGCGTTCGATTCTCGACCTCGAGGCCGGCTACATGCAGCGCGCGAAGCGTGCCCTGCCGCGTCAGGGCGACTCGATGCCTTGGCAGATGCGAAACGTATTCCTGGAGGACCGCAAGATGTACCGAGGATCGGTCATCGACGAGAATCTCCGCTTCAGCTCGCGATTGGAGCGCGAACTGGACGACGGCCGGACAGCTTCGGCAAGTGTGGCGTCATGACGACGCTCACCGCGGTGTCCGCGGCACCGGTTCCCCCGCGCCTGACCGCTGCCGAGCTGATCCAGCGCGCCGCGTTCACGACTCTGGGCCGTGTTCCGAAAGCGATTCTCCGCAGGCTCATCCCACCGACCGTCAACGCCGACGGTGATGTGATGGAACCGGAGATCGCCCTGCTCATGCGAGTCACCGCCGCGGAGCCTGATTTCAGCGACGGTACCGTTGCTGATGCCAGAGCTGCCATGGAGAACGACTGCAGGGTGTTCGCCGACAGATCCGCAGACGCCGATGTAGCTGTCGACACCAATATCGTTCTCCGTAGCGGTATTCGGGCCAGCCTGTATCGGCCCCGGGTACGGTCCAACGGGCTGGTGCTGTTCCTCCACGGCGGAGGTTTCGTGCTCGGCAGCCGCAGCGCCTACGACTCCCCCGCCCGGCTCATCGCATCCCGCGCCGGGGTCAACGTCTTGTCGATCGAGTATCGACTGGCCCCCGAGGCACCCTTCCCCGCAGCGCCCGACGACGCCATGGAGGCATGGCAATTCGCCGTCGAGCGGTGCGCCGACTGGGGAGTCGATCCGCAGCGCATCGTGCTACT
This sequence comes from Mycobacterium sp. 852013-50091_SCH5140682, assembly GCF_001665685.1. GTDB lineage: Bacteria > Actinomycetota > Actinomycetes > Mycobacteriales > Mycobacteriaceae > Mycobacterium. The sequence goes on from NZ_LZTB01000029.1 coordinate 58,394, forward strand.
CGGTGACAGTGCGGGCGCGAATCTCTGTGCGGTGCTGTCGAATCAACTCCAACACGAGACACTTCGCCCCAGGATGCAGGTACTGATGTACCCGGTCGTCGACGCTGCGGGTGACTATCGTTCGCGCAAGGAGTTCGCGGACAACCCCGCGCTCACCGTCAAGCAGATGGACTGGTTGGCCGGGCTGTATGTAACCGATGCCCGCGACCGGTCCGACCCACGCGTGTCACCGATCCTCGCCGAGGACCTTTCTGGCGTGCCGGCAACCCTGATCACCGTTGCCGGATTCGATCCGTTGCGGGACGAGGCCATCGCATATGCCAGGCGGCTCAATAGCTTTGGAGTACCCACCCGCTTGCTTCGAGAAGGCGGCCTCGTACACGGGTACCTCTCCATGACCCAGATCAGCCCGGCGGCACGCGAAGCAGTCAACCGCGTCGCCGACGCGATCGGCCGCGCTGTGCGCTAGCGCTTCCCATAGTCGACCGGCGCACTCGGTGGTGAAATGCAGCGGCCGGAGCTTGTCGGACCCTTCTGGTTTGATTGGTGTTATGCCCTCGCAGCCAACACCTTTCGACGCTGACGCGGTGAGCCCCGTGCAGCGGCTGGAGGTGTTGCTCGACGAATTGTCGGAACTGTGCGGGCAGCGCAACGCGATCGACGGACGCATCGTCGACATCGTCGCCGAACTCGAACGCGACGAATTATGTGGTGCCACCGGCGCCCGGTCCATCGCCGAGTTGGTGGCCTGGAAAACCGGTGCCACCCTGCACAACGCCGGGATCATGGTCACAGTCGCACGCCACCTCGACGAATTCCCATTGTGCGCCGAAGGAATGCGGCAAGGCCGGCTGTCCCTGGATCAGGTGGGGGTGATCGCCGAACGAGCTGCCGACGGTTCCGATGCGCACTACGCCGAACTGGCGGAGGTCGCCACCGTGGCCCAGTTGCGCACCGCCGTGAAACTCGAACCCCGCCCCGAACCGCAGCCACGCCCGGAACCCAAACGCGCGTTCCGCAAAGACGTGCACGAGGACCACACCACCTACCAGATCACCCTGCCCCACGACGAAGCCGCCACCGT
>NZ_LZTB01000030.1 GCF_001665685.1 Mycobacterium sp. 852013-50091_SCH5140682
CCGTGGTACTGGGGTCCGCCGCCAGCTCCGCCCCCGCCGTGGGGCTACCCGGGGTATGCGGGCTGGGGCGGTGGTTGGGGCTGCTGACAGACGCCCCTCGTCACGTCACAACCCGAACGCGTTGCCCTCGACGAGGATCCGTAGCCCGATGCCGATGAGGATGACGGGCAGGATGATGTGTCCCCATCGCGACAGCGCTGCCGCGATGGCGGGTCTGGCCGCGAGGTAGTAGCCCGCGGCACACCAGATCGCGACACCGACGAGGAACACCGCGACGTAGCCGACGATGCCCGCGACCGCGAACACCGGGACGTAAACGCCGATGTTGTCCCCACCGTTGGCGAAGGTCACCACAGCGACGTGCAGTACGCCGACGCCGTCGTCGCGATCGACGTCCTCGGCGCGGTCGTGACGTGAGCGCCACGCCAACCAGCCCGCGCGAACACCCAGTGCGACCGGGAGCAGCCCGAGGTACGGGACGGCATCCTCGGGCAGCAGCGTCGCACCGAGCGCGCCGAGCACCGAGACGGCGACGATCGCACTGAAGCCCAAGTACTGGCCGGCGACTACCCGCGTCACTGCCGCCCGCCCGCCCTCGGCCCGGCCGAAGAACACCGTGAGCATCACCAAGTCGTCGACATTGGTGACGGCGAACATCGCGGCTGCCTGTCCGACAAGCGCGAGTTCCACCGGGGGCACGCCTCACTTCCGGCCCCACCGCAGGGCCGAGAGCGAGACTAGAGCACGATCAGTCGGCGATCAGTGCGGTACCGCGAAGCCCTCGGGCGTCGTGAAGGTGAACGGCGGTGTCGCCACTGAGGTTTCCGGTGATTTTCCTGCCGTCGTCTGGGTGACGGTCTGCCCGGTTGTCATCTCGGGCTGCGACTGCATCTGCAGGCCGCCGGACGCACCGCTCGCGAGCAGCCCGACAGCTCCCATCGCCACCACGGCTGCCAGCCCTACACCGGCCGAAACGGTTTTGAGCCGTCTGTGATTCGTCTTCAATTCCACCTCTGACCACCCCACTTGGTCACCGGTAACCCCGCCCGGGTTGAGCGGGTCTTACCAGTTGCAATCAACGGCTCACAGCGGTTATTCCGAGATTTCCCAACTTTTTCGATCCGAACCCACAGTCGCCCGCCGCGAAACAACCAGCAATGGGCCAGTTTTCGCATGTCAGAACGGCCGCGGCAAGGTCGCTAGCGCAGCGCGTTGATTCTCCGCTCGATGGCGGCCACGGCGTGCTCGGCCCATCGAATGTTCTCCTGCTCGAACGAGATTCCGCGCAGCAGGGTCAGGTAGGGGCCCACCCGTTCGGCCTCGTTGAGGTACTGCTCTTCGGTGCGCCCGCCCAACAGAAGAGCCCGCCCCCGTTCGTAGCGAGCAAGTTTCGCCGTGGCGCGTTGTGCGAATTCAGCAACCAGTTCGCGCACCGCCGCGGCGTCACCGGCGTCCACCGCAGCCACCTTGACCAGTAGCTCGTCGCGCAGCATCGAAGGTTTGGGCGGCGTCGCAGTGAACTGCCTGAGCGTGGCGCGGCCGGCGTCGGTCAGTGAGTACATCCGCTTGTTGGGACGCCGGTCCTGTTGGACCACGCGCGCCTGGATCAGTCCGTCCTCGGCCAACCGGTCGAGCTCGCGGTAGAGCTGCTGAGGTGTCGCCATCCAGAAGTTGGCCACCGAGGCGTCGAACGCCTTGGCCAGGTCGTAGCCCGACGATTCGCCGTCGAGCAGGGCGGCGAGCACCGCATCACGAAGCGCCACGTCGGGATCGTACAACACGAATAGTCATCAAATTGATTAATCAGCCCCTAGACATCGAGGCTGCGGATCGTTACCGTGGCTTCAATACTCAACAAATTGACTATGCGAGGTGTGGGATGCATCCGTTCCGACAGGCCGTCGAAGCCCGCGATGAAGCCGCCATAGCGGCCCTTCTGGCCGACGACGTGGTGTTCACCAGCCCGGTGGCGTTCAAGCCCTATCCCGGCAAGCCGATCACTGCCGCGATCCTGCGCGGGGTCATGCGGGTGTTCGAGGACTTCCACTACATCCGTGAGATCGCCGACGCAGGTGGACGCGATCACGCCCTGGTGTTCGAGGCGAATGTGGCCGACAAAAAGATCACCGGGTGCGACTTCCTGCACATGAACGACGACGGCCTCATCGACGACTTCATGGTGATGGTGCGGCCGCTGTCGGGCGCCCAGGCGCTGTCCGAGGCGATGGCCGCACAGTTCGGCCGCATCCAGGCCGAGGCGCTCGACGAGATCAGCGCCCAGCAGGCCTAGCCGCGACGAGACAGAGGAATTCGAACATGCGCATCGGTTTGGGAATCAACTACGCCGGAGGATTCAAGGACGTCGCGGCCGAGGTCGCCGACCTGGAACGGGCAGGCATCGACATCGTCTTTGTGCCAGAAGCATATTCATTCGACGCGGTCAGCGCGCTGGGCTATCTGGCCGCCTCCACCGAGCGGGTTCAACTGGCTTCGGGCATTCTGCAGATCTACACCCGCACACCCACGCTGACCGCGATGACGGCAGCCGGGTTGGACTACGTGTCCGACGGCAGGTTCATCCTGGGACTGGGCGCTTCGGGCCCACAGGTCATCGAGGGTTTCCACGGCGTGCCCTACGACGCGCCTATCGCGCGTACCCGCGAAATCATCGACATCTGCCGCCGCGTGTGGCGCCGCGAAGCTCTCGAGTTCGCCGGTGACCACTACACCATCCCGCTACCGGCTGACCGGGGCACGGGTCTTGGCAAGGCCCTCAAACTCATCAATCATCCGGTCCGCGAACGTATTCCGATCTTGCTCGCCGCGCTGGGACCGAAGAATGTCGAGCTGGCCGCCGAGGCCGCCGAGGGTTGGCAGCCGATCTTCTACCTGCCCGAGAAAGCCGGCGAGGTGTGGGGCGACGCGTTGGCTGCCGGGCAGGCCAAACGCGATCCCGCGCTGGGCCCGCTCGAGGTCTACGCCAGCCCCGTACTGGCCATCGGTGACGACGTCGAACCGCTGCGCGAGTTCGTCAAACCCCATGTGGCGCTCTACATCGGCGGCATGGGCGCCAAGGAGAAGAACTTCTATCACCGCCTGGCCACCCGCTACGGCTATGGCGCACAGGCTGATCGGATCCAGGAGCTGTACCTCGCCGGTGAGAAGGACGCCGCGGCCAAGGCCGTTCCCGACGACCTGATCCGGGACATCTCCCTGATCGGCTCCGCCGGGTTCGTCAAAGAACGCGTGCAGGCCTTCCGGGAATCGGGTGTCACGGTCCTCAACGTGGTCCCGATCGCCGCGACGACAGCCGACCGGGTGAAGCTCATCGAGCAGTTGCGCGACCTCACAAACGAGTAGTCCACTACTCAATCCACCGGGCTTTCGGCGGCCTAGCGTTTCGCACATGCCTTCCGAACAGCACGTCATCGATCAGGTGATCGCCACCTACGGGCCGATCATCAATCTCGCCGAGCGCCCCGAGGCGCTCATCGAGATCATGCGCCGATATGTCCTGGACGATCTCGACGGAGGACTCCCGGGCGGAACACCGCCGCCCCCTCCGCCGGATCCCTGCCGGGTCCTGGAGGAAGTCACGCTCAACGAGGTGATGCGTCAACTGCTCAAGGTCAGCCGCGACGTCGCCGCGCTCAACAAACGACTCGACGCGCGCTAGCCATGTCCGACCTGCCCCGGATCTACGTGCAGATCCCCGCATATCGCGACACCGAGCTGCCCAAAACGCTGCTGGATCTGTACGGCAAGGCCGCCGCGCCGGAACGGTTGCGTACGTGCGTGATCTGGCAGCACGCCTCGCACGAGTCGCTGCCGCGCGAGGTGTGGGAGCTGCCGGGGATCGAAATCGTCGACATCGACGCCGACCGCAGCCGCGGCTGCAACTGGGCCCGCTCGATGGCGCAACAACGTTGGCAGGACGAGGAATACACCCTCATCATCGACTCCCACCACCGGTTCGCCCGCGGCTGGGACGATAAGGCGATCGCGATGCACCGGCAGCTGCGCGAGCAGGGTGTCCGTAAACCGTTGCTGACCGCCTACTTACCGGCCTACGACCCACAACGCGAACCCGGGGCACGACGTAAGCGACCCTATCGGATCATCCCGTACGGCAGGGACCGTGGCATCCTCACCAAGCTGGCCAGCACACCCATACCGTGGTGGACAAGCCTCACCGAACCCGTTGTCGCGGACTTCGTGTCGCTGCACTTCATCTTCACCGCAGGCGAGTTCAATCGCGACATCCGCTTCAGCCCCCGCATCTACTTCTTCGGTGACGAGGTGGTGACGAGCGTTCGGGCGTATACCCACGGATACGACCTGTATCACCCGCACCGCATCCTGGGCTGGCATTGCTTCGACCGGGCCGGCCGGATCCCGCACTGGAACGATCACCCCGACTGGCACCAGCAGCACGAGAGATCGCTGTCGGTGATGCGCCGGTTCTTCGCCGGTGACTATATCGACGACGTGCTCGTCCTGGGCGCCGAACGTACCGTCGCCGATTTCGAAAACCACACTCTCACACCGCTTGTCGCCCTTCGATGAGCACCCTCGCGCAGCGCCTGGAGCACGACCGCATCGCGTGGGACGACGATTTCCTCACCCCGCGGGAGTGTGCGACCTTCGTCGAAGGGCTGGAGTTCGCGTTGTGGCGGCGCAGTTCTGTGGTGTCCCGCTCACCGGCCGGCCATCTGAAGTCCTTCCAGTCGCCGCGGCGGACCAGCCAATCGACCACGCAGTATTGGTTTCCCGACGATCTGCGCCCACGGCTGGCCGACCTCGAGTCGGCGGTGTGCACTGCGCTCGGCGTCGACGCGGCGCGCCTCGAATACTGGCAGGCGTTGCGCTATGGCTACCGCACAGGCTTCAAACGCCACCATGACGCAGGCTTGTTCGCGGCCGAGCCGGGCGGCGAACGCGCCACAACCGTGCTGCTCTACCTGCACTCGCCCGACGAAGGCGGAAGCACCTGGTTTCCCAACCTGCACTTGAGCGTGGCCGCCCGCGCGGGACGCCTGCTGGCCTGGAAGAACCTGGCGCCGGACGGTTCTCCGGATCCGGTGATGGACCATGTGGCGCGGCAGGTACGCAAGGGCCGCAAGATCGCCCTGACGACATGGGCCAGGGTGCACCATGGGGCGCGTCAATAACGCTACACACGCAGGTCGCGGCAAATACGATGCGATCGTGAACCAGCCCCCGGTCGCCACGTCCGACGACGCGGGCGGCACCGCGCTCGCGCAGCGCCAGATCGTGTTCATGGTTGCCGCGCTCGTCGCGTCGGTGATCTCGTTCCAGCTCAACGCCACCATGGTGGCGCCGGCCTACCACGCCATCACCGCCGAGCTGGGTCCCAATGCGTTCGTGGCGATGTCGACGTACTTCTACCTCGCCGGGGCCATCGCCAACGTCGTGTTGATCCGGTGGAGTGACTACATCGGCCGCAAACGCGTGCTGCTCGCCATCATGATCGTGCTGTGCATCGGCACGGTGCTGTGCATCGTGTCCACCTCACTACCGCTGTTCGTCCTGGGCCGCGCCTTGCAGGGCGGGTCGAACATCACCTTCGGGCTGGCCTTCCTCATCATGCGTGAGCGGCTCAGCGGCCCGATGTTCGGCGTGTGCTGCGGCGTGATCTCCTCGATCAACGGCGGCGTGGCCGGTGGCGACGCCCTGCTGGGCGGGCTGATGGTCGATCACCTCGGGTTCCGGTCGATCTTCGTGCTGATCCTCGTCGTCGGGCTGTTGGGGCTCGGATTCGCCTGGAAATCAGTGCCTTCCGATGACCCCGGCAGCCGCTCGACGGGCCGGATGGACTGGCTCGGAGCGGCGCTCATCTCATTGACAGTGGCGGGCATCAACTTGTTCTTCGGCGCAGGCGGTCACCAGGGCTGGACCTCGGGGCCCGCGCTGACCTGGATCGCCGTCGCCGTGCTCGCCCTGATCGCGCTGGTCATCGTCGACAGCCGGGTGGCGCACCCGCTGATGGCCATCAAACACATGCGCTCACGCGAGGCGTGGCCGCTGATCATCGTGACCATCCTGGTGATGGGTTCCTTCATGGTGGTCACCGGTTTCCTGGTACCTGCGCTGGCCGAGGACACCGACTCCGGTTTCGGCCACAACGCCACCATGACGGCACTGCTGTTCCTCACGCCGGCGTCGATCGTCCAGGTCATCGCCGGCCCGTTCGTCGGCAGACTCGCCGTCCGCATCGGGTTCGTCACCGTGCTGCGGGCGGGAATCGTGCTCTCCGTTGCCGTTACGGCGCTGCTGGCGGTGTTCGCCAACCAGGAGAACATCTTCATCGGGCTGATGGTGCTCTACGGGCTGGCGTTCAACGCTGTGCTGTTGACGGCGATGAGCTCGCTGGGCGTCATCCAGGCTTCCGACGAGGAGCCGGGTGCCTTGCCGGGCATCGCCAACGCCAGCTACGGCATCGGGGCGTCACTCGGATTCGCCTGGGCCGGGCCGATCGTCGGGTCGGGTACCGATACGACCTTTCAGCACGCGTTCTGGGTCTGCATGGCCATCGGTGCGGTCGCCCTGGTGTTCAGCGTCGTCCTGAAGCCCAAACCGGGCCCGTTGGTGGCGACGGTGGGGCTGTCCCACTAGCTCAGGCGCGCTCGGATTGCCCGGTGGCCACTCAGGTGAAGTCAGCGACGACCTCGGCCACGCGGTGCACCTGATCGAGATCGGAACTGGTCGGGATCAAGTGGACCTCGTCAGTGCCGATCGCCACGAATCGTCGTAGGGTGTCTGCCAGTTCGTCCTGCGCACCGGACCAGCCCGTGGTCGGCGCGATGGCATCGACGTACTCGGCGGGAATCCAGTTCATGTACCGCCGCAGATGGCGACGGATCTGGTCGCGGGCGGCATCGGCAGGTCCTATGGCGAACCAGAACGACGTCGCCAGGTGCGGCGGCGGCTTGCCGGCCTGCGTCCAGGCGTCTCGGGCGACGTCGAACAACTCTTTCTGCTTGCCGGTATCGAGATCCATTGTGATGCCGGCCAATCCGTCGGCCCACGACGCGGCGTCGCGTACTGTCCTGGGACCGACCGTGCCGACCAACAACGGCGGCCCGCCAGCCCGTACCGGCGCCGGGCCGACCGGCAGCACCGAATCGGTGATCTTCTCCCCTGCCCATACCCGGCGCATGATCTCTGTTCGCTCGGCCATTCCGCGCCTGGTCTGCGTCTTCGGGTCCGCACCCACCGCGTGATAATCCTCGTGCCGGCCGCCGATTCCGATACCTACCGTCAGCCGGCCGCCACTGAGTACATCACCGGTCGCCAAGGCCTTCGCGCACAGCACCGGGTCGTGCAACTGCGGCACGATCACGGTGGTGACCAGCCGCACCCTGTCGGTCCAGGCTGCCAGCGCACCCAGCAGCGTGAGGCTGTCCGGGTTGTCGAATGCAATGCGTTCACCCCAGCACAGCGACGAGAACGGGCCCTCGTCCACGGTTTTGGCCCACGACTTGAGCAGCGCGGCATCAAGGCCCGGTTCCATCACCGGCATGGTCATCCCGACTCGCATATCAGCGCACCGGATCCTTGTGCGCCTTGACCGGGCCGGTGGCCGGTGGCGGCTGGAACAGATTGCCGCGCAGGCTGCCCCGCGTCGTGCGCACCGCGACCAGGCACCAGGTGAACAGCAACCCCGCGTAGGCGATCATGGCGGCGACCTTGAACGCCGGGAGATGGGTGTGAACCGCCAGCTGCGTGGTTCCCGTGACAAACGTGCCGACGGGGAACGTCAGGCTCCACCATGTCAACGCGAACGGCATGCCACGCCGCAACGTACGCACGGTCAGTCCGGCCGCCAACGCGATCCACAACACCGCGAAGCCCCACATCGGGACGCCGAACAATACGCTGAAAACACTGAAGCCGGCTGCGATCTCGCGGTCGACGGCCAACGCCGCGTTGGTGCCGAGGAGTCCGGCGGCGGTGATCGACTGGCCGACCGGTCCGAGCACGATCCACAGTGTGGGCACCCGCGCTGTGCCCGATGTGCCGTAGTGGGTGAGCCGGCTCCAGATCATCGCGATGATCAACAGCGCCGCCACCAGAGACAGCCCGAACATCGCGAAACAGCCATAGAGCATGGTGGCCCGACCGGTGCCCGGAACCATGTGCGGGATCAGCAGAGCGCCGGTGGCCGCCGACACCATCGGTGGCACCACGGGCATCAGCCAACCGCCGAACGCGGCATCGGGCTCGACATTGTGCTGGGTGAACATCAGGTAGGGAATGCTGACGGCGGTGAACAAACCGCCCAGCGTTCCTGCGGTCCACAGCACCCAGCACAGGTCGACCGCGATCCGTTCGCCGATCAGATCGCGCCCCACCAGGATCGCGCCTGAGCCCACTGTCATCAGCGCCATGGGGGCGGCGCCGTAGAAGTGCGCCATCTGCGGGTTGCGCGCGTGACTTCGAGCCACCGTGGGGTGCCTCAGCCAGTGCCCGCCGACCAACGCGATCAGGACGGTCAGCAGCACGGCGGCGATGATCCACACCACTTCGGCGAAGGCGCGCAGCCCGGTGAACTGGACCGGCAGCGTGGCCGCGGCCGTCGCCACGATGCCGGTTCCCATCACAGAGGCAAACCAGTTCGGCCCGATGTTGCCCAACACCTCGACACGTGACCGAGGTTCATCGGGGGTAAATGACGTGGCCATGGCCGCACCCTACGTCTGGCCGGGGTGCATCCGGGGGATATCCCCCACGGGGTTCGCGGGAAAACGCTGTGTCGCCGAGCCCGACAACTTCGTAGGTTGAACGCATGGTCGCAATCAGCGAAACGGGCCCGCCCGTCGTTCCCGCACCCGCCCGGCCCCGCACACTACCGCGCAACATCGGGGTGACACCGACGGCATCGATGATCACCGGAGCCGCGGTAGCACTGGTGTGGTGCTGGATTCCGTTGTCCATCATCATCATCGGCATCTCGTCGATCCCGTCGCTGGTCGGCTTCGTGCTCGCGACGGTGGCGTTCGTCTACCTGATGCGCGGGGTCGAATGGGTGGAACGCGCCCGCAGCGAGGCGGTTTTCGGCCTCCGCATCGGAGTTCCGCAGCGACGGCTGTCCCCCTACACCGGGTTCCAGGGTTGGGCGCATCAACTGTGGCTGGACCTCAGCGGCACCCGGTTCTGGAAGGCCGTGGCCCAGCATTTCCTGCGGATGGTCTACGACCTGCTCGCCACCGGCCTGGCCTTTGGACTGCTGGCCTTCGCATTCCTGGGCCCGGCCGCCTCGATTGCCATCCGGCACAGTGACGACAGGGCCGGCCTGGTGTTCCTCTCGCCACCGATCGCCTGGCTGCTGGCCATCATCGCGTTCACCGTCGCGGTGGCCGTGCTGGTGTTCGCGCCGGCCCTGGACGCCGCGATCGACCGATGGCTGTTGTCCCCGTCGCCCACCGCAGCGTTGCAGTATCAGGTCAGTGCGCTGGCCGACGCGCGGGAAGGCGCTGTGTCATCGGCTCAGACCGAAAGGCACCGCATCGAACGCGATCTGCACGACAGCGTGCAACCGCGATTGGTATCCCTGGCGATGACCATCGGACTGGCCCAGACCAAGCTGGACACCGATCTGCCCGCCGCGAAGGCCCTGATCTCAGAAGCGCACGGTGACGCCAAGAGCGCGCTGGTGGAATTACGCAACGTGGTACGCGGCATCGCACCGACGATCCTGGCCGATCGCGGGCTGGACGCCGCGTTGTCCTCGGTGGTGCAGCGCGCCGAAACCTCGGGTGTGCCAACGACATTGCACGTCGAACTGCCGCAACGGCTGCCCGACGAGGTGGAATCGGTGGCGTACTTCGTCGTCGCCGAGGCCCTGACCAACATCGCCAAGCACGCCAACGCAACCCAGGCGGTGGTCACCGTGCGGTGGGACCCGTCGGCGAATGTGCTGCACGTCTCGGTGTTCGACGACGGTGCAGGCGGCGCGGTGATCGGCACCGATGAGAACGCCACGGGCCTACGCGGTCTGGATGAACGGGTACGCGCGGCCGGTGGATCGTTCGGGGTGTCCAGCCCGGTCACCGGACCGACGATCGTCACGGCGGTGCTGCCATGCGCATCGTGATCGCCGAGGATTCCGCACTGCTGCGCGCCGGTATCGAACGGATCCTCGCCGACGCCGGGCATGAGGTGGTGGCAGGCGTTCCCGACGCCACCAACCTGCTGCGTCTGGTCAACGACAAGCGCCCGGACCTGGCCATCGTCGACGTACGGATGCCACCCACCTTCACCGACGAGGGCATCCGCGCGGCGGCGCTGCTGCGCAAACAGAACCCGGACTCCGCGGTGCTTGTGCTGTCGCACTATGTCGAGGAGCGTTACGCAGCCGATCTCATCGCTTCGGACACAAAGGGTTTCGGCTATCTGCTCAAAGACCGCGTCGCTGACGTACCTGCGTTTCTCGACGCTGTGACGGTGGTGGGCGGCGGCGGCACGGTGCTCGATCCCGAGGTGGTGTCACAGATCTTGGTGCGTTCCCACCGGCGCAGTGCGCTTGACCAGCTGACCCCACGCGAACACGACGTGCTGCAACTCATGGCCGAGGGCAGGACCAACTCGGCCATCGCTGCCGCGCTGCACATCTCGGTCGGCTCGGCCGAGAAGCACATCGCCTCGATCTTCACCAAACTCGACCTGGCTCCCGACGAGAGCGAGAACCGCCGCGTGCTGGCCGTGCTCCGCTATCTCGAGTCGTAGCCCGAGTTCTCGTCAAACCTCCACCCCGGGAAGGACTTCCAACGTGCAGACCCTCACGCCTCCACCGATAGCCGCGCAGCCGCCGCAGCTGTCCTCGGGCGGCCGCACCGCCTTTCGCCTGACCCTGATCGCCATCGCAGCACTGGTGGTCGCCACAACCGTGGCGGCGCTGGGTGTGACGGCGTGGGGGGTGAGCGCGCTGCGGGTCGTCACCGACAGCCAGGCACTGCCGTCGGCCATGCGCACCCTGGTGATCGACACCGCGCGTATCCCCGTCGCGATCCGCATCACCGGGGACCGCGAAACCCGCGAACCCAAAGCCGATCTGCGTCTGCTCAACACCACGCACAGCGGAGCACACCAGCTCTTGGTGAGTACCGTCGGCGGCGAAACGCGCGTCACCATCGCAGGTAACCCCGGTCCGATGCTGGAATGGGCCCGTGGCGGCGAGATCACCGTCGCGTTACCGCCCGATCAGGCGCGCAGGATGACCGTGCGCACCGAGCAGGACTTGGGTGCCGTCATCGCACAGGCCGACCTGGACCAGCTGATTGCCCGCACCAACGACGGCGCCATCGTGTTGCTCGGCGGTGCACGGCGGATCGAGGTGCACACCGTGGACGGCGACGTCGCCACCCGGGATCCGATCGCGGTGAGCGAGCAGTTCGTCGCCAGCACGTCGGATGGCGACATCACCGCGGACTTCCGCGACACCGCACCGCGCAGCGTCGAGGCCATCACCCGCAACGGCAACGTCGCGATCGGCCTGCCCGAACGCGGACCGTATCTGGTGCGCGCACAGTCCAACGGTTCGACCGATGTGCAGGTGCCCGAGACCAACAGCGCGGACGCCGCGGTCGCCCAGATCACCGCCCGCTCGTCCGACGGCGATGTGGTGGTGCAGCAGCTCTCGCTGCGCAACCGGTGACACACCCGCGAACGGCCCGCTACCGCAACGCTTTCCCGAACAACAGCACGTCCTGTGGTTCTTCGCTGATGTTCGGGAACATCGAGTAGCGGGCCAGCCGGCCCTCGAGGGTCAGACCGCACCGGCGCAGTACCCCGGCCGACGCGGCGTTGTCCACATGACAGAACGCCGACACCCGATACACCGCGGTGTCGTGCGCGATCTCGTCCAAGAGCACCGCGACCGCCTCCGACATCAGTCCGCGCCCCCACCAGTCCCGCGCCAGGCAGTAGCCCAGCTCGACCTCGTGGGGCTGTCGATAGCGGCGGGCGCACAGGCCGACGGTTTCGCCGTCGAACTCGACAAGCCGCGTTATCTCCTTGTCCGCGTTGAACAACGACGTGATCACGCGTCGGGTCTCGGCGACGTCGGGATGCGGGCGCCAGGCCAGGTACCGCGTCACCTCGGGGTCGGAGGAGATGCGGGTGAACATCGCGTCGGCATCGGCGACCGCGGGAGCCCGTAGCCGCACGCGCGGTCCGGTCAGTGTCGGTACCTCGGCCATCCCCATATCCTGCACCGTTGCCGACCGCGTCGGCGCAGGGGTTTACTGGTTTTACATGGCCATCACCTTCAACCACACCATCGTCGCCGCAAAGGACCGCGAGGAGTCGGCGAGGTTCTTCACCGACCTGTTCGGTCTGCCCAGCGCCAAAGAATTCGGCCACTTCCTGGCCGTCACGCTCAACCACGGCGTGAGCCTCGACTACGCCCAGGTGGGCCCGGATGAGGACATTCGGCCGCAGCACTACGCCTTCCTGGTCTCCGAGGACGAGTTCGACGCGATCTACGGCCGCATCCGGGACCGCGGGCTGCAGCACTGGGCGGATCCACGGGCCGCGCGGCCGGGCGAGATCAACCACAACGACGGCGGCCGCGGGGTCTACTTCCAGGACCCCTCCGGGCATTACCTGGAGATCATCACCCGGCCGTACGGCGGCTGAGCACCCGGCTAACCGTGTCCTCGCTGCGCCTCTTGACTGATGTAGGCGCCGGCCAGCTTCGCGACGTGGTCGGGCAACGCGCCGCCGGCCACATCCGCCAGGCTGGTCTCCTCCAGCACCGACCGCATACTGGCCCGCAACGCCCGCCACACATCGGTGAGCGCAGCGGTCGGCCCCGAGTAGGGCAGGTCCCCCAACCCGATGTCGCGCACGCTGGCCAGCGGGCCGTCGATGCAACGCAGCACGTCGGCGATGCTGATCGCGTCGGCCGGGCGGGCCAGCTCATAGCCACCGTCGCGACCGCGGTGGCTGCGGACCAGGCGGTCGGTCCGCAGATCGGACAGGATGTCGACCAGGAACTGCGCCGGGATGCCCTGCGCCTTGGCCAGATCATCGGTTTTGACCAGGTCGCCCTCGCCGACGGTGGCCAGTTCGACCATGGCGCGGACGGCGTACTCCGCCTTTGCCGACATCCGCATGGTGTGGATTCTGCCAGCGCTACCGCGGGGCGGTGTTGCGCAGGGCACCCGTCATGGCACGCACCGAGGGCGGCACCGGCGTGCCCGGCGCAACGTCCGGGGCGGTTTGCGGCGGGCCGTACTGCGTCGTCAACGGCACCACCCCGGCCCAGGCACCGGCGGCGACGTCCTCCGGCGGGTCTTCGGGCCAGCCGTCGCTGATCTTCAACGACCAGTTGTCGGCACCGATGGGCAACCGTAGCGCCAGCGTCGCCGCGAGTTCCTTGGCGGTGCTGTCTCGCAGCTCGGCGACGCGGCCCGGCACAAACGTATCGGTCAAGATCTGCAGGTAGGCGGTCTTGTCCTCGGCCGCGACGCGCTCGAACGTTCCGAACAGCACCGCACTGCGGTAGGCAAACGACGATTCGAAAGCACTGCGCGCCACCGTCACGCCGTCGAGGGCGGTGACCGACACCGCGACCGGCGCCCCGCCGGCCAACGCCCGCATCCAGGGTGAGCCGGTCGAACCATGGATGACCAGATCGTCGCCGATACGGGCGAATCCGATCGGGAACACCACGGGATGACCGTCGCGGACGAGTGCGACAGTGGCCAGCGGTGTGCTGTCGAGCAGTTGGTCGAGCCGGCCGCGGGAGGTGCTCTGCAGCTCGGCGAGCCGGGTCACCTGGGTGTCGGGACGCGTCATGGCGGGCTTAGTCGGGGATATCTGCGGTGCCCGGCACCACGACGGCCACCAGGTCGGCAAGACCGGCAAGGCTTGCCGCCTGCAATGCTGCGGCCGGTACCGCCTGACCGTCCGGGCCCGCCAGGCTGCGGGTGGCGGTCGCGGCGGCGACCACCGTCGGCGCATAGCCGAGGCTGAACGCACCGCGGGCGGTGGAGTTCACGCACATGTGGGTCATGAAGCCTGCGAGCACCAGGTTCGACGCGCCGAGCGCCTTGAGCCGCTCGTCGAGATCGGTCTGCACGAATGAGTTCGGGAACTGCTTCACCACCACGGGCTCGTCACCGCGTGGGGCTACGGCGTCCACGATCGCGCCGCTCTCCCCCTCGATGTCGTACAGCGACCCGGGACCGTCGGAGTGCTGGATGTGGATGATCGGAATACCGGCGGTGCGGGCGCGTTCGAGCAGCTCGGCTGTCTCGTCGAGCGCGGCCTGGACGCCTTCGAGCTCCATCACGCCTTGTGTGTAGGTCTTCTGGCAGTCGATGAGGACCAGGGCGGAGTCGGCGAGACGAACGGGTTCGACGGGCAAGCTGGCAAGTTCGCGCAGGGTAGGGCGGGTCATTTTGATGAGCCTAGTGGCCTGTGACGGCGCTGAGGCTCCATTCGCGGGACTACCGAGTACCACCTCGCTCAGTCAATGCGCTCTTGTTTCAACCGCTCGACGTACGCGTCGAGCCCGGCCAGCACGGCCGGACTGTCGCGGTAATCGAGGCGCGCTTGCGCAACGTACCCGGCGTTCTGCTCTTCGCCCCACTGGTCCCCGTCGCTCGGGTATCGCTGGTCCGGGTCCGCTGGTGGCGCCCATCGGAGTTCATGGGTGCGAACGAATTCGGTGATCCGGGTCAGCGCGCGGAGTTGGGGTTCGACCTCGGCGACGTGGGCGCCGTAGATTTCCCGCGGAATCGGGCAGTCACCGAACGCGCCATCCAGTGTGGCCGGGCCTGACGCTGCCGCGACGATGGCATCCCAAATAGGTTGTGCGATCAGGGCGTAGACCAGGGGGTCGCCGTCCAGTACGGCCATCGGCAGCGGGGTGAACGGCTCGTCACCGTACGGCCCCGCCAGCAGCCAAGCGTCCATGATGTAGGTGAGAAGTCCCTGGAGGCCGCAATCGCCTGAAAAATCGACCAGCTCGCCCGCGACTGCGGGCTTGACCACGAATCTGCCAGTGCGGTGCTGCTGTTCGAGATAGCCGTGCAGCAATTCAACCGCTCGGTCGCTCGTCTCGGGGAAGATCGATCCGGTGCCGTCGTACTCGCCCGGGATACCCAGGCTCACCGGCTCGTACCCGGACGTGCTGCACCGCAACACCACCACAACCGCGCCGACGTAATCAACGCTGACCCCGGTCAACATGCATTTGCAGTCAAAGAAACCCACACCAGAATCCTGGCACGCCTGATGAGGGGTTCCCGGCGCCAAATTGCACCGGGATGTGGCGGAGGCTACTGCGCAGCAGTGACGGCCAGTACCCGCTCGGCCAGCTCGGGGCGGCACACCACGAGATCGGGCAGCTTGGGGTCGGCCGAGTTGTAGACCAGCGGCGAGCCGTCGATGCGCGACGTGTGCAGCCCTGCGGCCCGCGCCACGGCGACCGGTGCGGCCGAATCCCACTCGTATTGCCCGCCTGCGTGCACGTACACGTCGGCGACCCCGCGGATGACTGCGGCGACTTTGGCTCCGGCCGAACCCATTTCGACCACCGTGCCGCCCAGCGCATCACGCACCGCCAGCGCTACGGCAGGTGGCCGGGTGCGCGACACGACCACCCGTGGCGGGCCGTCGAACGCGCGCGGCGCAGCCACCTCGGGCGTGGACAGGGTGGTGTTCTGGGCGGGCAGCGCCACCGCGCCCGCGACCAGTTCCCCCGCCTGCCACAGGGCCACGTGGACAGCCCAGTCGTCACGGCCGAGTTCGGAGAACTCCCGGGTGCCGTCGAGCGGGTCGACGATCCACACCCGGTCGGCACTCAACCGCACCGGATCGTCCACCCCCTCTTCGGACAGCACGGCGTCGCCCGGGCGATGCGTCGCCAACTCCGCCATCAGAAAGTCGTGGGATTGCTTGTCCCCGGCCGACTTTCGCTCCTCGACCGTGGCGTCGGCGAAATCGGCACGAACATCGAGCAGCAGTTCCCCCGCCCGGGTGGCCAGCCGCGCGGCCAGTTCGTGGTCGTTCATCGGCCGCTTTCCAACAAGTCGATGACCGACTGCGCCAGCTCGTCCGGGCTGCGGTCGGGGGTCAGCCGCAGATCGGGGTTCTTCGGCCGTTGGTACGGGCTGTCGATCCCGGTGAAGTGGGTGATCTCGCCGGCGCGCGCTTTGGCATAGAGGCCCTTGGGATCTCGCCGTTCACAGTCTTCCAGCGGGGTGTCACAGAACACCTCGAAGAAGTCCAGACCCGCTTCGGTGGCGACCTTGCGCGCCAACGCGCGATGCTCCTCGAGCGGGCTGATGGCGGGCACCAGAACGACCTGACCGGAGTCGGCGAGGATGGCGGCGACGTGTGCGAGCCTACGCTGGTTCTCCGCCCGGTCGGCCATCGAGAAGCCCAGGTCCGCATTCAGCCCGTGCCGCAGGTTGTCGCCGTCGAGAACGTAAGCGGGAATGCCCTTTTCGAGGAGCTTCTGCTCCACCAGCATGGCCACCGACGACTTCCCCGACCCGGACAGCCCGGTGAACCACACGGTACGGCCCTTCGACAGCCGATCCTCAGAGGTGCACAGCGACTGGTGGCGCACCGTATTGGGGCTCGCGGTCTCATTGCGGGTGTCCCGCAACACCATTCCCGCGGCGACGGTGCCATTGGTGTTCGGGTCGATCAGGATGAACGATCCGGTGGCGGCGTTGCGGCTGTACTCGTCGAGCAACAGCGGCACCTGAGTGCGCAACGAGATGCGGCCCAGCTCATTGAGTTTGAGCGCGGTCGCGGTCTTGTCGCGGTGCAGGGTGTTGACATCGAGGCGATAGTCGAGGCCGACCACCTTGGCCCGCGTGGTGCGGGTGGTGTGCTTGACCAGGTACTCGCGGCCCGGCTCCAAGGCCGCATCATCGGCCATCCAGCACACGGTGGCGTCGAAATCCTGCACCACGCGGGGCTGGTTGTTGGGCCGCGCGATCATGTCGCCGCGCGAGATGTCGATGTCGTCGGAGAGGCTGATCGACACGGCCATCGGCGGGAAGGCCTCGTCGACGACACCGGACGGGCCTTCGATCTCGGTGATCCGGGTGGACTTGCCCGCGGGCAACACCACGACGTCATCGCCGGTACGTAGCACGCCACTGGCGACCGTGCCCGCGTAGCTGCGGTGGTCGGCGTGCTCGTGGGTCTGCGGCCGGATCACGTACTGCACCGGGAAACGGACGTCCACGAGGTTGCGGTCACCGGCGATGTAGACGTCTTCCAGATGGCTCAGCAGCGCCGGACCGTCGTACCACGGCGTCGCATCGGACTTGGTCACCACGTTGTCGCCGAGCAGCGCCGAGAGCGGGATGGTGGTCACGTCGTGGACGTCCAGCCGGGCCGCGAACGCGTGAAACTCGTCGCGGATGGCCTCGAATTTCTCCTGATCCCAATCGATCAGGTCCATCTTGTTGACCGCGAGCACGATGTGCTGAATGCCCAGCAGCGATGCCAGGAAGGCGTGCCTGCGGGACTGCTCGAGCAGGCCGTGCCGGGCGTCGACCAGCACGATGGCCAGCTGCGCGGTGGACGTCCCGGTCACCATGTTGCGGGTGTACTGCAGGTGCCCGGGGGTGTCGGCGATGATGAATTTGCGCTTGGCCGTGGCGAAGTAGCGGTATGCGACGTCGATGGTGATGCCCTGCTCACGCTCGGCGCGCAGGCCGTCGGTGACCAGTGCCAGATCGGTGTAGTCGTGACCGCGCTCCTTGGAGGTGCGCTCGACGGCGGCGAGCTGGTCCTCCATGACGGCCTTGCTGTCATAGAGGAGCCTGCCGATCAGCGTCGACTTGCCGTCGTCGACGGAGCCTGCGGTGGCGAGCCTCAACAGTGTGGTCATAGTTGGATCCCCCGTCGCTTCGCTCGCCCCAGTTCAATCCGCCGTCGCTTCGCTCGCCCCATCAGAAGTAGCCCTCCCGCTTGCGATCTTCCATACCTGCCTCGGAGATCCGGTCGTCGGCGCGGGTCGCGCCGCGCTCGGTGAGCCGCGACACCGCCGTCTCGGCGATCACCTCGGACACCGTCGCCGCTGTCGATTCGACGCAGCCGGTGCAGGTGACGTCGCCGACGGTACGGAAGCGCACGGACTTCTCGCTCACGGGCTCATCTTTGCGCGGCTGCAAGTGCTTGTGCACGGCGAGCAGCATGCCGTCGCGCTCAAAAACCTTGCGTTGGTGGGCGTAATAGATTGTCGGCAGCTTGATCTTTTCTGCGCCGATGTAGGACCAGATGTCGAACTCGGTCCAGTTCGACAACGGGAAGACGCGGATGTGCTCGCCCTTGTGGTGGCGGCCGTTGTACAGATTCCACAACTCGGGGCGTTGCGCCTTGGGGTCCCACTGGCCGAACTCGTCGCGGAAGCTGAACACCCGCTCCTTGGCGCGGGCCTTCTCCTCGTCGCGGCGAGCGCCGCCGAATGCGGCGTCGAACTTGTTCTCCCGGATGGCGCGCAGCAACGTGACGGTCTGCAGCGGGTTGCGCGACGGGATGGTCTCGACGACGCGGCCGGCGTCGATGTCGTCCTGCACCTTGGCCACCACGAGCCGCACGCCGTGCTCGGCGACCAACTCGTCGCGCGCGGCCAGCACCTCGTCGAAGTTGTGGCCGGTGTCGACGTGCATCACCGGGAACGGCAGACGCCCCGGCTTGAACGCCTTGATGGCCAGATGCAGCATGACGATCGAGTCCTTGCCGCCGGAGAACAGCAGCACGGGACGCTCGAACTCGGCGGCGACCTCGCGGATGATGTGGATGGCTTCGGCTTCGAGCGAGCGCAGATGGCTCAGCTCGTAGTGGCCGGCTTGTTTTTCAGCCTTGAGCGTTGCGGTCATCACTTCTCCATTAAGTTGGTAGAAATGGCCAGGATTGCAAGCATGGCCAGGAATCTATCGGGATCCGTTGTGAGTGTCAACGCCGGCAGGTCAGCCGTCATGCCCGCTGACATGCGCCCCGGCCGTGCGCGGCAGCCGCAGCGACTCCACGATCGTCAACGCCAGCAGCGCGCCGAGGACCAGATAGGTCCACTGGTAGGACGCCAGCTGGCTGAGCAGCAGGGCAGCCACCGCGACGCCGAGGCCCGCCGCGAGTTCCTGCACCGACGCGTTGAGCGTGTTGGCGTGCGTCAGCCGATCCCCCTCGACGTCGGAAAATGCCAGGCTGTTGTAGGCGGTGAAGCCGATGGAGCGCAGCGCCCCGCTGACATAGAGAATCGCGGCCATCAGCACGATGGGCAGGCCCGGCCGCAACAGCGCCAACAGCCCGAACCAGCCGACCGACAGCACACCGTTGACGAGCAGCACCGTCCGGATGCCGAACCGGCGCATCAACGGCGTGGTGATCGGCTTGATGGTCAGGTTGCCCGCGAACAGGGCGGCCACCATCACACCGGCCGCGAACGGTGTCCACCCGAACACCAGCTGGTACTGCAGCGGCAGCAGGAACGGCACGGCGGTGATCACCATGCGGTACAGCGACCCGGCCGACACCGTGATGCGCAGCGTCGGCACCCGCAGCACCCGCAGCTGCACGAGCGGTGACGACGCCCGCAGCAGATGCCACACCGCACCCCCGAGCAGGACGACGGCCGCGACAGCACACCCCACGACGAGGCCCCAGTCCGTGCCTGATACCCGGACATGCTCCAGCGCGATCAAGGCCGCGGCGATCCCCGACCCCAGCGCCAGCAGGCCGGGCCAGTCCAGGGTGCGGGGTGACGGTGTCGGTGCACCGCGGATCAGCTTGAGCGCCAAGAGGAATCCGATGATCCCGATGGGCACATTGACGGCGAAGATCCACCGCCAACTGCCCAGGGTGGCGATACCGCCGCCGAGCACCGGCGCCAGCACGGGTGCGGCCAGCGCCGGCCATGTCAGCAGGGCGATTGCCCGGACCAGGTCGGACTTGTCGCTGTAGCGCAGCACCGCGAGCCGCCCGACCGGCACCATCATCGCGCCGCCGATCCCCTGCAGCACCCGCATACCGACGAGCATGGGCAGCGAGACGCTCACCGCACACCCGATCGATGCCAGGGTGAACACCGCGATGGCGGCGATGAACACCGGCCGGATGCCGAACCGGTCGGCCAACCAGCCGCTCGCCGGGATCAGCACGGCCACGGTCACCAGGTAGGCCGAGATCGCGACGCTGACATCGACGACATCGACGTGCAGCGACGACGCGATCAGCGGAATGGCCGGGGTGATGATGGTGGCGTCGAGAATCTCCATAAAGAACGCGCCGGCCACGAGCAGGGCCATGCTCCGGGGAAACGGTTGAGGCTCTGGTGTCGACACCGGTGCAAATCTAGTGGCATTACTTGGCAGGTAATTGAACCGATGACCGGCGGTGCGCAGACTACGGTGCCATGGGTACCCAGACCGGACCGGAAGTCATGGCGCAGTTCATCCCGCAGTCCCCGTTCGTGGCGAAGCTCGGCATCGTCGCCGAATCGCTCGACGCGGCCGACGGCGTCGTGCGGCTACGCCTGCCGTGGGATCCCGGCAACGTCACCCTCGGCGACATGGTGCACGGCGGCGCCATCGCGGCGCTGGCCGATGTCACGGTGATGGCAGCCGCGTGGGCCCGCGCCGATGTCCCCGATTCCCTGCGCGGGGTGACGGTGTCGATGGCTCTGCAATACCTGGCCCCGGCCCGCGCGACCGACCTGATCGGCGTCGGCCACGCACTGCGGCAGGGAAAAGCCTTGGTGCACTGCGAAGTCGACGTCATCACCCCCGCCGGTGAACCCGTGGCCAAGGCGATCGCCACGTACAAGGTCGGTTAGGGCGCCACCTCGTCGAGCTTGCCGGTGGCGACGTCGAATATGAAGCCGCGCAGTGATTCGTGCTTGGTGACGAATGGGTTGGCCGCTATGCGCCGCAGCGACTGCCGGACATCCTCTTCCAGATCGGAGAAGGACTCCGCGGCCCACCCGGGCTTGATGCCGGTCTCGTCTTGGATGCTGCGCTTGAACTCGTCGTCGGTGAAAGTCAGCATGCCGCAATCGGTGTGGTGGATGAGGATGATCTCTTTGGTGCCCAGCAGCCGTTGACTGATGGCCAGTGACCGGATCTCGTCATCGGTGACGACACCGCCCGCGTTGCGGATGACGTGTGCCTCACCGTCGCCCAACCCGAGGATGCGGTAGACGTCCAACCGGGCGTCCATGCAGGCCACCACCGCGACGTGCTTGCTCGGCGGCAAAGGCAGCGGGCCCGTGAAGGTCTTGGCGTATTCCGCGTTGTTGGCCAGGTACTCGTCGGTCACAGACATGCGCCGGAACCTAGTCGCTCGGCCACCCGTGGTCACCGGTCAGAATCGGCGTGACTTTTTACGGCGAAAAGACACGGGGGTACCCCAACACCGGCGTGTCGGGGTACCCCCACGTCTTCTCGCGTGGAAAACGTGCGCGGAAAACCCTGCGGGAAAACGCTAGGCGCGGGGGTGCTGCAGGTCGTAGACCGTGATCCCGCCGATCTCCTGCGGGGTGAAGTGCGCCTTCACCCAGTTGGTGATGTCCCCGGCACTGCCGTGCGGATCGTGTGGCGGGCCGCCGTGATCGCCGGCGGGCCGGTCGAAGAAGTACCGCACATCTCCGTTGGCGACGTATTGCTGGAACTGCGCCAACGTGGGCGAGTTGTCGCCGCCGGTGAACCCACCGATCGCCATCAGCGAGGCGCCGGTCTTGAGCTCCAGGTCGCTCACCATCATCGAGCCGACACTCGCTGCGGCCCAACGGTTGTTGAGTCCGGTCATCAGCTCACCGAGGGCCACGTCGTCGGCCTTGCCGAAGCCGCCAGGGCCGCCATGCCCGCCCGGACCGCCAAATCCCATGTCGCGCTTGGGGCCTGCCGTCGGCATCGGCCCGCTGCTGTGACTGTTCACCACCGTCTCGATCGAATAGGCCACGGTCGCGCCGAGCCCGAACACCATGGCCGCCAAGGCGACGACCGCGCTCGCGCGGCCCAGCCGGTTGCCGCCGACGGCCAGCACCACCGCGGTCACGACGGCGCCGATGACGACGATCCAGCGCAGTGCGGGCACCCAGTCCGGTGTGCGGTCGAGCAGGACGAAGGCCCAGATTCCGGTGGCCGCCAACATTATTGCGAGCACCAGGCGGGGCAGCACCTGTGCCCGCAGCGGCCACAGTGCGGCCACCGACATGCCCACCAGCGCGGCGATCGCCGGGGCCAAGGCCACGGTGTAGTACGGGTGGATGGTGCCGTCCATGAAGCTGAACACCGCACCGGTGACCAGCAGCCAGCCTCCCCAGAGCAGCGCGCCGGCACGCAGCTTGTCGGTCCGCACGGCCCGCCGGGTCAGCCACAGCAGGGCCACCAGACCTGTCAGCGCGGCGGGCAGCAGCCAGGACGCCTCGGTGCCCATCGACTGGCCGAACATGCGGCCGATGCCAGCTTGGCCGCCGAAGAACAGGTTCGGCCCACCACCGCCGCCGGGGCCGTGCCCGAATCCGCCACCGGGCTGGTTCTGCCCGACGATACGGTCGATTCCGTTGTAGCCGAAGGCCAGTTGCAGCAGGCTGTTGTCGGTCGAGCCCGCGATGTAGGGCCGGGAGTCCGCGGGCCAGAGCGTCACGAGGGCGATGTACCAGCCGGCCGACACGATCATCGCGGCCACGCCGACGGCCAGCGCGCCGATGCGCTTCCACAGCGGGATGGGGGCGGCCACCAGGAACGCCAGGGCCAGCCCGGGCAGCGGCAGGAACGCCTGCAACATCTTGGTCAGGAACGCGAAGCCCACCACGACACCGGTCAACGCCACCCAGCGGGTACCGCCGTTCTCGATCGCGCGCACCATGCAGTAGGCGGCCACCACGAGCAGCAGCACCAGCAACGCGTCGGGGTTGTTGTAGCGGAACATCGCCGTGGCCACCGGGGTCACCGCGAGCACCGCACCGGCGAGCAGCGCCGCACCAGGACCGCTGCTGCGTCGCACCGTCGCATAGAGCACGGCCACCGCGGCCACGCCCATCAATGCCTGCGGCAGCAGCTGGGTGAACTCGTTGAAGCCGAAGAGCCTGCCGGACAAGCCCATTGCCCACATCGCGGCGGGTGGTTTGTCGACCGTGATGGCGTTACCCGGATCCAGCGACCCGAACAGCCAGGCCTTCCAGGACTGGGTTCCGGCCTGGGCGGCCGCGGCGTAGTAGCTGTTGGCCCATCCCGCGGAACCCAACGCCCACAGATACAGCACCGCGGTCGCCGCGAGCAGCACCCAGTAGGAGGGCCGCACCCAGCTGGGTTGCACCGGGTCGGGGGTTTCACCGGATACCGTCACGGCGTCCAATTGTGGATCAGTGGTAGTCAACATCTGCGTCGTCTTTCAGTCTGTGGCGGTTCAGCGTCGCGTCCGGGCCGGGTGGAACACCCAGCCGCGCAACAGCACGAAGCGGACAACGGTGGCCACCAGATTCGCCGCGACCAGCACACCGAGCTCGACCGCGCGATGCGGGACCGGGGTCAGCAGGTGCAGCAGGCCCAGGGAACCACTGGTGATCGACAACGCGATCCCGAACACGATGAGGCCTTCGAAATGATGCCGCGTGACATTGCCCGCGCCCGCGATGCCGAAGGTGAACCTCCGGTTGGCCGCGGTGTTGCCGATCGCGGTCACCAGCAGCGCGACCAGGTTCGCCGCCTGGGCGCCGAGGCCCGACCGCAGCGCCATGAACAGCAGCAGGTAGGCCAGCGTGGACACCACCCCGACGGCCCCGAACCGCACCGCCTGGCGGAGCAGGGAGCTCGGCGGGCCGGACTTACGTGACGAACCAAGTTGGGCGGCAATGGTATTGACCGGGATCGAACCGTTGGCGAACCCGCGCAACAACCGGCCGATGCCCTTGAGATCGGCGGTGGCGGTGGCGATGATGTCGACGCGGCTGTCCGGGTCGTCGACCCAGTCCACGGGCACCTCGTGGATCCGCAGCCCGCTGCGCTCGGCGAGCACCAGCAGCTCGGTGTCGAAGAACCAGCCGGTGTCGGCGACGTACGGCAGCAGCTCGTGCGCCACATCGGCGCGGATGGCCTTGAACCCGCACTGCGCGTCGGAGAACCGGGCCGACAGCGTCGATTTCAGGATCAGGTTGTAGCAGCGCGAGATGAATTCACGCTTGGCGCCGCGGACCACCCGGGAGCCGCGGCTCAAGCGCGTGCCGATCGCCAGATCGGAGTGCCCGGAGATGAGCGGAGCGACGAGCGGGGCCAGCGCGGCGAGATCGGTCGACAGATCGACGTCCATGTAGGCCAGCACCGGGGCGTCCGAGGTGGACCAGACCGCGTGCAGGGCACGGCCGCGGCCCTTCTGTTCCAGCCGTACGACGCGCACGTCGTCGAGTTCGGCGGCCAGTTCGGCGGCGATCAGCGGGGTGTCGTCGACGCTGGCGTTGTCGGCGATGGTGATGCGCGTCGGCATCGCGAAGTTCTCCCGCAGGTAGCGGTGCAGCCGGCGCACCGAATGCGCAAGCGCCGCCTGCTCGTTGTACACCGGCACCACGACGTCGAGTACCGGGACACCCGCCGCACGGGCGGCCACCGCGGCGTTGGGCCGCGACGCGAAATGGAACCGGCCTGGCTGAACGTCGTCGAAGTCGAAGTCCGACCGCGTGGCGATTTCTGTCATGTCTTCAGAATTCTCCGGTGGTGTGTGTTCCCCGTTGGGCGAAGCTATGCGCCGGCTATGTGTTCTGGCCACGGTGCGTCAAGTCGTAGATGGTCACGTCGTCGACGGTGATCGGGGTGAAATGGTTCTCGACCCACTCGGCGATGCGGGAGGCCTCCTGGCTGCCGCTGCTTGCGCCGCCGCCGAAACCGCCCATGATCCGGCTCTGGATGAAGTAGTGGATCCGGTGTGCATCAACATTGCCGATGAACTCGTCGAGGGTCGGCGCGGGATCGGTGCCGTTGAATCCTCCGACCGCCATAACCGGTGCGCCCGTGGCTAATTGGTAACCGGCAGCGTTGCTCGACCCCACCACCGCTGCCGCCCACGTGTACTGCGCGGCGTCGGCGGACAGGCGCGCCGTCAGCGCGGGGCCGGGTTCGGGTGCGCCGAACATGCCACCGAAGCCGCCGAACGGGCCACCGCCGCGCGACGGTCCCACCGACGGGATGGCGCCGCTGTGCGGGTTGGCCGCGGTCGCGACGGCATAGGCCGCGGGCCCGGCGAGACAGGACAGCAGCGCCAGGGTCGCCACGGCGGGAACCACCCGGCGGTCCAGCCATCCGTTCACCAGTAGCAGCGCAGCGGATCCCACTCCCCCGACCGCGACGGCGGCCCGCAGCCACGGCATGGGATCGCCCTGGCGGGCCAGCAGTACCGCAGCGAGGATCGCCGTGACGAGCACTGCGCCCGACATCGCGGTCGCAGCCCGGATATCGTTGCGCCGCTGCCACATCAGCGTCGACCCAATGCCGATCAGGGCAGCCACCGCAGGCGCCAGTGCCACGGTGTAGTACGGGTGCACGATGCCGTTCATGAAGCTGAACACCGCCGCGGTGACCAGCAGCCAGCCGCCCCACAGCAGCAGCGCGGCCCGGGTCCGGTCGGTGCGGGGCGCACGCCGGGTGATGAGCACGCCGGCGGCCAGGCAGATCAGCGCGGCCGGTAGCAGCCAGGCGATGTCGGCGCCCATCTGCGAGCCGAACAGCCGCCCAGCGCCCACGTCGAAGTTCATGTTGCCGAGACCACCGGTCTCGTCACCGGTGAGCCTGCCGAAACCGTTGTAGCCCAACACGAGTTCGACGATGCTGTCGTGTTGTGATCCACCGATGTAGGGCCGCGACGACGCCGGCCACCACTCGACCAGCAGCAGATACCAACCGCCGCTGACCACCATGGCCGCAGCGGCGGCCAGCAGGTCACCGAGTCGGCCACGCAACGGCCGGTCGCCCGCGGTCAATGCGGCGGCGGCCAGGCCGGGTAACACCAGGAACGCCTGCAGCATCTTGGCCAGGAACCCGAAGCCGACGGCCGCACCCGCGGCGACGAACCACCACCGGCTCGCGTCTTTCTCGATACCGCGCTGTACGCAGTAGGCGGCCGCCACCAGCAGCAACACCAGCAGCGCGTCGGGATTGTTGAAGCGGAAGATCAACGCGGCCACCGGCGTCAGCGCCAGCACCGCGCCGGCCAGCAGCGCCGCGGTAGGGCCCGCGGCCCGGCGGACCGCGGCGTAGAGCACCGCGACGGCGGCGACCCCTTCGAGCGCCTGCGGCACCAGGATGCTCCACGAGCTCAGTCCGAACAGCCGCACCGAGAGGTCGACGATCCACAGGGCGGCCGGGGTCTTGTCGACGGTGATGGCATTCGCCGCGTCACTGGAACCGAACAGCATCGCGGTCCAGTTGCTGCCTCCGGCCTGGGCGGCCGCGGAGTAGAACGCGTTGGCCCAGCCACTGATCGAGAGATTCCACAGGTACAGCGCCGCGGTCGCCGCCAGCAGGACCGCCACCGCCAGGCGTTCACGCCCGGCCGCGCGCAGCGTCAAGGGCCGTTCCTGAGCCCCAACCTCTTCCACGACAGGGTCGACAGCAACCAGGCTCACACTCTCATCGTTGCGACGGCAACTTGGTGTCGGATTGGTCGGACCTGTGCGTAGCCTGTGAGGGCTGAACACCGGGAAGACGGACGGTGAACGCCGTCGCACCTGGGGCGCTGCGCACGCCGATGGTGCCGCCGTGGGCTTTGACGACGGCGGCGACGATCGCCAATCCGAGCCCGGTGCTGCCCTCGCGGCGCGACCGCGACGAGTCCCCGCGAGCGAACCGTTCGAACACCTCGGGCTGCAGCGATTCCGGTATGCCCGGCCCGTCGTCGGCGACGGTCAGAGCGACCGAGCCGTCGTGATCGGGTTCCAGGGTCACGGTGACGGAGGTTCCCGGCGGGGTGTGGGTGCGCGCGTTGGCCAGCAGGTTGGCCAGCACCTGATGCAGCCGGGCGTCGTCGCCGTCGATGACCACCGGGTCGTCGGGCAGCTCAAGCGACCATTGATGCTGCGGCCCGGCGACGTGCGCGTCGCTGACGGTGTCGACCACCAGCCGCGACAGGTCCACCGATTCACGTTCCAGCGGCCGGCCTGCGTCGAGGCGCGCCAGCAGCAGCATGTCTTCGACCAGCTGGGTCATGCGCGCGGTCTCGGATTCCACGCGGTTCATCGCATGCGCGACATCGACGGGCAGATCGTCGCGTTTGCGCTGCGCCAGCTCGGTGTAGCCCCGGATGGCGGCCAGCGGCGTCCGCAGTTCATGGCTGGCGTCGGCGACGAATTGACGGATCCGGGTCTCACTGGCATGCCGCGCGGAGAGGGCGTTGGCGATGCGGTCCAGCATGCGGTTCAGCGACGTGCCCAGCTGCCCCACCTCGGTGTGCGCGCTGGCCGGGTCGACCTTCACGATCGGGGTGGGCAGCCGCACCTCGCCGCGGTCCAGTTCGAGGTCGGCCACCGCCCGAGCAGCAGCGGAAACCCTTGAGAGCGGGGCTAATTGGCGGCGGATGATGAGGATGCCGCCGAGAGTGGCGGCGATCAGCGCGACGACGGCCAGCACCGCGAACATGCCGAGCACCCACAGCAGGGTGTCGTCCACCACTGCGGTCGGCAGCCCGGTCACGATGGTCTGCGGGCCGCCGTGACGCGGGTGCAGGCCGATCACCCGGTACCGGCCGAGCCCGTCGACGTCGATGGTCCTCGGGGTGTGATCGGGGGGCACCTGGGCCAGCTGATTGGCGGCCGCGGCGCTGACGAACACCCGATCACCATCGGAGGTGATCACGCCCGCGTCGATCGGCCGCCCGGGGGCGACGACCGCTCCTACAGTGCGGGCGGCCTGGCCGGGCGCGTTGAGAAACCCTGGCCCGGGGCCCCGTTCGGGATCGAACAGAATGTGGTGGCGTCCCGGAGGCGGATTCATGGGCCGTCCGTCGGGCCCCAGCGGGGGCGGGAACATCAGTGGCGGCGGCGGCAATTCGAAGATGGCGGCCGACCGGCGGCCGGCCTCCATGACCTGGTCGTCGAGTTGGTTCATCAGGAACCGTTGCAGCGCAAACTCGGTCGCGACGCCGATGCTGACGCACACCACGGCCAGCAGCGCCACCTGGGTCAGCACCAGCCGCCGGCGCAGGGACCACGTGCGTGGCTGCCACCACCTGGTTCCGGGCACCTCAGCGCGGGGGCCGGAGGACATAACCCGCGCCACGCAATGTGTGGATCATCGGTTCGCGGCCACTGTCGATCTTCTTGCGCAGATACGACACATACAGCTCGACGATGTTGGAGCGGCCGCCGAAGTCGTAGCTCCACACCCGGTCGAGGATCTGCGCCTTGCTCAGCACACGCTTGGCGTTGCGCATCATGAAGCGCAGCAGTTCGAATTCGGTCGCGGTGAGCGTGATGGGTTCGCCGGCGCGGGTCACCTCGTGACTGTCCTCGTCGAGGACCAGGTCGCCGACGACGATCTTGGCCCCGCCGTCCTCACTGGTCACGCCGGTGCGCCGAAGCAGGGCCCGCAGTCGCAGCACGACCTCTTCGAGGCTGAAGGGTTTGGTGACGTAATCGTCGCCGCCCGCGGTCAGACCGGCGATCCGGTCCTCCACCGAGTCCTTCGCGGTGAGCAGCAGCAGCGGCAGTCCCGGGATCTGTTCGCGCAGCTTCTGCAACACCTCCAACCCGCTCATGTCGGGCAGCATCACATCGAGCACCACCACGTCAGGCGGGTTTTCGCGGGCCGTGGCAATGGCGGTGGCGCCGTCACCGGCGGTTGCGATATCCCAGCCCTCGTAGCGCAACGCCATCGACACCAGTTCGGCCAGCACCGGTTCGTCGTCGACGACGAGCACCTGGATCGGGTTGCCGTCGGCGCGGCGCATCACGGCACGGGCGGGTTCGTTGTCGTTGACGGCTGCAGGCACACGCCCATTATTCGCCGACGCGATGGGGCCGGACTATGCGTTGTCTATGCCCGAGCTGTGAGAGTTGCGCTCATCTGCCGCTGCATTCATTCACAGCCGACGCACAGACCACGCCTGCACGGTAGGTGCCATGAGCATGAGGCGCACGGTTGCTGCGATTTCAGTCGCCGCGGCAATAGCCGGACTCGGCGGCGCCGCGGTGTACGCCGCGACCGATTCCCCGGGCATGGGTGATGCCGGCCCGCCCGGCCGCCACGGCGACGGTCCCCCGCCCTGGGCGCAGCCCGGGCGCGACAATGCCGACGCCGCAACGGTTCACAGCGAGTCGGTCCGGCGGGACGGGCATGGTGGCTACACCACCGAACTCACCCAGGTGGGCGTGATCACGGCGCTGACGGCCGATTCAGTGACGGTCGCGAGCACCGACGGGTTCAGCCAGACCTATGCATTGCCCTCGACACTGAAACCCACGTGGACGGTCACCGACCGGGTATTGGTCCGGGCCACGCGCTCCGGCCCGACCGCCACTGTGAGCAGCATCGGGCAGGCGGGATCCGCCGGTCAGTGAGTGGTCGCGAAGCCGGCCGGCGGGTTGTAGCCCTTGATCCCGGGCACAGCCATCGACGTGGCGGGAGCCGTCGGCGGGGTGGTCTCGGTGACCGTCGCCCCGAGGTTCATGGTGCTGGTCGCGACGGCGGACGACTGCTCGTGGCCGAGCAGGCCCAATGCACCGAGGGCGACAACCGCGGCGCCCCCGGCCATCGCAGCGATGAATTTCACGTTCTGAGGTTTTCCGATGGTCATGACATCGCCCCTTGATTGATCTCATTCAGTCAGCGTTGGCGAAATCGCCAGGTAGCACCCAGTGAACCCGCAACAACTATGAAGACGCTGAGCCCGCGCTGGAAATTCCCAACCAGGCGGTTACTGGCGCGCCGGATCGACAGGTTCAGTACGGTTGCGCCTCGCCTCTTCTACTGTGTGTGCCATGCAGCAGGGACCAACCGGATGACGCGCTTCCTGGCGCGCCGGCTGCTCAACTACATCGTGCTGCTGGCGCTGGCGTCGTTTCTGACGTTCACCCTGACCTCGTACACGTTCGAGCCACTCGACAGCCTGCTGCAGCGCAATCCGCGCCCGCCGCAGTCGACCATCGACGCCAAGGCTGCCGAGCTCGGTCTCGACAAGCCCATCCCGATTCGCTACGCGCACTGGGCCGCAGGCGCTGTGCGTGGCGACTTCGGCACCACGGTGACCGGCCAGCCGGTGTCCGACGAACTGTGGCGCCGCATCGGTGTCAGCCTGCGGCTGTTGGTCATCGGATCGGTGCTTGGCACCGTGATCGGCGTCGTCGTCGGTGCGTGGGGCGCCATCCGGCAGTACCGGCTCTCCGATCGCGTCATCACGCTGCTGTCCCTGCTGGTGATCAGCACGCCGACCTTCGTCATCGCCAACCTGCTGATCCTGGCCGCGCTCGACGTGAATTCCATTCTGGGAGTGCGGCTTTTCGAATACACCGGGGAGACCTCACCCGACGCCGTCGGTGGCGGCTGGAACCAGTTCGCCGACCGGCTGCAGCATCTCGCACTGCCGACCTTCACGCTGGCCCTGTCGGCCATCGCCGGATACAGCCGCTACCAACGCAATGCCATGCTCGACGTGCTCGGCCAGGACTTCATCCGCACCGCGCGGGCCAAGGGGCTGACGCGGCGGCAGGCCCTGTTCAAACACGGCCTGCGCACCGCGCTCATCCCCATGGCGACACTGTTCGCCTACGGCGTCGCGGGACTGGTCACCGGAGCGGTCTTCGTGGAGAAGATCTTTGGTTGGCACGGCATGGGCGAGTGGGTGGTGCAGGGCATCGCCACCCAGGACACCAACATCATCGCCGCCATCACGGTGTTCACCGGCTCCGTCGTGCTGCTGGCCGGTCTGCTGTCCGACGTTATCTACGCGGCGCTGGACCCGAGAGTGCGGGTGACGTGACCGATACCTCCGCTACCGCAGCGCGTTCGGGCCTGCACACCGAGGAGTTCGCCACCCGGCGCACACTCGTGTTCCGCAGGTTCATGCGCAACAAGCCTGCCGTGGCAGCGCTGGTGGTGCTGGCGGTGATGTTCGTCGGCTGCTACGCCCTGCCCCCGCTGCTGCCGTACAACTACACCGACCTCGATTACTACGCGCTGCAGACACCGCCGTCGACCACGCACTGGTTCGGCACCAACGCACTGGGTCAGGACCTGCTGGCCCAAACCCTGCGCGGCATGCAGAAATCCATGTTGATCGGCGTCTGCGTGGCGCTCATCTCGACGGTCATCGCCGCGACGGTCGGATCGATCGCAGGGTATTTCGGCGGCTGGCGCGACCGGGCGCTGATGTGGGTGGTCGACGTGCTTCTGGTGGTGCCCAGCTTCATCCTGATCGCCATCGTCACGCCGCGACTGGGCCAGTCCGACCGCGTCTTCTGGCTGATCATCCTGTTCTCACTGTTCAGCTGGATGATCAGCTCCCGCATCGTGCGCGGTATGACGATGACTCTGCGGGAACGTGAATTCGTGGTCGCCGCACGGTATATGGGTGTTCGCAGTTGGCGGATCATCGTGCGCCACATCGTGCCCAATGTGGCGTCGCTGTTGATCATCGATGCCGCGCTCAATGTCGGCGTCGCGATCCTGGCCGAAACAGGCTTGAGCTTCCTGGGTTTCGGTATCCAGCCGCCTGACGTGTCGCTGGGAACGCTGATCGCCGACGGCACGAAATCGGCGACGACGTTCCCGTGGGTGTTCCTGTTCCCCGCCGGGGTCCTGGTGCTGATCATCCTGTGCGCCAACCTCGCCGGCGACGGCCTGCGCGATGCCCTCGATCCGGGCAGCGGCCGGCTGCGGCGGCGGAAGAAGCGCCGATGACGCTGCTCGAGGTCACCGACCTGACGGTGACGTTCCCGACCGACGCCGACCCGGTCGCCGCCGTGCGCGGCGTGAGCTTCCACGTCGACGCCGGTGAGGTGGTGGCCCTGGTCGGCGAATCCGGCGCAGGCAAATCGGCCAGCGCCATGTCGGTCGTCGGCCTGCTACCGGAGTTCGCCGAGGTCTCCGGATCGGTGCGACTGCGCGGCGAGGAACTGCTCGGGCGCTCCGACGCGCAGATGTCGAAGATCCGCGGCAACACCATCGGCACCGTCTTCCAAGACCCGATGTCGGCGCTGACCCCGGTCTACACGGTGGGCGACCAGATCGCCGAAGCTCTCGAGGTGCACAACCGCGAGCTGGGGCGACGGGCCGCCCGTGCGCGGGCCGTCGAGTTGCTGGAGCTGGTCGGCATCGCGCAACCCGAGCGACGGGCCCGCGCGTTCCCCCACGAACTGTCGGGCGGCGAACGCCAGCGCGTGGTGATCGCCATCGCCATCGCCAACGATCCCGATCTGCTGATCTGCGACGAGCCCACGACGGCGTTGGACGTCACCGTGCAGGCCCAGATTCTCGACGTGCTGAAAACCGCACGGGATGTCACCGGGGCGGGCGTGCTGATCATCACCCACGATCTCGGGGTGGTCGCCGAGTTTGCCGACCGGGCGCTGGTGATGTACGCCGGGCGCGCGGTCGAGGACGCGAGCGTCGGCGAGCTGTACCGCGACGCGCGGATGCCCTACACGGTCGGCCTGCTCGGCTCGGTGCCCCGGCTGGACGCCGCCCAGGGCACCCGGCTGGTGCCCATCCCCGGTTCACCGCCGTCGTTGACCGTGACACCGCAGGGCTGCCCGTTCGCGCCCCGGTGTCCGCTGGCAATCGACGAATGCCGGGACGCCGAGCCGGAATTGGTGGCGGTGTCCGGCACCGCACGCGGGGAGGACCCTGGGCTCACAGGCCACCTGGCGGCGTGCATCCGCACCGACGACGTGCACGGCCGCAGCGCCGCGGACCTCTACCACGTGCCTACCGCCCGCGCTGAGGCACCGCCGACCGACGCACCGGTGGTGCTGCGGGTGCAGGACCTGGCCAAGACGTACAAGCTCACCAAGGGCGTGGTGTTCCGTCGCCAGGTCGGCGAGGTCCGCGCGGTGGACAACATCAGCTTCGAGCTGCGCCAGGGCCGCACCTTGGGCATCGTCGGCGAATCCGGTTCCGGTAAATCGACCACACTGCACCAGATCCTGAACCTTGCTGCCCCGCAATCAGGTTCGATCGAGATGCTGGGCACCGACGTGGCGGCGCTTGACCGCCACACGCGCCGCGCCGTGCGCACCGACCTGCAGGTGGTCTTCCAGGACCCGGTTGCCTCTCTCGATCCTCGCCTCCCGGTTTTCGATGTATTGGCAGAACCGTTGTCCGCCAACGGTTTCGACAAGCAGCGCACAGACGAACGCGTGGCCGAGCTGCTGGAGATCGTGGGCCTGCGGCGTGCCGATGCCAGCCGCTACCCGGCGGAATTCTCGGGCGGGCAGAAGCAACGCATCGGCATCGCCCGTGCGCTGGCACTGCAGCCGAAGATCCTGGCGCTCGACGAACCCGTGTCGGCACTCGACGTGTCGATCCAGGCAGGCATCATCAATTTGTTGCTCGATCTGCAGGACGAATTCGGCCTGTCCTACCTGTTCGTTTCCCATGACCTGTCGGTGGTCAAACACCTTGCGCATGACGTCGCCGTGATGTACAAGGGCACGATCGTCGAACAGGGTTCCTGCGACATCGTTTTCGCCAACCCGGCCCACGAGTACACCCAGCGGCTGCTGTCGGCGGTGCCACAGCCCCAGCCGCGCTGAGCGGGTCATGCCCCCGAGCGCGCGTTGCTGCATCTAGCATCGGCGGGGTGAACGGGAAGAACCTGCGTCGCCTCGCCATCGCCACCCTCGCCACCGCACTCACGCTGACCGCATGCTCAGGGGGTGATCGTCAGGTCCCCTCGGCCGGCGGCAACGCGGAGGTCGGGACCACCAGCGACGTCAATCCGCAGGATGTTGCCAACCTCAAGCAGGGCGGCAATCTGCGGCTGGCGCTCACCGAGTTCCCGTCGAACTTCAACACGCTGCACCTGGACGGCAACACCGTCGACAATGCCGCATTGGCCAGGCCGACGCTGCCCCGGGCCTTCACCGTCGCCCCCGACGGTACGACGACGGTCAACACCGACTACTTCACCAATGTCGAACTGACCTCCAAGAACCCGCAGGTGGTCACCTACACAATCAACCCAAAGGCCGTGTGGTCCGACGGCACCCCGATCACCTGGGAAGACATCAAGTCGCAGATCGACGCGACCAACGGGAAGAACCCCGCGTTCGTGATCGCCGCGCCCAACGGCAGCGAACGGGTCGCGTCGGTCACCCGCGGGGTCGACGACCGGCAGGCTGTCATGACGTTCGCCGAGCCGTATGCGGACTGGAAGGGCATGTTCGCCGGTAACGGCATGCTGTCGCCCAAGAGCATGACTGCCAACCCTGAGGTTTTCAACAAGGGCCAGCTCAACGGGCCAGGGCCGTCCGCGGGCCCGTTCATCGTGTCCAACATCGACCGGGGTGCGCAGCGAATCACCTTGACGCGCAATCCGAAATGGTGGGGCACCCCGCCGCTGCTGGACAGCATCACCTATTCGGTGTTGGACGACGCCGCGCGCATCCCGGCGCTGCAGAACAACGCCATCGACGCCACCGGAACGACGTCGCTCGACGAGCTGACCATCGCGCGCAACACCCCGGGGATCTCCATCCGGCGCGCGCCCAGCGCCAGCTGGTATCACTTCACGTTCAACGGCGCGCCCGGGGCCATCCTGGCCGACAAAGCGCTGCGGCAGGCGGTGGCCAAGGGCATCGACCGGCAAGCTATCGCCAACATCACCCAGCGCGGTCTCACCGACAATCCGGTGCCCCTGAACAACCACATCTACGTCGCCGGTCAGAAGGGCTACCAGGACAACAGCGCCGAGGTGGCGTTCGACCCCGAGAAGGCCAAGAGCGAACTGGACGCCCTGGGGTGGAAGCTCAACGGACAGTTCCGGGAGAAGGACGGCAAGCAGCTGGTGATCCGCGATGTGCTCTATGACGCGGGCAGTACCCGTCAGGTCGCGCAGATCGCCCAGAACACCCTCGCGCAGATCGGCGTGAACCTCGTCATCGACACCAAGCCCGGCAGCGGGTTCTTCACCAACTACATCAACAAGGGCGACTTCGACATTGCGCAGTTCGGATTCCAAGGCGACGCGTTCCCGCTGGGATCGCTGACCCAGATCTACACCCAGAACGGCGCGAGCAACTTCGGCAAGATCGGCAGCCCCGAGATCGACGCAAAGATCGAGGAGACGCTGCGGGAATTGGACCCCGACAAGGCACGGACGCTGGCCAACGAGCTCGACAAGATGCTGTTCGCCGAGGTGTTCAGCCTGCCGCTGTTCCAGTCGCCCGGAAACATCGCACTGCGCAGCAATCTGGCCAATTTCGGCCCGGCCGGTCTCGGCGACCTCGACTACACCAAGATCGGCTTCATGAAGTAGGCGCGCGGTCCGGCAGCACCGATTCGCACGCGGCCGCCGCCGCGATCGCGGACATGGCCAGCCGAAGGCCGGGCCGTCCCGGCAACGCATCAAGTTCTGGGGCGATCGCCGAAAGTTGTTCCGCCGCCCCGTTGCGGACGGCGTCGATCACTGCCAGCGCGGCACGTTCGCGGCTGTCGAGCACGCTGTGGCCGGCGGTCGGCATCGATACCAGGACGGCTTCGGGCACCAGCGTGGCGATACGTTCGGCGATCGCCGGTGGCGTGGTGAGGTCGCGGCCCCCGGAGATGACGACGGTGGGCCACCCGAACTTCGGCATCTCGGTCACCAGGTCATAGGGCTCGGCATCGAACGGCTCGTAGCGCCCCGGGTGCCCACCGAGGTGGGGGTCCAGCGCCGGGTCGAGCGGCAGTCCGTCGGGCACACCCGCGTAGTTCAACTCGCGAAATGCGATCCGGCCGACGAGATCGGACTCGTTGCGGTACGGCACTTTTCGGGTCGCCATCCGGCCCAGTCGGCTCAGCGCCGACCACACCAAGGTGTGCCCGCCCAACAACAGGTCGAGTTGGCGGTCCAGCAGAGCCGCACCACCGTAGCCGTACAGGGTTCCGGCGACCTGACCACCCGCGGCACCGAACACGCCTGCCTCGATCAGCGCGCGAGCCTTGGGAGCGAGTTCCGAGGCCTGCGGATCCGAGCCGTCCCACAGCAGGCCGCGGATGGCGCTGCGCATGGCGTCGATGTCCCCAGTGGACAGCAGCGGCGAATCGAGGACCATCGCCTCGACGCGCTCGGGATGACGCACGCCGACGCCCGATGCGAGGTAGGTGCCGTACGAGGTGCCGTAGAACGTCGCGGTGGCCACCCCGGCGTCGTCGAGCACCGCGGCGAGATCGTCGACGGCCTGGTCGATGGTGATGGCAGCGGGCGGCAGGTCCGCACCGGAGTCGGTGTGCCGCGACATCCCGACGCCGCGATGCTCGACCATGATGACATCGGCCCCCGCGGCCGCGGCGTGGCGCCGCAGCCCCTGGTAGGACTGCACCGACGCGACACCCGGCCCACCCGGGATGATCACCACAGGATGTGCGGACTTGCGGCCGGACCGCACGTAATAGAGGTTGAAGTGCTCATCGCCGCCCGGGGTGACCGGCCGCCGGACCGCACGGACGCCGGGTTGCGCGGCGAGCTTGTCGTGCCTGCGCCGACGCTTCGCGTTCATCGTCATCGCGGTCCATTGTGCCGCGTTCGGTTCCCGCTGATCCAAAGCCGTGCCTGCGATGCCGGGGCGTCGGTACAAACGGTGCCATGACGACCCTTGAGAACCCGACGCGCATCCTTCCCGGAACGCCCGAGTGGACCGAACTACTGGCCAAGGTTGCCGCAGGCGCCAAGGACCGAGACCTCAACGATGAAAACCCATTCGATCAGGTGGCCGCGCTCAAACGAGCCGGCTTCGGCACGCTGCGCCTGCCCGAGTCGCTCGGCGGATCCGGATTGACCGTGCCCCAACTGTTTTCGGCAGTGATAGACGTGGCACAAGCGGATCCGATTGTGGCGCACATCTTCCGGACGCATTTCTGGTTCACCGAAGAGCGGCTGCGCACCGCCGACGACCCCGCCTCGCAGCGCTGGCTCGCGAAGGTGGCCGACGGCAAGATCTTCGGAAATGCGTTCAGCGAGAAGGGTTCCCTCGCCGTGGGCAGCCTGGTGTTCAACACCCGGCTGCTACCCGGCCAAGACGGCGGCTACCTGCTCACCGGTGAGAAGTACTACAGCACCGGCACCCTGTTCTCCGATTACCTCACCGTCACCGCCACCACCGATCACGACTCGGTCGCCAACGTGGTGATCCCGGCCGACCGCGACGGGGTCCGCATCGTCGATGACTGGGACGGTTTCGGTCAGCGGCGCACCGGTACCGGCACCACGAGCTTCGATGACGTAGCCGTCGCCGCCGAGGAGGTGCTCTCCGACACCCCGTACGACGCCGAAGCGGCCCCGACCGTGCAGTACGCGTCGCTGCAGCTGTTCATCCACGCGGTGGTGGCCGGGATCCTGGCCAACGTGGTCGACGACGGCGTAGCGCTACTGCGGTCGCGCGAGCGCAACTTCAGCCACGCGCTGACCGAACGGCCGACGGAGGATCCGCTGCTGCAACGCCAGCTCGGCGTGCTGGCCAGCACCGCATACGTGGCGCGGGCGGCAGTGCTGGACGCTGCGGCGGCGATCGGCGCGGCGACGGACTCCGCTGTCGACGGCGTGCCCGATGCGCGGCTTGCCGAGGAAGCCCAGCTCAAGGTCGCCAAGGTCAAAGTCCACCTCGACGACGTGGCACCCGAAGCCGCGACCCGGCTGCTGGAACTCGGCGGCGCGTCCGCAGCGAGCCGGCAACGCAACCTGGACCGGCACTGGCGCAACATCCGCACCATCACGCTGCACAACCCGGTCGTCTACAAGGCCCGCGTGATCGGTCAGAACCTGTTGCACGGCACGCCGGTTCCGGCCAACGCCTACTTCTGACGGGCACTCCCCCACTCAGGTGGTGACGTGCCGGTGGCTCAGCGAGCTCGGCGCATCGGTGTTGGCCCCTTCGTCGACACCGATGCCCAGCCGCTCCACCAGCTCACCACCGAGCCACGCCGTGCCGACCGCCAGCACGACAGCGAGGAAACTGCATGCCAGCGCCCAATTGGTGGGGACCCAGGCCTCGGCGCCCAGGCGCAGCAGCCAGCTGATGGCAAAGAGCACCAGCACCACACCGTTGCCAAGGCCGTGTACCAAGCCGACGCGTTTGGCGCGGGTGCCCGCGGGAATCTTGAACCAATCGATCCAGCCGAACGGCGCAGCCACTGCACCACCGATGATTCCCGCCGCGATCGCGAACGCCGCGGCGGCGGTGAACGGCGGCCGGTCGCTGATCAACCAGATGATGTCGAACACCACGGCCGTCGCGAGCAGTCCCAGCGGGAACGGGATCAACATCGGATGAATGGCGTGGCCGAACATCTTCGTGCGGCTCTCCATGGCAGCCTCCAACCTGTGTCAGCAGACCCCCCGTAAATACCCACACCAATGGCGGCCAAACACGTCAGCCCGCGATCAGCTCGGCCGCCTTCTCCCCGATCAGCACGCTGGGGGCGTGGGTGTGTCCCCGGATCAGACTTGGCATCACCGACGCGTCGGCGACCCGCAACGCCTGCACCCCGCGCACGCGCAGGTGCGGGTCGACGACGCTGTCCTCATCGAGGCCCATCCGGCAGGTGCCGACCGGGTGATAGAGCGTGTGCGCCAACGAGTTCAGCGCTCGATGCAGTGTCTCGTCGTCGAGCGTCGTCGCGTTCAGCGGACGGGCCAGCTTGCCGATCACCCCGCGCAGGGCTGCCGCGCCCGCGATCTCGGCGCATATGCGTAGCCCTGCCATCAACGCCGTGCGGTCGGCTTCGTCGGTGAGGTACCGCGGGTCGATGACGGGCTTGGCCAGCGGGTCGGCCGAGCGCAAGGTGATGGTGCCGCTGCTGCGCGGTTTGAGCAAGATGGGTCCCATCACGACGGCATGTCCGTACGGATCGCCGATGCCTTCGTCGAAGAAGGGTGCGGGCGCGAAGATCAACTCGAGATCGGGCAGGTCGAGTTCCGGTGTGCTGCGCACAAAGCCATACGCCTCACCGACATTCGAGGTCAGCATGCCGCGCCGGCGCAGCAGGTAGTTGAGGAGCTCCACCGGCTTTTCTGCGGCGAACAGGCTGTCGTCGGCTACCTCGAAGCCCAGCGGCACCACCAGGTGGTCGAGGAGATTGGCCCCGACACCCGGAGCGTGGTGCCGCACTTGAATGCCGTGCTGCTGCAACTGATCGCGATCACCGATTCCGGACAGCATGAGCAGCTGCGGTGAGTTGATCGCACCGCCGCACAAAATCACCTCACGGCGTGCCGTCACGGTGTCGCGGACCCCGGCCTTGTCGAATTCCACGCCGATGACGCGATCACCGGCGAAAACCAGTCGGGTCGCGGTCGATTCGGTGAGAAGGCTCAGATTCGGCCGGTGCAGAACCGGTTTGAGGTAGGCGTCCGCGGTGCTGAACCGAGCCCCGCGGCGCTGGGTCACCCTGGTCTGACAGAAGCCCACGTGGCCGCACTCCGCTGCAGCCGCCAGCCACGACGCCGTCGAGCTCCTCGGGCTGCGCTGCGGCGAGATCATCAACGGCCCGGCTTCGAGGCGGGTCAGGTACTTCTGCAGGCCTGCGTAGCTCCAGTCAGCGCCCGCGTGGTCGCCCCACTCGTCGTAATCGGCGGGAAATCCCGGCACCCACATCATGGCGTTCATCGACGACGAGCCGCCGAGGGTCTTGCCGCGCGGCCAGTAGATCCTGCGGTTGTCGAGTTCTTCCTGCGGTTCGGTCAGGTAGTCCCAATCGACGTTGCTGCGAAACAACTTCGAGAATGCCGCGGGGATGTGGATGAACTTGTTGCGGTCGCGCGGGCCGGCCTCCAGGACCAACACCGAGACACCCGGGTCGGCGCTGAGCCGGTTGGCCACCACGGCACCGGCCGAACCGGTGCCCACGACGATGTAGTCAGCTTCCACGTCGCGGAGTCTAGAGCGCCCGGGCCCACGCAGGCCAGGTTGCCGACGTACGGGGCATACCGCTAGCTGAGAGCGCCTGCGTCCAGCCGCAGTTCCTGTTCTGTTGTGCGGAACAGCATTTCGGTGACAACCGGGTAGTTCACCAAGGACGTCCCGGCCAGTGCTGTGCGCACAGCGCTTTGACCGAACGTGCCGTCGATCATGGCCAGGATGCGCATCGCCGCCGCGGCGCAATCATCGGTGACAAATTCACCGTCCGCCACACCGCGCGCGACCACGTCGGTCAGGTTCGCAATGTCGATCTCCATCTGCCGGATGACCTCCTGCTGCAGCACCGGTCGACGTCGGCATTCGCGCCAGGCATCGAGCCACAGCAATGCGACGGAGTCGTGGTCCGCCGCGATGGCCTCGTGCAGGAACATCCGCAACTCAGCCGTGGGACCGTCCGACTCCGCGGCCACCTTCGCGGCCAACACCTCGCGGCGCCGTTCGTTCACCGCCGCGAATGCCGCCGCAACGAGCTCGTCGGCCGAACGAAAATAGTGGCTGACCAGACCCGGGTAAACGCCCACCTCCTCGGCCACCCGCTTGGCGGTCACTTGGGCCAGACCAAGCTCCTGGGCGATCTGCCCGGCGGCCTCGGCTATCTCGCCCCGTCGCTTTTCAGGAGGCTTACGGCGCGGACGCGAAGCAGCCGCGGTGACACTCATGCCCCGACGTTAACACCCGCGATCCGATGACAACGGAGCGTCAAGGGCTTATTGTCCTTCACACCAATAATTATTGGCGTGAGCACCAACAAGGAGGCTGCGAGGATGGCGGACGGTATGCGCGAGCGGGAGGTGGCCACCGACGACGTCGGCAGGGTGGAGACCCGAGGCATCGATTTCATCCCGGCAGAGGAACGTCACGGCAGGCCTCGGGACCTGTTCAAAGTGTGGGCCGCCGCCAACATCAACTACCTGTACATAGTTCTGGGCGGAGTGCTGACGGTGTCGGGCCTGAACGTCTGGCAAGCCTCGGTTGTGGTTGTGGTGGGCAACCTGTTCTGGTTCGCAATCGGGGTGATGGCCACCAGTGGTCCCGCAGCGGGCGCGCCGAGCAGCGTCATCATGCGAGCGATGTACGGGATCACGGGCAACAGGCTGAACCTCGGAATCGTCCAGTGGCCGGTATTCATCGCGTACGAAGCCATCAACCTCTGTGTCGGCGCAC
Organism: Mycobacterium sp. 852013-50091_SCH5140682; assembly: GCF_001665685.1. GTDB lineage: Bacteria > Actinomycetota > Actinomycetes > Mycobacteriales > Mycobacteriaceae > Mycobacterium. The sequence continues at coordinate 41,255 of NZ_LZTB01000030.1, forward strand.
TGGCCGGATACGCGGTAGTCGAAGCTGCGGGCGTATCTCTACCTGTACCAGTGCGGGTGGCCATTGTCGTAGTGATCGCGGGAGTCACACTCGTGATCAGTGTCTACGGCCACGCGACCATCATGCGAATGAGCGGCGTGTTCACGGTGATCCTGGCCGGGGTGATGATCGTGTTGGGCATATTCGTAGTGGCGCAGGCCGATTGGGCCCACCGACCCGACACAAGCTCAGGCCCGATGTGGGCGACAATGGCCGCGGGAACCGCGATCATCGCGGCAGCACCTCTGTCGTGGGGGGTAAGCCCTGATTACGCCCGGTACCTGCCCACCAACACCTCAGCGCGGGCTGTGGCGATCTGGACCGCGCTGGGAGGGTTCATCCCCTCCGTCGCGCTGGGAGTGGTTGGCGTGCTGGCGGGGACCGTCATCGACATGGCCGATGCGCAAACCAATCTCGCCAATATCGTGCCGTCCTGGTTCTATCCGGTCTTTCTGCTGGTGATCGTTGTCGGTTCGATGGCCAACAACGTGCTGACCATGTATTCGTCCGGGCTGTACCTACAAGCCGTCGGTATCGCGTTGCCCCGTTCGGTAACCGTGCTGTTCGACGGGTTACTCGGCACTGCGCTCGCCTGCTATGCGCTGTTCGTCTCCGATTTCACCAGTGCGCTCAGCGGAATCCTCGAATCGAGCATCCTTCTGGTCGGTCCGTCCGTCGCCATCTACGTCACCGATCAGTGGTTGCGGCACAACCGTTATGACGGCATCTCGCTCAACGATGTGAGCCGCCACAGCGTCGCCTGGTACACCCGCGGCTTCAATATCGCCGGCATCTCAGCGTTTCTGGCCGGCGCAGTGGCCGCCGCGTTGTTCGTCCAGAACAACGAATTCGCCGGGCCGCTCGCCGGCGCACTGGGTGGCGCGGACCTGTCCTGGATTGTCGGCCCGCTCGTCTCCGCGTGCGTCTACCTCATCGTCACGAAGCGCTGCTACCCCGGTGTCCAGTGAACCGGCAACTTCCGTTGGCCCGGCCATGGTTTCGCACGCGCGCGGTGACACCGACCCTCGATCGAATCGACGAACCATACGTTCACGATCTGCTCCGCGCAAACATATGGCACCTGCGCGGCCGAGATCGCGACCTCGTCGTCGACACCGGTCTCGGCGTTGCCTCGCTACGTACTCACCTACCGCAGTTGTTCGAACGCGATCCAGTCGTGGTGTTGACTCATGCCCATCTGGACCACATGGGCGGCGCCCATGAATTCGATTGCTGCTGGGCACATCCCGGCGAACCGTTTCACGCACCTCCGCCGGGAAGCCTGTGCCCGCATACATTGACAGCTGAACTGGGTATCAACGCCGAAGATTTCGGGATCGACGGCCCAACACTGCTGGACGCCCTACCCCGCTCGGATTACGTGCCGGGCGACTACCGCCTGCAGCCGGCACCGAAGATCGTATGGCTCAGTGACGGTATGCGGATAGATCTCGGTGACCGTTCCTTCACGGCGATGCACCTGCCCGGTCACACACCGTCCAGCGTCGGGCTGTTCGACGAGGCAAACGGCACACTGTTCTCCGGTGACGTGGTGTACGACGACATCCTCATCGACAACTGCGTCGGCTCGAACATCCCTGACTACCGCATCACCATGAAGCGGCTGATCGAACTGAACGTCAGCGTTGTGCATCCGGGCCACGGGGACAGCTTCGATCGACACCGATTGCGTGCCATCGCCATGGAATACCTACAGCGCAGGTGAACCATGTGCGTCACAACTCGATGTGGTGGGCGCCGCCCACGCCTGCGTAGCGCTGCGGGCTGCAGGTCAGCACGATCACCTGACCGTCGCCGCCCACCGCATCGAACACCGCGCCCATCTTCACCAGCCGCGCGGCGTCGGTGAACCCGAGCGCATCGTCGATAATGACCGGCACGTTGTCCTCCTTGGCCACCAGCGCTGCGCCTGCCAGCCGCGTCACGATGGCCAACTGCTCCTTGGCACCGCCCGAGAGCGACTCGTACGGCACCGTGCGGCCCGACACCGTGCGGGTACAGATCCGCAGCTCGCTGTCGACATCGACGTCGAAGTCCTCACCGAACACCAGCCGACCGAGGCGCTGCACTTCGAGCCGGAACGGGTCGGCGTAGCGCTGCCGCGTGGCGTCGCGGTGCCTGCTCATCACCGAGCGCAACATCTCGGCGGCCCGGGCCCGGCGATGCACCTGCCGGTACTGCGCCGCGGCATGCTCGCGTTCGGTCTCGGCGGCGTCAAGCTGTCCCTTGCGGCCCTCGGTGCCGTACACCTTCAATTGGGCCGCGACCTCACGCAAGCCGTCGACCGCCGCATCGTGACGGGCTCCGAGTTCTTCGGCAGCGCGTACTGCCGCGGCCAGTTCGGCATTCACGAGATCCGGTGTGCTGCTAGCCAGTTCGCTGCTCAACGCCGTGACCGCAGCGGCGGCCGACGCGGCCCGGTCACCGTCGGCCTGCGCTGCCACCGCCAGCTCGTCGTCTCCGACGGTGGCGCGCTGCGCGGCGAGACGACCCGTATCCACGGTCAATTCGGCCTGTGCCGCGGCGAGCTTCTCGCGCAGCACTGTGGCGCCTGTGGTTGCTTGCGCGAGCTTCCGCGCGGCCGCGTTGGCTACCTTGCGATGGGTTTCCGCGTCGATGACCGCCTGCCGGTGAGCCGCGACCGCCGCATCGAGTTCCGTTCTGGCCGTGGCGATGTCGGCAGGGCCATCAAGGTCGAAGAGTGCCGCTTCGGCGGGCTGGTCGGCGCTCAGGCCCGCCAGGCGCGCCCGCAGCGCGGGTATCTGGTCATCGCCGGTCAACGCGTCCACCGTGGCCCGCGCCCGGTCCCTGGCCCCGATGAGCTCGCGGCGGCGTTCGTCGAGCGCCCGTGCGGCGGCGACGTCGGCGGCCCCGGCGCCCGCCAGCGCAGAAGCCAGCACACCCTGTGCCGCGGTGAGCTTGGCCCTGGTCTCGGCTGCGGGGGTGCCCGGTAGCACCGTCACGGTGAGCACACCCGGCACCTCGACATCGGTCGGCGCGGTGGTGCGCACCGACCACTGCGCGCCGGCGTCGAGTGCCACCTCGGCTCCACCGACCCGCACCGCGACATCGGTGGCCGCGACGAGTTCGATACGCGCCGAGGCGAGTTCGTCCTGCCCGGCCGCACGTTCGACGGCGACCGCGGCGGTCTCGATGGCCCGCATCGCCGTCTCGTCGAGGATGATCGTCGCGAGTTCCCGGCCGATCCGGTCACATTCGCGTTGCGCGGTGTCGATGCGACCCAGCCGGGTGGCCAGCCGCTCGACCTCCTCGCGCGCAGCGAGCCGATCGACTGTCGCGCGCGCAGCGTCGACCCGGTCGGCGCGGTCGCGTACCACTGCCTGGGCCAGTTCGGCGGCGTCTTCGGCGGCCTCATGGACCTCGTGCGCCGTCTCGGCGTCCGCCGCGGCGGCCGTGACAGCAGCCGTGAGCTCGGCGATGGCCGCGGTGCGCTCGTCGATGTCGGCGCGCAACCGGCGGCGCTCGGTGAGTGCCGCAGTCGACGCCGCATGGGTGGCCTTGGCGGCAGCGGCCACCACCTCGGCCTCCTTGAGCTGCGCGGTCAGCGCCGCAACAGCCTCGGCAGCGGTTCGGGCCGCGGTCAGCCGTACCGTGGCCCGGGTCCGCTCCTCAGCCAGGAGGCTCACCTCCGTGGTCAACTCGGCATGCCGGCGCACCGCGTCGTCGACCTCAGCCACCGCGGCCGCGCGGTGGGCCACCTCCTGGTCGGCTTCGGCCAGGCGCTTGATCACCGCAGCCCATTCGCCGGTCGGGCGGCCCGTGCCGGTGAAGTACCGCGCGTACTCCGCGTCGATGCGCTCGACGAGCAGCGGCTCGTCCCCGGACAACGAAACTGCTTGGCCCGCAGCAACATCCAGCGCCCGAGCCAGCGCGTCCGAACCCGAAAGGTCCACCGGCGCGGTCGGGGCCGACTGCAGAACCCGCTGCGCCTGCCACAACGCGGTGTCCAAAGTGTCGTTCAGCATGGCCAGTACCCGCTCGTGGGCCTCGTCGCCACTGAGCTGTTCGCGTCTGGGTGCCAGCACCGTCAGCTCGGTCTCGGCGCGCTTGTGGAACCGCTTGCGATACACGAACCGGTATGGCCCGGTGGAGATTTCGGCGGTCACCTCGGCGCCGACGTCGGCATGGGTGGGCTTGACCTGCTTGACGTCCTTCTTGGTCGAGCGGTCCTTGGCCTCGATCAGCAGATCCAGCGCCTCGATCATCGACGACTTGCCGATCTCGTTGGCGCCACTGACCACCACCACCCCGTGATCGGGAAACTCGATCTCGCGGTGAGTGATTCCGCGGTAATTCGTCAGGACGAGCCGGTGCAGTTTCACGCCACTCCCTTTGCTCTTCGCGCAAGCGGCCCATCGGAACCCTTGGTGTCGACCAACCGCAGCAGCAGACCCAACGCGGCCCGCGCGTCCTCGGCGCCGTCGGCGTCAGACCGCGCGGTGGCGACCAGTTCGTCGACCGCCGCTGCGGCGAACCCGCCGATACCCAGATCGTCGAACTCACCGTCGGCGGGCAGCACCGCGATGTCGGTGTGCCGTTCCCACACGGTCAGTGCCGCGAACAACCGGGCGTACTTGTCCAGGCAGGCGTCGAGGTCTGCCTTGGCGGTCACCGTGAGCGAGCCCGTCAGCGCCAACCGCACGACGGTACGTTCCTTGTCGCCCAGCTGATCCAGGTTGATGTCGAGATCGGCCACCTCGCGGTCGCTGTCGACGTCACGGCGCAGCGTGACGAAGCGCCAGCGGCCCACCCGTTCCGAGCCGACCCGAACCGGCCGCTGCGGGTCCTCTTCATCGATGTCGACGAGAAGCACATGGCCGGAATCGGATTCGATGTCGTCATAATTGGTGACCTCGGGTGCGCCCGAGTACCACACGCGCCCCGTCGACCCGACCTCGGTGCGAGAGTGCTTGTCCCCCAACGCTACATAGTGCACGGCCCCGCGCGCCACCGCGGCCTCGACGGCGGCCAGCCGGATCAGCGACGGCTTGTCCTTGTCCGGGTCGAGCACATCGACCCCGCCATGGCCGACCACAATGCGAGTCACGCCATCGGCGGGCAGGTCGGCGAGCACATCACCGGTCAGGTCGGTGGTCGGCGCCTTGGACCGCCACGGCGCGGCCACGATCTGCAGGCCGGGCCGCACCTCGTGCACCCCGGCCCGGTCCAGGACGACGACGTTCTCGGGCCGCTCGGCGAGAAACAGCGCGCTGGTGTACACCGACGCCGCGTCGAGCGGATCGTGATTGCCCGGCAGCAGGTACACCGGAACGCCGACGGCGCGCATGGCCTCCAGCGACTGGCTGATCTCGCGGGGCGCCAACTGGTTGTGCTCGAACACGTCGCCTGCCACCACCACGAACTCGGCGCCCGTGCGGGCTGCCAGCGCACCCAAGGAGGCCACCGCGTCGCGGCGAGCGGCCGAATACCGTGGCTGCGCCTCACCGTTGAGAAAGTGGCGGGTCATGCCGAGCTGCCAATCGGCGGTGTGCAGAAAGCGCATCGAGAGCCCGTCCTTTCTGATCCGTTCGGGTCGTTCGTCGTCGAGCAAGGCGAGTGTAGGTCGGGGCGCCGACAAGTCCGGGGACGTCGATCGGCATGGCCCAGCGCCGGATCCCCGATAACCTCATGCGATGAGCACCAACACCCTGCTGCTGTTGCGCCATGCAAAATCCGACTACCCCGACGGCGTGGCCGACCATGAGCGCCCGCTGGCCGCCCGCGGAATCCGGGAGGCCGCGCTGGCCGGCGACTGGATCCGCGCCAATCTGCCGCCGATCGACGCCGTGCTGTGCTCGACCGCGACGCGTACCCGTCAGACGCTGGCGCGCACCGGGATCGACGCACCGGTGCGTTACGTAGACCGCATCTACGACGCGACGGCGGGCACCGTGATCGACGTGATCAACGGCGTGGAATCACAATTCGGCACCGACGTGTCCACGGTCCTGCTGATCGGCCACGAACCGGCCATGTCGGCGACCGCGCTCGGATTGTCCGACGGGAGCAATACCACGCTGACACAAGAGATTTCGCTGAAATTCCCCACGTCGGCCATCGCGGTGCTGCGGACCGGCAGCGGCTGGGACGAACTGACTCTCGGCGGCGCCGAGCTCGTCGACTTCCACGTACCGCGCTGAGGCTCAGGAGTTGGTGTTGAGCGTGAGCTCCATCAACTTGACCGCCATGGAGCAAGCGTCGATACCCGGCGCCTGCGGGTTCACCCACCACCCGACCACACCGGCAGCGTCGCTGGCCACACCGCACGCGCCGTTGGGGCTGTTCGGCTTCATGATGATCGAGTCGACCCCGTTGATGCGGCGGGATTCGATCCCGTACTGCAGCTGCTGAGCGACCTTGCGTTCGTTGTCGAGGCTGCCCTGCTCATACCAGAACCGGGTGATGTCGATCAGGCCCGCCGGGTTGGCCGCCTGCCAGCGGCACACCGCACCGACGAAGGTGCTCTGGATGTCCAGCGGGTCGGCACCGACGGTCTTGGCCAGGATGTCCTGAGTCAGGACGTCGCATTCCTTGAGCAGGTTGGGGTACTGCTTCTCGGACTTGTTGTTGCTCGGCCCGCCGCTGGAGCCCTCCTTGGCCGCGACGCCCTCGACCGTGCGGGTGCAGCCGGTGAGCCCGGCGAACACGGCCAGCGCGGCCACCGTCACGGCGAGTCCTTTGCGACCCCTGCGCACGCTCATTTCGAGTTCACAATCGACTGGCGGGCGAGCTCCTTGGCCACGCCGCACGGTTCGGGGAAAGGCTTCTGGTCGAAACTGACCGACCACTCGATGAAGTCATCGTTGAACTGGATACCGACCTCACACAGGTTGGACGTGTTCTGCAGCGGGTCCTGGCCGATGGCCACGAAACCGCCGTGTCCTTCGATGTTGATGTCTTCCACGCTGGTGCGCGACAGTTCCTCGGTCTTGCGTTCCCGCCCGATCGGGCTGCCGCGGAACCACGTGAACGAGAAGTGCGGACCCAGGATGCTGCCGCCCTGCAGCCACTGGCATCCCGACGAGTTGGCCGCGGTGTTCACCAAGCCCTGCACCTGGGTGAGTTCGGCGATGGTCTGGTCACTGACCCCGCCGCACTGCGGAAAGAATGGCCCGTGCTTGGCCGCGGCGGAAGGGGACGGCGAGGCAGGCTGCGACGCGCCGGGCCCTGCCGAGTCACCGGCACCCGAGCAGGCGGCGAACACCGGGACTGCCACGGCAGCCAGCACTGCCAACCGAGTGGCGGTGCGGGTCCGTCGCGTGGCGGTCGTGCGTCCAGTCACGCCATGCACTGTAGCTGCACCCTGTGAGCGCAACCACCGACATGCCGATTGACCAGGACTTTCCAACTCACTTTCCGGTCAGCAGCCAGACAGGTTCCGCGCCGTCTCGGTGTGCGACAGTAGCTGGATGCTCTGGGCGCTGCTGCGGCGGTACGTGCGGCCGTACCGGTCGCTGCTGGCCGCCGTGGCCGCGCTGCAGGTGGTGAGCACTCTGGCGTCGCTGTATCTGCCGACGGTCAACGCCGCGATCATCGACGACGGGGTAGCCAAGGGCGACACCGGTCGAATCGTCGATCTGGGCGGCGTGATGCTCGGCGTCACCGCGCTGCAGGTGCTGTGCTCGGTCGCTGCGGTGTTCTTCGGGTCGCGGGCCGCCATGAGCTTCGGGCGCGATCTGCGTTCGGCGATCTTCCATCACGTCACCACGTTCTCCGCCGCCGAGACCGCGCGATTCGGGGCCCCGACGTTGCTGACCCGCACCACCAACGACGTCGGGCAGATCCAGCAGCTGCTACAACTGACCTGCACGATGCTGGTGACCGCGCCGATCATGTCGATCGGCGGCATCGCGATGGCCGTGCACCAGGACGCGGGCCTGTCGTGGCTGCTGCTGGTCAGCGTGCCCGCCCTGGCCCTGGCGAACTACACGATCATCAAGCGCCTGATGCCCGTCTACCGCCGGCTGCAGGGCGTCATCGACGGCATCAACCGGGTGATGCGCGACCAGCTGTCCGGCATCCGCGTGATCCGGGCGTTCTCCCGCGAACCCGTCGAACGGGTCCGGTTCGCCGAAGCCAACGACGCGCTGGCGGGCACCGCGATCGAGGGCGGTCGCTGGCAGGCGCTGATGCTCCCGGTCACCACGCTGGTGATCAACGTCTCCAGCGTCGCCCTCATCTGGTTCGGTGGGCTGCGGATCGACGCGGGCCACATGCAGGTCGGTTCGCTGATCGCGTTCCTGGCCTACTTCATGCAGATCCTGATGGCCGTGCTGATGGCGACGTTCTTGCTGGTGCTGTTTCCGCGGGCCTCGGTGTGCGCCGAACGGGTCACCGAGGTGCTGGACACCTCGCCCGCGATCACCAGCCCCGAGCACCCACGGCAGCCGCTGGCCCGCACCGGCGAAATCACCCTGCACAAGGCCACCTTCAGCTATCCGGGGGCGGATCGCCCTGTACTGCAGGGTGTTTCATTCACGGCACAATCCGGGACGACGACCGCAGTGGTCGGCTCGACGGGATCGGGCAAGTCGACGCTGCTGTCGTTGATCTGCCGGCTCTACGACGTCACCGCAGGTGCGGTCCTGGTCGACGGCGTCGACGTGCGCGATCGCGACATCGAGGACCTCTGGTCGACGATCGGCCTGGTGCCGCAGCGCGGTTACCTGTTCACCGGCACGGTCGCGGAAAACCTGAGCTACGGCGCGGCCCCGGGACAGGAGCTGACCGACGACGACATGTGGGAGGCGCTGCGGGTCGCGGCCGCCGACGACTTCGTGCGTGCCCACCCCGAAGGACTGCAGATGCCGGTAGCCCAGGGCGGCATCAACTTCTCCGGCGGGCAACGGCAGCGGCTGGCCATCGCGCGGGCCGTGATCCGCAGGCCCGCGATCTACCTGTTCGATGACGCGTTCTCGGCGCTCGACGTCCACACCGACGCCAAGGTGCGCGATGCGCTGCGGGCCGTGTCGAGCGGGGCGACGGTGCTCATCGTGGCGCAGCGCATCTCCACGGTCATCGATGCCGACCAGATCGTCGTCGTCGACGACGGCCGCATCGTCGGCGTCGGAACCCATGACACGCTGCTGGCCGACTGCCCCACGTACGCCGAGTTCGTCGAGTCGCAGTCGGTGGGCGCCGGGGAGCGCTCATGACGATCCCGTCCGCGCGCCGCGCGATGCTCGCCGCGCCCGCCGAACGCACGCGCGACTTCCGCGGCTCGGCGCTGCGGCTCGTCAAACTGCTGGTGCCGCAACGCGGGCCGGCGATCGCGGTGATCATGCTCGGTGTCGCGGGCGTCGCGATCGGTGTGATCGGCCCACGCATTCTCGGCCACGCCACCGATCTGCTGTTCAACGGCGTGATCGGGCGCGAGCTGCCCGCGGGCCTCACCAAGGACCAAGCCGTCGCGGCAGCGCGCGCCCGCGGTGACACCACGTTCGCCGACCTGCTGTCCGGCATGAACGTGATCCCCGGTCACGGCGTGGATTTCACCGCCGTCGCGCACACCCTGGCCCTGGCCCTGGGCCTGTATCTGCTTGCCGCCCTGTTCGTCTGGATCCAGGCCCGGCTGCTGGTGGCGGTCGTACAACGAACCATGGCCGCGCTGCGTGCCGACGTCGAGAACAAGATCCACCGGCTGCCGTTGTCCTACTTCGACTCCCGCCAGCGCGGCGAGGTGCTCAGCCGCGTCACCAACGACATCGACAACATCTCGTCGTCGGTGTCGATGACCATCAATCAACTCATGAGCGCGGTCCTCACAGTGCTCGCCGTGCTGGTGATGATGCTGACGATTTCACCGTTGCTCACTGTGCTGACCGTGATCACGGTGCCGCTCTCGTTGTGGGTGACCCGCTGGATCGCGCGGCGGTCGCAGCGGCTGTTCGTCGCGCAGTGGCGCAACACCGGGCGGCTCAACGCCCACATCGAAGAGACCTACAGCGGTTTCACCATCGTCAAGACTTTCGGTCACCAGGCCGCGGCCCGGCAGAGGTTCGCCGAGCTCAACGGCGAGGTGTTCCAGTCGAGCTTCGCCGCACAGTTCTTCTCCGGTTTGGTCTCCCCCGCAACGATGTTCATCGGCAACCTCAGCTACGTCGCCGTCGCCGTGGTGGGCGGCCTGCAGGTGGCCACCGGGCAGATCACCCTCGGCAGCATCCAGGCGTTCGTCCAGTACGTGCGGCAGTTCAACCAACCGCTCACCCAGATCGCCGGGATGTACAACACCATGCAGTCCGGGGTGGCCAGCGCCGAGCGGGTCTTCGAACTGCTCGACACCGCCGAGGAGCCGCCAGACCCACCCCGGCGGCTCGACATCCGCCGCGGCAGGGTGGAATTCGATCACGTCGGCTTCAGCTACCGGCCGGGCACGCCGGTGATCGAGGACCTGTCGCTGACGGCCGAACCGGGCAGCACGGTGGCCATCGTCGGGCCGACCGGAGCGGGCAAGACCACGTTGGTCAATCTTCTGATGCGGTTCTACGACGTGGATTCCGGCCGGATCCGCATCGACGGCGTGGACATCTCGACCGTCAGCCGCGAATCCCTTCGGTCGTCGATAGGCATGGTGCTGCAGGACACCTGGCTGTTCGGCGGCACGATCTACGACAACATCGCCTACGGCAGGCCAGATGCCGGCGAGGAGGACGTGATCGCGGCGGCGCGCGCCGCCCATGTGGACCGGTTCGTGCACACGCTGCCCGACGGCTACGCCACTCGCGTCAGCGACGACGGGGGCAGCATCAGCGCAGGCGAGAAGCAGTTGATCACGATCGCGCGGGCGTTCCTGGCCCGCCCCGCGCTGCTTGTGCTCGACGAGGCGACCAGTTCGGTGGACACCAGGACCGAGTTGCTGATCCAGCATGCGATGAACGTATTGCGCCGGGACCGAACCAGTTTCATCATCGCCCACCGGCTCTCGACGATTCGCGACGCCGACCTGATCCTGGTGATGGACGCCGGCCGGATCGTCGAACGAGGCAGCCACGAAGAGCTGATGGCGCGCCACGGCCGGTACTGGGAGATGACCCAGGCCTGAGACTCGCCGAGACTACGGGTTTTCGCGTGAAATCGTCGGAAACGCACGAAAAACCGTAGTGTCGGCGGAGGAAAAACCTATAGGTTCGGGCCCTCGGCGCGCAGATCGTCGACGTTCTTCATGGCATCCCGCAGCTTGCCCAGCCACTCCTCGGTGTGCTGACCGACCAGCTTGACCGACCAGGCCAGTGCATCGGAGCGGGACCGGGCCACGCCGGCATCGACGAGGGTGTCCAGCACCTGCCGCTCGGGCTGTTTGAGCCGGGTCATGACGGGAACGGCGATGTGGGTGAACAGGATTCGCTCCGCGGGGGTTCCGACCTCCACACCCCAGGAGACCTTGCGGCCGAATTTGTTCTGCGCCTCGTCGGCGATCCGCATGCGCTCACCGCGGGTCTCTTCGCGGAAGCGGGCGGCCCGGCCGGAGGCTCTAGCCTCGCTCTCTCCCTCGGCGGGATCCGGCAACCGTCCGATGACGGTGATCTCTTCGCGGTCGACGACAACTGTCGGGTCGCCGGCGAACCAGGTGTCGGGCAGCCGCCCGGCGAACCATTCGGGTGCGTCGTGGGCCGGTGGTTGCTGGGCCTGTTGCCAGCCGCCGCGGCCGTGTTGATGATGTTGCTTCATGTATTACATGATTACACCGTTACATTGCCGGTAGAGCAGCGTTCACCACCGGCGAACACCGCAGATCAAGTGCGCGTGCTTACCGCTTGAGCAACAGCGCCGCGCCGCCGACCAGAATGAGCGCGACCAGCAGGAGCCCGGCCCAGCCCGGGCCCATCAGCCACCAGACCACACCCAGCACGACGAGGACTGGCGACAACGCGAACAGCACCATGCCCGGGTGCTGCTTGATGACCGCGAGGGCGCTCTGCGCACGAACCCGGTCGATTTCCTTTGCCATGACACCAGGATGCCAGTGGCGTGCCCTACTGTCGCGGTCCAATGCCGGCTTTCCACCGCTGATAATCACGGGGCAGGCACACCGCGCACGGCCGGTACCCCGCGGCCGCAGCGGTCGCCGCGTCGGCGAAGAAGACGCGGTGCGCGACATACCCGCCGGCCGCCAGTGCGCGCAGCGCCGACGGGCAGTCGAGCCGTCCGTAGATCCTGCCGCGGCGGTATCCGCCCAGCGTCCCCGGCACCGCGCTGCGGTACGGGCGACCATCTGCGCCGAGCAGGGTGTAGGACCGAGTTGTCATGCCGCATCGTGGAATACGAGTCCGAGGGTGAACCGGACCCCGGAGCGCACGACCGAAACCCCGTGCCGCACCGGTGCCGCCGACCACCCCCTGGGCCTGTTTGTCCTCCTCGCGTGCGGGGCCGAGCGCACGGGGCGGTCACGCGTGGTGAACACCAGACCGTGGCCGTGTGGGATGACGACGGCCGTGCCACGTGATTGGGCCCGCGGCCGCTGTTCGTAGAGCAGGAACTCCCCGCCGGTATGGTCCACTCCCGGATTGTTCAGGTTGATCACGACCTGCAGCGGAAAGACCATGTCGCCGTAGAGATCTCGATGCAGAGCATTCCAGTCCCCCACGCCGTACCGCAGCAGGATCGCTGTGGACTTGGTCTGTCCGGCTGTATGACACCGATGCAGCCAGTCCTCGAAGTCGTCGGGCCAGGGCGTGTCGCGGCCGAGCCTGGTCCACCACTCCCGAGCGATCGGCAACAGCTTGGGATACAGCGCGTGCTTGAGGGCGGTGACGGCGCGGGGGTACGGCTCGGCGAAGTAGCGATACTGCCCCTCGCCGAACCTGTATCGGCCCATGTCGATGGTCGACCGGAACCGCGTGTCATCGGGATAGAGCGCGGCGATCTCGGCGGCCTCGTCCGCCTCCAGCAGAGGTCCGGTCAGGGCACACCCCACATCGTCCAGACCCGATTGCACACTGTCCCAGTCGACCGCCTCGACCCGCTCGCGCCACTGCCCTGCACTCATGCCGCGGACTCCAAGTCGAGCAGCAACCGCTTGGCGTCGACCCCGCCGAGGTAACCACCCATCGCGCCGTCGCTGCGGACGACGCGGTGACACGGCACCACCACCGGAAGCGGGTTGGTGGCGCAGGCCGTACCGACGGCGCGCACCGCCTTCGGGTTCCCGGCCAAGCGCGCCACCGCGGCGTAGCTGGCGGTCTGGCCGTAGCCGATTTCCGGCAGATGATGCAACACGGTGCTGCGGAATCCGGCCGACAAGCGCCAATCCAGGGGCAGGTCGAATTCCCTTCGCGCCCCGGCGAAATACTCGTCGAGTTCGCGGGCAGCCAGGTCCAGCCGGCCCGGTGCGTTGAGGATGCGCGGGCTGATCCTGTCGGCCAGGGTCTGCAGCACCGCGTCGTGATCTTCCCTGGCGTAGGCCACCCGGACCATGCCTTGCTCGGTGGCGGCCAACAGCAGCTGCCCGACGGGGCTGTCGACGATACGGTAGGCGATGTCGAGCACACCGTCACGCTGCGCATCGGCAGCCAGTCGCTCCTTCAGTACCGCCAGGTCGTGAATCATCATGTCGTCGTTGGTCATCGGAGCTCTCCCTTGAATGTGCGCCGGAGCGCGGCGACGCCGTCGGCTGCGGCGCGGCGGGCGGCCGCCTCGCTGCCACCGAGGATTTCGGCGATGTCGCGGTAGGGCAGGCCTGCCAGGTAGTGATAGGCGACGGCGTGTCGCTGTTTGTCGGCGAGGCGATCCAGCGCCTCGATGAGGTCGTCGTGATGCTCGGGTGCCGGTGGACGCGGCGGCTCCGGCACGTCGTCGACGGGAACCGCCCGTCGCGACCGGGCACGGGTGATGTCGACGGCCTTGCGGTGGGCGATGGTCACCAGCCAGGCCTCGACGTTGGCATCGCGGTCCAGGTCCGGATACGCCTTCAGCGCCGATAGGAAGGTTTCCGACCAGGCGTCGTCGGCGTCCACCGGCCCGACGATGGCGCGGCACACCCGCAACACCGTCGGACCGTGCCGACACACCACCGTCTCGAAAGGCTGTTTGACTGTCACACTCTGTAGACGCTCCGTCGACGAGTTTCGTGAGGTGTCCATCGTGGCAGATCTGTTTCGGCGACAGCAGCGTGTCGATGCTCGCGTTCGAGTTCCAGCAGTCGCCGCTTGCGGGCGAGGCCGCCGGCGTAGCCGGTGAGCTTGCCGCCCTGCCCCACCACGCGATGGCAGGGCACCACGATCGACAGCGGGTTGCGTCCGACCGCCGCGCCGACCTGCTGGGCCGTCGCCCCGTCGATCTGGGCCGCCAGCGCCCCGTAGGTGGTGGTCACGCCGTAGGGAATGCGCGCGACCAACTGCCACACCGCAATCTGAAGCGGATCGCCGTGCACGCTCAGCGCCAGCTCGAACTGCGTGCGCTCACCGGCCAGGTACTCGTCGAGCTGACCGATCACCTGGTCGAAGCCGTGATCGCGCTGCGGCCCGAAGGTGGCCGCGCTCGGCCGGTACCAGTGATGCGGGAAATACAGTCCGCACAAACCTGTTTCATTCCGGACCAGGGTGAGCCGGCCCAGCGCGTTCTGCACCTCGCAATGCCATGCCGGCGAGCTCTGACAGTCGGACATCTCGGACTCCTTTCGTCGCGACCTGCGCGCAACTAGGAGGAAGACGCCCGGGCGCCCCGGGATGTGAGGTCTACCGAAAACGGCGCAGCCGCAGACTGTTGCTGACCACGAACACCGACGAGAACGCCATCGCGGCGCCGGCCAGCATCGGGTTGAGCAGCCCGGCCGCAGCCAGGGGCAGCGCTGCGACGTTGTACGCGAACGCCCAGAACAGGTTTCCCTTGATGGTCGCGAGCGTGCGCCGCGACAACCGGATGGCGTCCGGGGCGGCCCGCAGGTCACCGCGCACCAGGGTCAGGTCACTGGCCTCGATGGCGACGTCGGTGCCGGTTCCCATCGCGAGCCCCAGGTCGGCCTGGGCCAGTGCGGCGGCATCGTTGACGCCGTCGCCGACCATCGCGACCACGGCGCCGTCGCTCTGCAGCCGTTTGATCACGTCGACCTTGTCCTGCGGCAGCACCTCGGCATAAACCTCGTCGATGCCTACCTGTTCGGCGATGGCACGGGCGGCCGCCTGGTTGTCGCCGGTCAGCATGATCGGGGTGAGGCCGAGCCCACGCAGTTGCGCGATGGCTTCTGCGGAGGTGGGCTTGACGGCGTCGGCCACCACGAGCACGGCCCGGGCCGCACCGTCCCATCCGACCGCGACTGCGGTACGTCCTTGCGCCTCGGCATCGCGCACGGCCGCGTCGAGCGTGTCCGGCAGCGGCAGTGCCCAATCGGCCAGCAGTCGGCGCCGGCCGACCACGACGGCGTGGCCGTCGACAACGCCCTGCACACCGAGCCCGGCGACATTGCCGAAGTTCTCCACCGCGGGCAGATCGCCGACCTTGTCGCGCGCGCCTGTCGCAATTGCCTTGGCAATCGGGTGTTCCGACGCGTTTTCCAGGGCTCCGGCCAGGCGCAGCGCTTCGGCGTCGTCGACACCTTCGGCGGTGATCACGTCGAGCAGCGTCATCGCGCCGGTGGTGACGGTCCCGGTCTTGTCGAGCACGATGGTGTCGACCTTGCGGGTGGATTCCAGCACCTCGGGTCCTTTGATGAGGATGCCCAATTGCGCTCCGCGCCCTGTACCGACCAGCAGCGCGGTGGGGGTCGCCAGCCCGAGGGCGCACGGGCAGGCAATGATCAACACTGCCACGGCCGCGGTGAACGCGGCGGCCACCGAACCACCGGTGCCGATCCAGAAGCCCAGCGTGGCCACCGCCAGTGCGATGACGATCGGCACGAAGATGCCCGAAATCCGATCAGCCAACCGCTGCGCCTGCGCCTTGCCGTTCTGCGCGTCTTCGACCAGCCGGGCCATCTGCGCCAACTGGGTGTCGGAGCCGATCCGGTTGGCGCGCACCACAAGCCGGCCGCCCACGTTGACGGTGGCACCGACCACCTGATCGCCCGGGCCGACCTCGACCGGAACCGACTCGCCGGTCAGCATGGATGCGTCGACGGCCGACGAGCCCTCGGCAACCACACCGTCGGTCGCGATCTTCTCCCCCGGCCGCACCACGAACTCGTCGCCGACCCTCAGGTCATCGATCGGAATCCGTTGTTCGACACCGTTTCTGCGCACCTCGACATCCTTCGCGCCCAGCTCGAGCAACGCGCGCAGCGCCGCTCCCGCACGGCGTTTGGACCTGGCCTCGAAGTAGCGCCCGGCCAGGATGAACGTGGTGACGCCGGCGGCGACCTCGAGATAGATGTTTCCGGTGCCGTCGGTGCGAGAGATGGTCAGCGCGAACGGGTGCGTCATGCCCGCCACCCCGGCGGTGCCGAAGAACAGCGCGTAGAGCGACCACCCGAACGCGGCGAGCGTGCCCATCGAGATCAGCGTGTCCATGGTGGCCGTGCCGTGCCGCAGATTGACCCACGCGGCGCGGTGGAACGGCCAGGCTCCCCACACCACGACGGGTGCGGCCAGGGTCAGCGACAGCCACTGCCAGTTGGTGAATTGCAGGGCAGGCACCATGGCCATCGCGATGACCGGTACGGCCAGCACGGCCGAGATGATCAGCCGGGTCCTCAGCGATGCCGTCGGATCATCGTTCCCAGCAACAGTTTCCGGCTCCGGCGTCGGCACGTGCGCGGTATATCCCGCGTCCTCCACCACCTTGATCAGCGTCTCCGCCGGAACATCACCGTCGACGTGGGCCTTCTCGGTCGCGTAGTTCACGGTCGCGGTGACGCCGTCGAGCTTGTTCAGCTTCTTCTCGATGCGTGTGGCACACGAGGCGCAGGTCATACCGTCGATCTGCAGTTCCACGCTCATCTCGCCCTCACAGTGAACTCGGCGGTGTGCACCTTGTCTTGGTGCTTGAAATCCAGGTACAGCCGATAGGACCCGGCGCTGGGAAACTCGGTGTGGAACCGGATCTCGGGTCCGGCGGGCGTGACGCCGTCGCCGGGTTCGCCCATCGGATGCACGTGCAGGTACGCCAGATCCTCGGCGCGCAGCGCAACTAGATGCCCGTAGGCACCGAGGTAGGGCTGCAGGTCGGTGACGGGCGCGCCGTTGCGGGTGACCGAGAGCGTCAGCTCCGAGGCGGCTCCGGCCGTCGGCTCGCCCGACAGTGCGACGGTGTAGCCGTCGACGCTCGCCGTGGTGGAAACCGGCGGCAGCGGTTGCGGGTCGTAGCGCCCGGCGACGTGCAGGTCCGCACCGAGCGTCACCGATTCCCCACCTGCGGGGACGAAGTCGGCGAACACCCGGTACACACCGGCGGTGCTCAGATTCAGCGGGACACTCCAGGTTCCTGCGCTGTCACGCACCGGGTGCACGTGCTGATACGCGGTGAAGTCGCGACGCGCGACGATGAGATGAAGTTCTTTGTCGTGACTGACGGCGTAGTCGGTCACCGGTGCGCCGGACGGGTCCCTGATGAGGAACCGCAGCGGCACCTGAGGACCCGCCGCGGCGAGCGACTGCTCCAGTTGCAGGGTGTAGCGGTTCTCGCCGGACGGCCCGGCAGGCTCCGCATGCTCGGCGTGCCCTGCGGGTGCGCCGGCGGGTCCGAAGACAGCGCCGATCCCGAACGCAGCGGCGAACACCACCGCGAGCGCGGCGGCGAATGCGGCGATCTTCGTGGCGGCGCTCATCGACTCAGCTCGCGACCTGATAGCCGGCCTCGGCGACGGCGGCATTGATGGCGTCCGTGTCGACGGCCGCATCGCTTTCGATCGTGACCAGGCCGGTCTGCAGGTCGACGTCGACGCCGGTGACCCCCGGGATTCCGCCGACCTCTTCCCGCACAGAGGAGACGCAATGTCCGCAGGTCATGCCGGTGACAGTGATGGTCTGGATGCTCATGAC
This sequence comes from Mycobacterium sp. 852013-50091_SCH5140682, assembly GCF_001665685.1. GTDB lineage: Bacteria > Actinomycetota > Actinomycetes > Mycobacteriales > Mycobacteriaceae > Mycobacterium. The sequence goes on from NZ_LZTB01000030.1 coordinate 59,245, forward strand.
TCATACTATACCCCCCTAGGGTATGAAAGGGGGATGCTCGTGCACCATGAAGTGGTGGACCCAACACCGGCCGGCTACCGCGCCCTGGTCGTCGACGACGAAACCGCTCTGGCAGGCGTTGTCGCCAGCTACCTCGAGCGCGAGCAGTTCGAGGTCAGTCTCGCGCACACGGGACCCGAGGCGCTGGCCCTCGCCCGCGAGGTGGATCCCGACGTCGTGATCCTCGACCTGGGCCTGCCGGGGATCGACGGCATCGAGGTGTGCCGCCGACTGCGCACCTTCTCCGACGCCTACGTGGTGATGCTCACCGCCCGCGACACCGAGCTCGACACGATCGTCGGGCTGTCCGTCGGGGCCGACGACTATCTGACCAAGCCGTTCAGCCCGCGCGAGCTGGTCGCCCGGGTCCGCGCGATGCTGCGCCGGCCGCGCAGCACCACCGCGACCGCCGAGAACGATCGGGTGTTCGGACCGCTGCGCATCGACGTTGCGGGACGCCAGGTGTCGATCGCCGACGAGCCGATCGTGCTGACCCGCACCGAGTTCGACGTGCTCGCCGCACTCTCGGCGCATCCGGGCGTGGTCTTGAGCAGGCGCCAGTTGCTCGAAAAAGTCTGGGAGCCAGGATATGTCGGTAGCGAACACCTCGTCGACGTCCATATCGGTCACCTGCGCCGCAAGCTCGGCGACGACCCGGGCGATCCACGGTATGTGATTACGGTCCGCGGGGTCGGATACCGGATGGGCACCGGCCGGTGAGCCGCCAGCGCCCCGGGCTCGGCGCTCGGCTGCTGTTCGCGCAGGCCCTGGTGCTGGCTGCGGCGGCAGGCACCACCGGAGTGGTCGCGGCCGTCGTGGGGCCGCCGCTGTTCCGCGAACATCTGCACCGGGCCGGGGTTTCCGGCGATTCGGCCCAGCAGATGCACGCCGAGCAGGCCTACGTGTACGCGACGGTCATCTCGGTAGGCGTCGCAGTGTGCGTGGCGGCGCTGGCCGCCCTGGTGGTCACCTGGTACGTCAGCAGGCGGCTGCAGCGCTCGGTCACCGACGTCGCCACCGCGGCCACCGCAATCGCCGACGGCCGCTACGATTCGCGGGTGCCACCGGCCCACCTCGGTGACGAATTCGACGCCCTGGCAGAGTCTTTCAACGCGATGGCCGGCCGCCTGCAGGCCGTCGACACCAGCCGCCGCAGGCTGTTCGGCGACCTGGCGCATGAGATCCGCACTCCCGTATCGGTTTTGGAGGCCTACGTCGAAGCGGTCGAGGACGGGGTGCGCACCCTCGATGCCGACACGGTGGCCGTGCTGCGGCAGCAGACCCGTCGGCTGGTGCGATTCTCCGATGACGCCGCCGCGCTCGCGCAGGCCGAAGAAGGCCAGGCCACCATCGAACCCGTCGTGGTGTCGGTCGCGGAACTCGTGGCGGCCGCGGTGGCCGCTGCCGCGGATCGGTTCGCCACCAAGGGCGTCACCCTGCACGCCGACGCCGACGCGTCGCTGCCGCACCTGTGGGCGGATCCGGACCGCCTCGGCCAGGTGCTCGGCAACCTGCTCGACAATGCCCTGCGCCACACCCCGGCGGGCGGACGCGTCGAAATCGCCGCGAGCGCAACAGCATCCACGGTCACACTCACCGTGACCGACAGCGGCGATGGCATCGCCGCCGAGCACCTTGCGCACGTCTTCGAGCGCTTCTACCGCGCCGACACGGCACGCGACCGCGACCGCGGCGGTTCCGGCATCGGCCTGTCCATCGCAAAGGCCTTCGTCGAAGCCCACCACGGTCGCATCAGCGTCAGCAGTTCCGGTGCAGGCACGCGGTTTACCGTGACCCTGCCTGCCGGTTAGTCAGCGCGCTCAGAGCGTGCCGAGGATGGCGCGCATGGTGTCGATCTCCTGCTGCTGCGTGGTCACGATGGCATGGGCCAGCTTGACCGCGTCCGGGTACTGACCATCTTTGATTTCGTCCTGCGCCATGGTGATCGCACCCTCGTGGTGGGCGATCATCTGGGTCAGGTACAGCTTGGCGGCCTCGACGCCCTGGGCATCGCGCAGCGCGTTCATATCGGCGTCGGACATCATCCCCTGCATGGGCACCCCGGACATGCCGGGCATTCCGCCGTGCCCCATGTCGCCCGACGGCATCGGCGGCATCGACGGGTTGCCCCACGCGGTGAGCCAACCCTGCATCTGCTGGATCTCCGGTGCCTGCGCAGCCTTGATCTGGGTGGCCAGGTCGGTGACGCGCTTGTCGATGCCCTGCTTGGCCAGCAGCATGTCGCTCATCTCCACGGCCTGCTGGTGATGCGGAATCATGTGCTGGGCGAACATGACATCAGCATCGTTGTGTGAGCTGGGCGCCTGCGCTGCCGCGGAGGTGCTCGTCGTGGGACTGCTGGTTGCCGGGGTATTCGAAGAATTGGTACAGCCCGCCGCGATCGCAACGGTCGCGAGCGCGGCGGCCCCTATCGCCATGGTTCGTTTCATGTCCACACCTGCAGCCTGCCCCGGATCGATATGGCAGGCCTAGTCGTTCTGTGAAGATTCGATAAAGCTCGTCCGCGCGGTCAGGCAGGCCGTGCGCGGAACAGTTTCACCTCACCCTTGATGCCCTTGAGGCGTCGCGCACCGGCGAAAGACCAGGTGAACCGCTCATTCTCGCCGATCGCCTCGCGGGTGGATTCCGCCACCAACACGCTGCCCGGCCGCGCCGCGCCGGTGACTCGGCTGGCCAGGTTGACCGGACTGCCGAACCAGTCGCCGGCCCGGCTCACCGCGAGCCCGGTGGCCAGGCCCACCCGCAGCCGCGGGAAATCCTCGTCGGTCTCGGTGGCCGCCACCAGCGCCAGGGCCGCGTCCAGCAGGGCGGCAGGGTCGGGGCTGACCAACATGACCGCATCGCCGATGGTCTTGATCAGCCGCACCGGTCCCACTGCGACCTCGCGCGCGGCGTCAGCGAGCCGATTGGCCAACCGCTCGAGGTCCTCGGGAGGCACCACCTCACCCAGCCGCGTGAACCCCACCAGATCGGCGAAGGCCACGCTGACCACCCGGGCACCGGGCAGCGGCACTCCCTCGGCCCGCTCGGAAGCGTTGACCGCCTCAGTCTCCAGTGCGTGGCGCAACTGGACGAACAGCATGTCCTGGATCATCGGCCCGATCAGCGGTGCCACCTCGGCCACCAACTGCTCAGACGCCTGCGCGATCTGCAGCTCGGTGGCCCCGGGAGTCAGCACCGCCGCCAACGCCGCGTAGCGCATCACCTCGGCGGCCCGGCTCAGGCCCTCGGCAAGCACGCGCGTGATCAGCACGACCTGGTCGGGCTCGACACCCAGGTCGATGAAGCGCTGGGCGAGAGCCACGACCTCGGCGTCGGCCCGCGGCAGCACCACGGCGTCGGGATCGTCGACCGACTGCAACCCCATGGCCCGCTGCAGACGTTGCAGCAGCTCGAGATCGATACCGACCTGATCGCTGATCTCCCGCGCCGACACATACTGACCGTCGTCCCCGAGAATCCGGCGCGGAGCCAGCAGCGCCGGAGCGATCTCGTGGCGAATCTGCTCGACGGTGATTCCCCGGTCCAGCAGCCACGGGATCAACTCGGCACGTTCGGCGCGGGCTTCGCCTTCCAGACCATCGAGCAAACCGTCGTCTGACACCACGCCAAAGTATCGCGTCAGGGGATGGCGCGGACCGCTCGCACCGCCGGGGCCGTCGACGCGGTCAGCAGCGTCGTCATGTCCTGCGGGTAGCGGACGTCGACCAGCACCGAATCGGCGAACCGATACGGCTTGCCCGACAGCAGGCCGACGAACTGCTTGCGCAACCGGGACATCTCAGCGCGCACCGTCACCACGCGAGAGCCGTCACCGTAGAGATCCGCGGCGAGCTCCTGCGCCGACCGGCCCTGCGGACAGGTGGCCAACACGAAAAGGATCTCGGCGTGCCTGCTGGAGATGCTGCGGCGCCAGTTGCCGAACTGCCCCACCATTTCCAGCGACGGTTCACTGTCGCGCAGATCGAGGGTGACCCGCGCCGGCGCCGGAGCCGGTTCGGCGTCGTCGGCAACCCGGAGCAGCCAGCCACCCGGCAGCGACTCCACGTCGCACATACCAAGCGGGGGTATCCACACCCGCCCCGGCAGGCCGTCCTCGGGCAACAACACCCGATTGTGCAGGGGCAGGGAATCCACCGCGGCCACCCAGCCGTCGGTGTCGACGGCCAGCGCCGGGCTGCGCATCCGCGCCAGGATCGGCGCCGACACCGTGCGCAGCCGGTTGAGCGTGCGCTCGTGCACCTCACGCAGTTGGGACTCGGCCAGCCGAGCGACCAGGTCGACCAGCGCCACCGTGGTCGGATGCACGGTGGGAGCCGGCCCGGACACATCGACGATTCCGATCACCTGACCGGTACGTGGATCGCGGATCGGCGCACCGGCGCAGGTCCACGGGTGGTGGCTGCGCAGGAAGTGCTCGGCCGAGAAGATCTGCACCGCGGAATGTGAGACGAGGGCCGTACCAATTCCGTTGGTACCCACCGCATTTTCGCTCCAGCACGCCCCCTCGATGAAGCCGAGGCGGTCGGCGAGGGCAAGCACCCGAGGTGAACCCGACCGCCACAGCACGCGGCCACGCGCGTCGGCGATCACCAGGATGTTGTCGCCCTCCTGGATCACCGATTCGAGACCACGCGTGACGTCGCCGAGCACCCCGACCAACCCGGACGAGTGACGCAGCAGCTCCAGCCCGGTCTCGATGCGCGGCGGATTGTGCTCCTCAGGGTTGATTCCCTTGGCCCGCAGCCGGTTCCAGGAGTCCTCGATGATCGAGCGGGGCCGGGCCGGTGCCCGGTCCCCCGACATCGTGGCGTCGTAGACCGCCGTCAGCAACCGCGCATAACGACGCGGGTCCTCACCGGGAGCGACCGCGGGCTCGGGTATCGACGATCCGGACATCGCCTGCAATTGTGCTCCCCGTCACATCGACGCGCTACGACCGCCCTACCGATAGACCAGTCCGCCGTCGATGAGGCCCGCCTGCCCGGTCATGTAATCAGCGTCGGGCCCGGCCAGATACGCCACGAACCCGGCGACATCCTCGGGAGTTTCCGGCCGCCCCAGAGCGATGCCGCCCGCGTACCTCTGGAACGTCTCCCCCTCTGCAGCACCCGTGAGCTCGGCGAATCTCTTGTCGATCTCCACCCACATGTCCGTGCCCACGATGCCCGGGCAGTACGCGTTCACCGTGATTCCCGCCGACGCGTACTCCTTGGCGGCAGCCTGGGTGAGCCCCCGCACCGCGAACTTCGACGCGCTGTAGACGCCGAGCATCGCGAATCCGTCGTGACCGGCGATCGACGAGGCGTTGATGATCTTGCCGGGCCGGCCCAACTCGATGAACTTGGCAGCGGCGGCCTGGATGCCCCACAGCACACCGTCGACGTTGATGGACCACACCCGGGCCACGTCCGCGGGCGTGACATCGGCGATCGGGCCTACCAGGGCGATGCCTGCGTTGTTGACCATCACGTCGAATCCGCCGAGCGCCGTGGCGGCGTGGTCCACCGCCGCGTACACGGCGTCACGGTCACTCACGTCGGCAACGAATGTCGTTGCCTTGCTCCCGATTTCGGTGACCTCGTCGGCCACCTCGGCGATGGCGTCGCCTACCACGTCGACCAACGCGATGTCGGCGCCCTCCCGCGCGAGCCGCAACGCGATGCCCCGGCCGATACCGCGGCCCGCTCCGGTGACAAGTGCCACCTTGCCCTGCAATGTCATGCTGATTCTCCACTCGGGTCGACGAGCACCTTCATCTTCTTACCGGCGTGCAGGGCTTCGAACCCCTCGTCGATGACGTCGTCGATGGCGATGGGCGTGACCCAGCCTTTCGTGTCGTACACCCCCTGCGCCATGAGCTCGATGACCGCCTCGAAGTCGGCCGACGTGTAGCACAGCGACCCCTGGATGCGCGATTCGTTCATCACGAGGTTGAGCAGTGGCGTGGGCAGCGGCTTCTCGTAGATGGCGACGCTGATCGTCGGCTTGCGTGCGCCCACGCAGGCGGTGGCGGCCGCGATGGCAGGCGCCACACCAGCGGCGTCGAAGGCTGCGTCGGCGCCCCGCCCGTCGGTGACCTCTGCGATGAAGGCAGGCACGTCGGTGGTCGTCGGGTCCAGAGTCTTGGCGCCGAGCGCCTCGATGGCGGCCCGCCGCGTCGGCGACGGTTCGGCGACGAACACCGATTCCAGGCCCTTGCCGCGCAGCGCGAACCACAGCCCGATGCCGATCGGCCCGGCGCCGAAGACCACCGCGGTGTGCATCGGTCCCACCTCACCGAGGGTGGCGGCGTGGTAGGCCACCGACATCGGCTCCACGAGCGCACCCAGCTCAAGCGACACGTTGTCGGGCAGGCGGTGCAGCATGTTGACGGGAACCACGGTGTACTCGGCCATGCCGCCGTCGGACATCAGGCCGTGGAAGCCGATCTGCTGACAAATGTTGTAGTTCCCCGCCCGGCATGGGCTGCAGTGCCCGCAGCGGTAAATCGGCTCGATCGCCACCCGGTCGCCCGGCGCGAAGTCCGTGACGCCCGGGCCGATCTCGGTGATGGTCCCGGAGAACTCGTGGCCCATGGTCAGGGGCAGCTGCTGCCCGGTGAGCGGATGCGGCTCGGTCGGCACGAAGATCGGCCCCGCATAGTATTCATGCAGGTCAGTGCCGCAGATGCCGTTGAAGCCGACCTTGATCTTGACGGTCCCTTCGGTCGGTCGGGGCTCGGGCACATCGGCGATCTCGACCTTGTTCGGTCCGTAATACACGGCTGCTTTCATGGTGGACGTTTCTAGGCCAGCAGCCGGGTGCACCGTAAGGGTTGCAACAGGTTGCGTTCTCTTTTGTGTTCATTTGCGCCCGCAACCGTCGGGCAGGCTGCAACCCCGTGCAACCCTTGTCGCGGTCGTTGACACCGTGTGGGCTGACTCACATGACACAGACCACCGCAGCACCGCTGGCCACACTGTCACCGCAGGAACGGGTGGACGCCTGGCTGGCTGACTTCGAGTCCGCACTGGCCGAGCGGGACATCGACCGCGTCGTGGGCAAGTTCGCCACCGACAGCTTCTGGCGCGACCTCGTCGCGTTCACCTGGAACCTCAAGACCGTCGAGGGTCGTCACGGCATCTCCGGCATGTTGACCGAGCGCCTGGACGACACCGCTCCGTCCGGGTTCCGCACTGCGGAGGCTCCCACCGAGGACCTCGACGGCGAGCACGTCATCACGTCGGCGTTCATCGAGTTCGAGACCGCCGTCGGCCGCGGTAAGGGTCATCTGCGGCTGCGCGACGACGAGGGCTGGACTCTGCTGACCACCCTGCAGGAGCTCAAGGGCCACGAGGAGCGCAAGGGCGCGACCCGGGTGCTCGGCGCCGTGCACGGCTCCGACCCGGACCGGCGTTCGTGGGCCGAGAAGCGTCTCGACGAGGAGCTGACCCTGGGCTACACCGAGCAGCCCTACATCGTGGTGATCGGCGGCGGCCAGGGCGGTATCGCGCTGGGCGCCCGGCTGCGCCAGCTCGGCGTGCCCGCCATCGTCGTCGACCAGCACGAACGCCCCGGCGACCAGTGGCGCAAGCGCTACAAGTCGCTGTGCCTGCACGATCCGGTGTGGTACGACCATCTGCCGTACCTGCCGTTCCCCGCCAACTGGCCGGTGTTCGCGCCGAAGGACAAGATCGGCGACTGGCTCGAGTTCTACACCCGCGTCATGGAGGTGCCGTACTGGAGTTCGACGACGTGCCTGTCGGCCTCCTACGACGAAGCCGAGCAGCGCTGGACGGTCGAGGTGAACCGCAACGGCGAGCCCGTGACGCTGCGGCCGGTGCACCTGGTGCTGGCGACGGGCATGTCGGGCAAGCCCAGCATCCCGACCCTGCCCGGCCAGGAAGTGTTCCGCGGCGATCAGCACCACTCAAGCCATCACCCGGGCCCCGACCAGTACGTCGGCAAGCGCGCAGTGGTGATCGGGTCGAACAACTCCGCACACGACATCTGCAAGGCGCTCTACGAGAACGACGTGGATGTCACCATGGTGCAGCGCAGCTCGACGCACATCGTCAAGTCCGAGTCGCTGATGGATCTGGGCCTCGGTGACCTCTACTCGGAGCGTGCCGTCGCCGCGGGCATGACAACCGAGAAGGCAGACCTGACGTTCGCGTCCCTGCCCTACCGCATCATGGCCGACTTCCAGCGACCGATCTACGACGCAATTCGGCGGCGCGACAAGGACTTCTACTCGCGCCTGGAGGCCGCCGGTTTCGAGCTGGACTTCGGTGACGACGACTCCGGGCTGTTCATGAAGTACCTGCGCCGCGGCTCGGGTTACTACATCGACGTGGGCGCATCGGACCTGATCGCCGACGGCAGCGTGAAGCTGGCCCACGGCCAGGTCGACCGTCTGACCGAGGACTCGGTGATCCTGGCCGACGGTACCGAACTGCCCGCCGACGTCGTCGTCTACGCCACCGGCTTCGGTTCGATGAACGGCTGGGCCGCCGACCTGATCGGCCAGGACGTCGCCGACAAGGTCGGCAAGGTCTGGGGCCTCGGTTCGGACACCGCCAAGGACCCCGGGCCGTGGGAGGGCGAGCAGCGCAACATGTGGAAGCCCACCCAGCAGGAGAATCTCTGGTTCCACGGCGGCAATCTGCACCAGTCGCGGCACTACTCGCTGTATCTGGCGTTGCAGCTCAAGGCCCGTTATGAAGGGCTGGCGACGCCCGTGTACGGACTGCAGGAGGTCCATCACCTCAGCTGAGACCACACGACATGGCGCCCCGAACGTGAATTCCCCACTCCGTTCGGGGCGCCCGCGTGTGGTTGAGTGCCTGTGGTGAGTGAGCTTCTGCACGGGCTGGCGCCCATCGTCGGCAAACAGCCACGCCTGCTCATTCTCGGAAACATGCCGAGTGTCATGTCGCTGGCCGCCGGCCAGTACTACGGCAATCCGCGTAACGCGTTCTGGCGGATCACCGCCGAGGTATTCGGATTCGACGCGGCCGCACCCTACGACGAGCGGGTGTGCGCGCTGGTGCAGCACGGGATCGCGGTGTGGGATGTCCTGCGATCGTGTCGCCGGGTGGGCAGCCTCGATTCCGCCGTCGAGCCAGACAGCATGGTGCCCAACGACTTCGGATCGTTCTTCGACGATCACCGCGACATCGCCCGGGTGCTGTTCAACGGCGCGGCCGCCGAGACCAACTACCGCCGCCTCGTCGGTGTGGACACTTCGCCGCCCAGCGTCCGGCTGCCGTCCACCAGCCCCGCGCACACCATGGCTTACGCCGACAAGCTGCTTGCGTGGCGAGCTGCCCTGTTGTGACGGATTGCCGTCAGGCATCCGCAGGCTGACCCATTACGCTTCAGCTACCGGGGGGCGATCACGGCGCGTTGTCCACCGCCACCAGCTCCCCCAGGCTTTCCGAAGGAACCACGATGACGTTTCCGCCAGCAGACCCCTGGCCGTCCGCCCAGAACTGGGGTTCACCGCAGCCGATGCCCGGCCAGCCCTGGGCACCCGGTGGCGGTTACGCGGCTCCCCCGCCGCCACCCGCCCCGCCGCGCCGCAGCCGCTCGCGCCTGATCATCACCGTTCTCGCGGTGGTGTTCGTGGTCGTGATGCTGATCGTCGCGTTGGTGTTGTGGTTGCTCGGCGGCTCCGACGAGGAGCGGATCGTCAAAGAGTCCGCGCTGGCAGGCGTGCTGCTGACCAAGGCCGAGGCGGGCACCGTTCTGGGGACCAGCCCGCTGGAGCCCGACGCCGATTACGGCGGAGCCGTCGAAAGCAATTGGGACACCAGCGAACCCGACCCGTGCAACTTTGTCCTTGCCGCCGAGCGCGAGCACGCCAACAGCGGATCGACGGCAGTGCGCAGGCAAAACCTCAGGTCCACAGATGCCGACGCCGACAAGGGTCAGGATTTCAGTCTCACGCAGGCCGTCGTCGCCTTTCCCGATGCTGACGCCGCGAAGCAGTTCGTCGACACCACCAAGGGCAAGTGGCAGCAGTGCGTCGGCAAGACGTTCCAGGTGACCATGACGTCCGACAATCCGCCCACCACCGACAACTGGCGCAACGGCGATGTTTCCGAGAGCGACGGCGTCGTGCTGTGGTCGATCACCAAGATCGGTTCCGACGCCGGCGGCTGGACGTGTCATGACGGACTGTCCGCGCGGGACAACGTGGTGGTCGAGGTCGGCCTGTGCGACGACAAGTCCGATCCGCAGTTCGTCGGGCAGCTCGTCTCGAAGATCGGCGAGAAGATCGACAAGGCCGCGCAGACCCAGCGCTCCTCACACCGTCACTTCCACTGGTTCCACCACACCAGGCGGCACTGAGGCTCGGCCTGGTCAGGCCATTCGATCGACGATGTCCTTGGCTTCCTTGAGGCCGAGGCCCGTCTCGTCCCTGAGCAGTTTGATCGCTGCGATCTTGTTGCCCTGCAACGCCAACTGGTGCACCATCGGGCTGGCCATCAGCTCGCCGGGCTGACCGGGTGTCGGCGCCGCGGGTCGGCCCGTGCCCGCCGCCGCCCGCTCCAGGTACGCGACCCGCCGTTCCAGATCCTCGATGCGGCGCCGCAGATCGTCGTCGGAACTTCCGAACAATGCCATCGGGCAAGTGTGGCACGGGATATGGGCGTCGGGACGTGTCGGTGCTGGGTGGCATAATCGCACGTATGTTCGAGCTGACTGACGCCGACCTGATCGACGGGTTGAGCACTCAGCACGAGCCGAGGCCGGGGCCATCGCCCGCCGGCTAGCACTGATCGGCGAACTCGACACCCGCCGGGAACAAGACCTGGCCGAAACCATCTTCTGGCGCACCGACCCGTTCGACGAGGTCGCCGCCGAAGTATCCGCAGCATTGGCCATCAGCCGACCCCGCGCCGGCGCCCAAATCCGGTACGCGCGCGCCCTGCGCGACAAACTGCCGCAGGTCGCGGCGGTTTTCGCCACCGGCGCCATCGACTACCGGGTGGTGCGCACCATCATCGCCCGCACCGCCACCGTCGACACCGCGGTGATCACCGACCTCGACGCCGCCCTGGCCCGCCACGCGCCCAAATGGATGCGCCTGTCCGACCCCAAACTGCAGGACCGCGTCGACCTGTGGGTGGCCAAATACGACCCCGACGGCGTCCGCGTACCCCCAGCGCCGAAGAAGCCCACCACATCACCGTCGAAGCCACCACCCCCGGCGAAGCAGTCATCTGGGGCACCGTCAACGCCGCCGACGGCGCCGCCTTCGACCAACGCCTCGACGCCCTGGCCGCCACCGTGTGCGACAACGACCCCCGCACCCACCAACAACGCCGCTCCGCCGCCCTCGGGCCCCTGTCGCGGCTAGAAGCGCAACTGCCGTGCCGATGCGGCACTGCGGACTGCCCCGCCGCCGCGCAGCGTGCTGCCGCCGACGCCGCGGTCGTGCATGTCCTGGCCGAGCAAGCCACCGTCGACGGCACCTCCGATGCGCCGGGATACCTGCCCGGGTTCGGGATCCAGCCCGCCGAGTCGGTCCGGGAATTGGCCGCCTCCGGGCGCACCACACCCGTGGCGGTGCCCACCGAAACCCCCGGATACCGCCCCTCAGCAGCGTTGCGCGACTTCGTGCGGTGGCGAGATCTGACCTGCCGCTGGCCCGGCTGTGACGCCCCCGCCGCCGCCACCGACATCGATCACACCGTGCCCTACCCCTACGGGGCGACCCACCCGTCGAACCTCAAGCTCTACTGCCGGCATCACCATCTGATCAAAACGTTCCGCCCCGGCTGGAGCGATCGTCAACTCCCCGACGGCACCGTGCTGCTCACCGCCCCCACCGGACACACCTACCGCACCCAACCCCACGGCGCGGCCCTGTTCCCCACCCTGGCCCAACCCACCGGGCAGATCACCGTGGCCACCCCCGCCGAACCCAGCGCCTACCGCTCCCTGATGATGCCCACCCGCACCCAAACCCGCGAACACGACCGCCGCGACCGCATCGCCGCCGAACGCCGCCACCGCGCCGCCCTCAACACCGAACAACAACGCCAACACCAAGCCTGGCTCGCCACCAACTACCAACCACCACCCTTCTAAACGCAGTGGTCATCTAGCGTCAGCCACCGAACCGGCTGGCGTATTCTCCGGGCGTCCAGCCCAGCATGGCGCGGAAATCGTTGCTGAAATGCGCCTGGTCATACCAGCCGAGGCGCACGGCCAGATCAGCGAAGTCCACCCCGGGCGTACTTTCGATCTCCAGCGCCGCCTGCTGCAGGCGATAGCGACACAACACCCACTTGGCGGGCACACCGACATACCGCCGGAACACCCGCTGGGTTGTGCGCGTGCTCCAGGGTGCATGAGCCATCACCTGTTCCACGCGGTGCAGTGTCGCGTCTTCCCGCATCCGGTCCAGTAACGGCGTCAACGCCCTATACGTCGCGTCCAACTCGGCCGTGCACGCACCGATAGCCGCATCGAGCGCAGTCCCCGCAGCTGCCACATCGTCATCGAGAACTATTGGCCTCCCGAATAATTCGTCATCGACCGGCACAACCCGCCCGGTCAAGTCACCCGCGTCCCTACCGAAGCGCGCGGTGAACCCGCCAGGGTGGAATCGAGCGCCCACCACCGTGCCGCGCTCACTGATCGTGGTGCGGAAGACCTGCGGCACCACGCCGTGCACCAAGGTGTTGGGCAACGAAAACCCATGGCGGACATCGTCGTCCCCCCATTCTCGGGTGATGTGCATGGCCGGAAAGGTGATGACGGTGCTCTCGAAGGGCCCGTCGTCGCGCCGATCCCAGCTGACCGACCAGAGGTGCTCGACGAACCGGGCAGCGTCCGGCGACGGCGCCCAGCGGTGCAGATCGAACACCGAGCCGGTACCGGCCCGGCCGACAACGCCGCGCACCGGCGCGTTCGGTTCTGGCGCGTTTCTCCAAGCACCCATCGCACCCAGGCTACGAAACTGGGCGACATGACTGTGAAACCGATTCCCGACGGCTATACGAGCCTCACCCCGTTCCTCTGCCTGGACGGTGCCGCGGACGCCATCGATTTCTACGTATCGGTGTTCGGCGCCACGCTGGTGAGCAGGATGGACGGCCCCGACGGCACCGTCGCGCATGCCGAACTGGACTTCGGCAACGGGCGGCTACAACTGGGCGACCCGCAGGACGCGTATCAACTTGCCGCGCCCGACAAGAACGCCTACGCCACCGGTTCGATCGCGTTCTACTGCGCCGACGCCGACGCAGTGACGGAACGTGCCGTGGCGGCCGGGGCCACCGTCCGCGAGCCGATCCAGACGTTCGTCACCGGCGACCGATTCGCGTCGATCATCGACCCGTTCGGTCAACGCTGGAGCGTGATGACCCGCGTCGAGGATCTCTCACCGGAGGAACAGGAACGCCGCCTCAACGATTGGGCGGCCGCCAACAGCTGACGCCTGCTACACCCAGTCGGCCACCAGCGTCCGTTTGACCTCGAAGCGCCGCAGCTTGCCCGACGACGTGCGAGGCAGCGCACCGGGTTTGACGAACACGACATCGGCGGGCACCACGCCACAGCCGGAGGCCACCTGCTGGATCACCCGGGTGCGCGCGCCCGCCTCGTCGGGCCCGCGGAACTCGGCGGCGATCACGAGGCTGGGACGGATCGAGCCTTCCCCGACCCCGACGGCCACCACCGCGCCCTCCCGGACGCCGGGCACCTGGGCCGCGACCTGCTCGACCTCGGCGGGAAACACGTTGCGGCCGGCCACGGTGATGATCTCCTTGGCCCGGCCGCACACCACCAGCCCACCGTCGACGAAGTAACCCAGATCGCCTGTGTGGAACCATTCCTCGGCGCCCAAGGTTTCGCCGCCGAGATAGCCCGACATCATCGACGTGCCCCGGATGACGACCTCGCCGACCTCGCGGTCGGTTACTTCCACCGCGGCGGCTTCGTGTGGCTCGATGCGCACCTCCATACCGGCGACGGGCCCACCCAGCACCACGTGCCGACGTGGCGAGGTCCCAGCTTCGGTGCGAAACACGGTCTCGTCCACCAGCATTCCAACTCCTGGGGCGGGAACGGTTACCGCACAGGTGGATTCAGCCAAACCATACGACGGCGCCAAAGCATTGGCAGAGAATCCGAACCTGGCCATCTCCACCGCGAAGCGTTCGGTCAGCTCACAGTCGACGGGTTCTCCGCCGTTGAGGGCGAAGCGAAGTGACGACAAGTCGATGCCGGTGACGCGGCGGGCGTACTTGCCGATCATGCCGTATGCCATGTTCGGCGCGGCGGTGCAGGTGGCCCGGCTCTCGGTGAGCCAGTTCAGCCAGCGGAACGGCGACGACTGGAACGCCGAGGTCGGTGCCTGCCAGACCTCCACGCCGGCCACCGCGCCCGACATCAGAAAACTCAGACCCATGTCGTGATAGAGCGGCAGCCACGAGCATCCCACCGTGTCCGCGGTGACACCGGTTCGCTCGTTGATGCCGGTCAGGTTGGCCAGCATCGCGGCGGGCGAAATCTGCACGGTCCGTGGCAAACCCGTCGAGCCCGCGGTGCCCTGCAGGACCGCGAACGGGGCGTCCCCGTCGGGCGCGGCAAAGGTTGTGGACCGCTGGGCGTGCGCGAGCCCGACGAGATCGACGATCTGCAGGTTGTCGGCTACCTCGGTCAAGCGTTCCAGATAGCTGCCCTGGCTCAGCACGCGTTGCACGCCGATGCCGCGGAACCGATTCAACGTGTTGTGCGCCCACTGTGCGGCTTCGGCGCCGCGAACCGGCCCCGGCAAGATCGACACCGCCGTCCCGGCCAAAATCGAGCCGATGATCGCCGAGACCAACTCCGCGGTGGGTTCACCGACCAGCCCGACGCGCGTCACCCCGTCGTCGAGCAACCGCTCGGCCGTGTTCTCAGCACGAGCGAGAACCTCGGGCCACGGGTAACGCGTCCACTCCCCATCTTCGAGCAGCACGAGATTCGCGGCGCTGGTTCCGAGTCGGACCGTCAGAGTGGCAGCCAGAGGATTCATCGGGCAACCTCCACGCGAGCTACTAGATCGTTGCTGGACCTCCGATGTAGCGCATATTTGACGCCCCCGCAGGCCATACGGTGAAGGTACTCGTTCTTTGCCGAAAAGTGGCTCTCCCGACGGGCGGTGAACCGGACGCCTTCGGCTGCCCTTTCGGCCCCGGATAACGTGGCGGTATGTCATGCGTGTTCTGTGCCATCGTCGCCGGTGAGGCCCCGGCCGTCCGCATCTACGAAGACGACGACTACCTCGGCATCCTCGATATCCGGCCGTTCACGCCGGGCCACACCCTGGTGATCCCGAAGAGGCACACCGTCGACCTCACCGACACGCCTCCGGAGACCCTCGCCGGGATGGCCGTCGTCGGTCAGCGCATTGCCCGGGCCGCACGTGAATCGGGGCTTCACGCAGACGGCACCAACATCGCCATCAACGACGGCAAGGCCGCCTTCCAGAGCGTGTTCCACATCCATCTGCACGTGGTGCCGCGGCGCGACGGCGACAAGCTGGCGTTCGCCAAGGGCATGCTGCTGCGCCGAGACCCGGATCGCGAGGGGTCGGCCCGCCTGCTGCGTGCGGCGCTGGCGCAGCTCGACGAGTCTGCGCAGGAGTGACCGCTAGAAAAGCTCTTTCGCCAGCAGTTCCAGGGTGGTGTCACGGGCCGTCGCGGTGGCCGGATCGGCGCCCCGCCGCGCTGAGGCGACCGGGTTGACCATCACCTCGTCGACCCCGAACTCCTCGGCCAGTGCCCGTACCTGATCGGCGGCCTCGGTCGGCGATCCCACGACGGCGCGGAGCAGACCGGACGCCACCACGGCCTCGGCCTGCGGGGTCAGCGTTGTGGCCTGCGCGTCCTCCACGAGATCGAGCGGGCCAAGCGGCTGCCCCGTGCGCAACCGCCCCATCATCTGCAGTTGCGGCAGCAGCAAAGCCTTTGCCTCATCGCTGGTTTCGGCCACCACGGCGTTGACGGTCAGGAAGGTCAGCGGTTCGGCGGCCACGTCGCTGGGCTGGAATTCGTCGCGGTAGATCTCCAGCGCATCGGCGGTGCCCTGCCCCGAGAAGTGGTGGGCGAACACGTACGGCAGCCCCTTGGCGGCAGCCAGGTGCGCGGAGTACATCGAGGACCCCAACAACCACATCCGCGGTTGGCTGGCCGCGGCAGGCGTCGCCTTGAGGACGTAGTTCTCGCGCAGCAGGTCCCTCGGCAACGGCACCCGCACGCCGCGGGTGCCCATAAGCGCCATCACGTCGTCGAGGTACTGCGGGAAGGCCTCGATGTCGCGATCATCACGACCGGCGGCTCCGCGCAGGGCCAGCGACGTCACGGGATCTGAGCCCGGCGCACGGCCGATGCCGAGGTCGATGCGACCGGGATGGGCGGCCTCAAGGAGCGCGAACTGTTCGGCCACCGCCAGCGGCGCGTGGTTGGGCAGCATCACGCCGCCTGAGCCCAGGCGCAGCTGAGACGTGTGGGCCGCCAGATGCGCGATCAGCACCGGCGGGCTGGTGGCCGCCACCGCGGCCATGTTGTGGTGTTCGGCGACCCAGTACCGGGTGTAGCCGAGCCGGTCGGCGGTCTGCGCGAGGTGCGTCGTGGCGGTCAGGGCATCGGCAGTGGTCTGATCGGTGCGCACCGGGACGAGGTCGAGGACAGAAAGCCGCATGACAGCCACAACGTCACGGCCGGTCGGGTTCGTTCCCGTGTGCGATGCGGCGCGCGGTCACGAAGATGTCGTCGAGCATCGCCGCGGTGAGCCGGCCGGTGAAGGTGTTCTGCTGGCTCGGGTGGAAGCAGCCCAGCAGCGTCACCTCCCCGAAGGCGCCGGTCAGCGTGGCGGTGACGCCGTGGCCGAACTTGGGCGCCGGGCGCTGCGCCGAGCCGACCATGTCCAACGCCGAACGCCACGCGAAGCCACCGAGCGCGACGATCACGCGCACGCTCCCCCCGACCAGTCGCCATTCGGCGTCCAGCCAGGGCGCACAGGTGGCGCGCTCGGCCGGGGTCGGCGCGTTGCCCGGTGGGGCGCAGCGCACGGCCGCGGCCATCCGGGCGTCGATCAACTGCAGGCCGTCGGCCGCGTCGACGCTCTCGGCCTGGTTCGCCAGACCCACGCGGTGCAGGGCCGCGAACAGAAAGTCCCCGGACCGGTCGCCGGTGAAGACCCGGCCGGTCCGGTTGGCGCCGTGTGCGGCCGGAGCCAGTCCCACGATCAGGATGCGCGGATGCTCCGCACCCAGCCCGGTCGCGGGTCTACCCCAGTACGGCTCATCGGCGAAGGACTTTCGTTTGACCACGGCGACCTCTTCGCGCCACGCCACCAGCCGCGGGCAGGCCCGGCACACCGAAACCCGCGCGTCGAGTTCGCCGACGGAGTCGGCACCGGCGGCCAGGCGCCGCACGCGTGGCGCGGTCCGGGCCACCGGGGTGTCAGGGTCGGCGGGATCGCCGGGCCAACCCGCGCCGGGCGGCACCGGTGAGTCGAACAGGTTCCCGGTCCGGGGATGAGGCAGTTGAGCCCGCTGCACCCGTCCACTGTGCCCCACGATGTTAGATTCGCCGCGATAGCCATGACCGAGACCAAGCGCGGCCCACTGCTGTTGATCCTGTCCGCCGCCTTGATGGCAGGCGCAGGCAACGGTATCTCGATGGTGGCGTTTCCCTGGTTGGTGTTGCAGCGCAACGGATCTGCGCTCGACGCAGCGATCGTCGCGATGGCCGCGACACTGCCGCTGCTGGCCGCGACGCTGATCGCCGGGGCAGCCGTGGACTACCTCGGCCGGCGGCGCGTGTCGATGCTCTCCGACGTGCTCTCGGGGCTCTCGGTCGCGACGGTGCCGGTGCTGGCCCTGGTGTTCGGCGTGCAGGTGATCAACGTCGTGGTACTCGCTGTGCTGGCCGCCTTCGGTGCGTTCTTCGACCCGGCAGGCATGACCGCACGCCAGACCATGTTGCCCGAGGCCGCCGAACAGGCCGGCTGGAGCCTGGACCACGCCAACAGTGTGTACGAGGCCGCGTTCAACCTGGCCTACATCGTCGGCCCCGGCATCGGCGGTTTGCTCATCGCCGCGATCGGCGGAATCAACACCATGTGGGTGACAGCCGCGACGTTCGCCTGCTCGCTGGCAGCCATCGCGGTATTGCGACTGGAGGGCGCGGGCAGGCCCGACCGGGAGGCGTTGCCCGACGGAGTGTGGTCGGGCATCGTCGAAGGCCTGCGATTCGTCTGGCACACACCGGTGCTGCGCACCCTGGCGATCATCGACCTGGTCGCCACCGGGTTGTACATGCCGATGGAGAGCGTGCTGTTCCCCAAGTACTTCACCGACCGCAACCAGCCCGCCGAACTGGGTTGGGTATTGATGGCCATGAGCATCGGCGGTTTGGTGGGCGCCCTCGGGTACGCCGTGGTGTCGAAATATCTGAGCCGACGCGCCACCATGCTCACCGCCGTGATCACGCTCGGCGTGGCGATGACGGTGGTCGCGTTCCTGCCGCCGCTGCCGCTGATCCTGACGATGTGCGCGATCGTGGGCCTGGTCTACGGGCCGATCGCGCCGATCGCCAACTACGTCATGCAGACGCGCGCTCCGGCGCACCTGCGGGGCCGGGTGGTCGGCGTGATGGGGTCGCTGGCCTACGCCGCGGGTCCGTTGGGCCTGGTGGTCGCCGGTCCGATGGCCGACCGGGCCGGTCTGCACGCCACGTTCCTCGCCCTGGCTCTGCCGATGCTGCTACTCGGCGTGGTCGCAGTCTTCCTACCTGCCCTGCGGCAATTGGATCGCACCGAACCGGGTGCGGCCGCTTAAGCCTGCAGCCTGGTCCGAAGCTCGGGCAGTATCTGTTCACGGATGATCGGCGATAGATCGTGTTCGTCGTCGGAATCGAGATCGAACCAGACGATGTCGGCGATCTCGGCTCTCGCAGAGGGCACCCCGTCCAGAACGCCGTCGAAGGCGTGGATCTCCAGTTCCACCCCCGGCTCAAACGCTGCCCGGCTGGTAAATACGTCCCAGAATCCGACATCTGACGCCACCACACCGAGCTCCTCCTTGAGCTCGCGGTCCAGCGCCTCCGCAGGGGTCTCCCCCGATTCGATGGTCCCGCCGGGCAGGATCAACAAATCTCGGCCGCGCTTGCGCAGCAACAACAGTCGTCGACCGTCGACCGCCACCAGACCGGCCTTCACGATCCGTCCGGCACCGAGACGCTGAAGCGCTTCCGCCAGTGCCCACACCCCGTACATCCACACGAAGGTGAATACCTCGGTGCCAGCGTGGTCCCCACCGTCCCGTGTGGAAGCCGCGTCGGAGTCGGCGACCTGCCGCAGCACCACTGCAAGGGCTCGGCCGAACACGTCCCAGGCCTGCTCCGGACGCTCGTCGAGCCACGCCATGGCTCCGAGTGCGACCGCCGCCGCGGTCGGGTGGTGCCAGGACCGCCAAGCCCCGTGGCCCCCTTTCTTGATGTGCTCGAACGCCTCGTGCTCGCTCTGGAAGTTGTTACGTCGATTGGTCAGCTGCTTGAGCGCGAGATCCACCAGGCGGTGATCACGTTCCTCGGCCAGTCCTCGTGCTGCCAACTGCCCGACGAACCACAGCGCCCAGCCGGCCGCGGCTGCACTCGCGGCGGTCCTGCCGAGCGTGTGCCCGATCTGCTGGTTGATCAGCAGCTGGTCACGGAACTGGATCCAGGTGTCCCGGGGGAATGCATCCAGATTCAGAAGGGCGCCAAAGGCCATCAGCGACGGGACGACGGCGACCCTGGTGTCATCGGTGAACCTCGCCCAACCAGGTTCGTCGGGGCGTGCCGCTCCGAGCAACCAGTCTCGCCCGTCCGCAAGGACCTGGGGGATCTCGTCTTTCAGTGCCGCCCACTGCGCCAGCGCCAACAGGCAGAGGGCATGGGTGTGGGTGTTGACCTCACCGATCGTGACGCTGAGGAATCCACCGTCGTCGCCCTGCATGCCCACCAGCCAGTCCACCTCGTCGGCTGGTTCATAACCCTGGCCCAGCACGTATTTGGTTGCCGCCAAGGCGATCAGCCCTTCGGCGGTGTTGGCCGCCCGCGGCGTTCCGTCCGGCGAGAGGCCCCAGTGTGTGGGCATGGCAAGCAGCCGCTGCAACCCTTCTCGGCAGATATCCCGCTGCTCCGGGATCAGCAGGTCGGGATACTCGCGTAACAACGCCGGGTAGTCGGCCGGGCCTCGCCGTGCCGGGGAATCCGCTTCTGCATCAGCGAGGTTGACGAACCATTGTGCGACCGTGCGCAATACCGGTCGATGGCCGTCCTTGGCGACGTCGTACGGCGCGATGTCGATACCGTAGTTATCCTCCAGCCGGGCCCGCAGATCCGGCGTCACGGTGTCGGGAAGCAGGGCCACGTGACGCGGACCGCGTTCCTTGAAATCGCGGCTCAACAGGTCCAGAACGGTCAGGATGTCGTTGTCTCCCAATCCGTATCCCAGGAAGACCAACTCATAATTGAAGAACAGCGAATAGAGAAAGCGGGACAGCGGCTCGTTGCTCTTGATCTGCTCGTAGTCGGACGTGCTCAGCACAAATTTGCGGCGGTCCGCGTCACCGTGCAGCTTGAACAGAAACGGCTTGCGCTCGCCGATGGTCGCCAGGCGAGCCCGGTCATCGGAGAGCAACGCGTCCAGTGGTCTGCGAAAGTGCTTGGCGTAGGCCGACTCCAGCGCGGAATCGTAGTTGGTGGTGATGAAACCGGCGCAGGGCAACCGGACCAGATAGTCGTACACGCCGAGATCAGCCGGTAGCTCTCCACCGAAGATCTCGTACAACCGCTCGTCGACGCGGTGCCCCATCTTCTGGCGCAGATACTCACCGCAGCTCAGGTAGTCGTAGGTGGTGAGCAACCCGCGCGCCACAACCGCCTGCTCCACGGACAATCGCTTGACGCTCAGACCGTATTCGATGAGGTTCTCGATCATCTCGACCCAGGACGGGAAGCCGAGCGGCCGCGACATTCCCGCCCCGATGAAGAAGACGACCGGCCGCTCGGCCTTGCGCAGGTGGGCCTCGACGCGGGTGATGTCAGGATGCTCCATGATGTGCCTTATTCATGTGTAGTAACGCATTTCGGGGTCGGGGATCTCGGTCGGCCGCATCGGGCCTGCGGCATTGCGATATCGCAAGACGCCGTCGGCTCGGGAGCGACCGAAAGACTGTGCCGTGGCCATGGCCACCTTCAGGGCCGCGGGCAGATCCTCGCCCTGGATAACCGCGGCGGCCAGCGCACCGAACGCGACGTCGCCGGCGCCGAGCCAACGTCCGCCCGAAGCCGGCGGAATCTTCTGCGCCAGGTACCAGTCCGCCGATGCCGGGGCCAAGAGCGCACCCCGATCGGCGAGCGTGACCAACGCCGCGCCTCCGGGCGCCGCCAGGGTGCGCGCCACCCGGGCGATGGAGTCGTCGTCCCGGTCGCTCAACTGTTGACCGGTGGCGATCCGCAGCTCCTCGAGGTTCAGCCCGACAAAAGTGGGGCGCGGATTCAGTCGGCTGACGACCGGAGCACTCAGCGATGCGCTGGTCAATAACCAACTGGCGACCTTGTTGCGGGCGGCTTGCGTGGTGGCCGCCTGCAGAACCGCATGATCGAAGTCGGTACCGATCATCGTCGGCGTGCTCACGATCTGCCCGATGATGTCGGGTGTCACCGCAGAGTAGGCACCGCCGGCATCGAACGACTCCGAAATGAGTGACCCGCTGCCGTCGACGAGAGCCCGGCACACTGGCAAAGATTGCGGCGGAGCAATGGTGTTCCACTCGATGGCGGCAGTGGCCAGGACGTTCGCGAAATAGTCGGAGACGGCCCCATGATAGCTGGGCGAGAAGAATTCAACGGCGCATCCGGACATCGCCGCGGTCAGTGCGGCATGTAGGCACGTGCCGCCGAAACCGATGGCCCGGTCGCGGTCTCCGTCGCAGGTGACAATGTCGAGCACCGCAGACCCGAAGACAGCAAGCTCGTGCACAGATCCTCCCCGAGCCGTGTCTGAACTACGTGCCGACGACCTCACAAAACTGCAGGTCCGGACGAATCTAGCGGACTCTGGACACCGATGATGGATTTCACCGCGACCCGGCTCGCTCGTAGCATCAAGCCGTGACCCACACCGCACTGCCTGAGCTGATCTCCGCCCTTCCCGCAGGAGTCGTCGTCACCGACCCGGACATCCTGGCTTCCTACCGGCAGGATCGCGCCGCCGATCCGGGTGCGGGCACACCCCTGGCGGTGGTGCGGCCGACCCGCACCGAGGAGGTCCAGCAGGTGCTGCGGTGGGCCACCGCGCACAAGGTGGCGGTGGTGCCGCGCCTGTCTCTTATACACATCTCCGAGCCCACGAGACTACGCTGCATCTGGTATGCCGTCGTGTGCTTGAAAAAAAAAAGGGGGGGGGGGGGGGGGGGGGG
>NZ_LZTB01000031.1 GCF_001665685.1 Mycobacterium sp. 852013-50091_SCH5140682
CTAGGTGAGAGTGTCACTGAGGGGACCGTCACTCGCTGGCTTAAACAGGAGGGCGACACGGTCGAACTCGATGAGCCACTGCTGGAGGTCTCGACCGACAAGGTCGACACCGAAATCCCGGCCCCGGCCGCCGGTGTGCTGACCAAGATCGTGGCCCAGGAAGACGACACCGTCGAGATCGGCGGCGAACTGGCCGTCATCGGCGAGGCCGGCGAAGCGGCATCCGAAGCACCGGCACCCCAGGCCGAACCCGAGCCAGAGCCCGAACCCGAGCCGGAACCGGCCGCCCAGGCCCCCGAACCCGAGCCTGCCGCGCAGGCCCCGGCCGCCGAGGCTCCCGCGCCTGCGGCATCGTCGGGCGCGGCGACCTCGGTGGTGATGCCCGAGCTGGGCGAATCGGTCACCGAAGGCACCGTCACGCGCTGGCTGAAAAAGGTCGGCGACAGCGTCGGCGTCGACGAACCACTCGTCGAGGTCTCCACCGACAAGGTCGACACCGAAATCCCCTCCCCGGT
>NZ_LZTB01000032.1 GCF_001665685.1 Mycobacterium sp. 852013-50091_SCH5140682
CCCAGCGGGTTGAAGCCGGCCGAGAGCGGGTTGATGTTGGTGTCGTCGAGCAGGATGTTCGGCGTGGTGTAGCTGAAGTTGATGCCCACACCGAGTGACCAGGGGAAGCCGATCTGGTAGCCGAGCTCCAGGGTGCCCGCGAAGTCGGCGGCGCCGGGGCCTTCGACGTGGTACTTGGCGCGACCGGAGTGGAACCACTCCCGGGTCAGGCGGTTGCGGTCCAGGGGGAACACGCCGTTGAGGAATGTGTCCCACTGCTGGACTGTCAGGGTGCGATCCTGGCCGTCGACCAGGCTCAGCTCATTGTCCAGACCTGCGTGCGCGGTACCGGTGCTCACGAACAGAGTGGCGAAGGCACCAGCCATCGCCACCACCAACGCGGTCAGCACCCGACTCAATGCCTTCATCTTGTCTTCCTGTCTCCGGTCGTAGTTGGCTCGTGACGGTAGGTCGCGAGCGGGTCTCAATTAGGATTCGGTGAGATCTCCCTCAGAGTTACAGCACCGTACACCTCTGCTGTCCCTTCTGCACCACGTACGGTGGATTTTGTGCGGCTGCTCCTCATCGCAGATACCCACGTCCCCAAACGCGCCCGTGATCTCCCCGTTCCGGTCTGGGATGCGGTGGATCAAGCAGACGTCGTCGTGCATGCCGGCGACTGGGTGGAGCCCGCTTTGCTCGACACCTTGAGCGCGCGCGCCCGCCTGCTCGTGGGGTGCTGGGGCAACAACGACGGCGCGGAATTGCGGCGGCGTCTCCCGGAGCGTGCGGACGTGACGCTGGAGGGGTTGCGGTTCACTGTCGTGCACGAGACCGGAGCCGCGACCGGCCGGGAGGCCCGGATGGCCAAGGCCTATGCGGACACCGATGTGCTGGTGTTCGGCCACAGCCACATTCCGTGGGACACGACGACGAAAACCGGTCTGCGCCTGCTGAATCCGGGATCGCCGACCGACCGGCGCCGCCAGCCGTTCTGTACCTACATGACGGCCGACGTGGTGGGCGGCGTGCTCTCCGGCGTCACTCTGCACGAGCTCTGACATCCCACCGCTGGCCCCGGGCAGGCGCACGTGACATCGCGGTCATCGGCGCTGCCGCGCGATAGGGCGTCTCCGTTCACATAGGTACATGAGTAGGTCGGTTTTCAAACTTGTATTGACAAGTCTGGTGATGTGGCCCACAGTGTCCGTATGGGAAATCAGCAGAGCTACGACGTCGTCGTCGTCGGCGCCGGCATCGTGGGCCTGGCGCACGCGTATCACGCCCACGAACGCGGCCTGAGCGTCGCTGTTGTCGATCACGCCGAGGGCGTGGTCGGCGCATCGGTGCAGAACTTCGGCCACGCCTGCATCACTGCGCAGTCCGGTGTTGCGCTGGACTATGCGCGGCAGGGCCGCAGCCACTGGCTCGACCTGTCCCGGAAGGCCGGTTTCTGGTCGGCGCAGGCCGGCACCTACTGTGTGGCGCGCCACGAAGACGAGTTGGCGGTGATGCACGAATTCGCCCCAACCCGCGCCGCGGACGAGGTCATGCTGCTCGATCGCGAGCAGATCCTGCGCCGCATCCCGGTGGCCAAAGCGGGCGTGACCGGCGGCATGTACTTGCCCAACGACCTGCAGGTCGACCCGCGCACGGCAGCCCCTTCGATCGCCCGGTGGCTCGCCGGCCAGGGCGTCGACTTCTATTGGCGCACGGCGGCAACAGGTTTCGATCACGGCGTCGTGATGACGTCGCGCGGCCCGATCGCCGCCGGTACCACGTTCATCACCGTCAACTACGACATCGACCGGCTCTTCCCCGGACTCGCCGAGCGCGATGGACTGCTGCGGTGCCGGCTGCACATGCTGCGCGCCCGCCTGCCGCTCGCCTCCGCTCTGCCCGCGCCGCTGTTCACCGGCTGGTCGTTGTTGCGCTACTCCGGATTCGAGAATCTGCCCAGCACTCAGGCTGTTGCCGACCGGTTGCGTTCCGAGTACCCCGGCTACATCGCCATCGACCTGCACCAGATGTACACCCCGCAGCCCGACGGGTCGCTGCTGATCGGTGACACCCACTACCGCGATGTGTCCGCCCCGGCATTCCAGTCCGAGGAGGGTTTCACCGCACTGGTCGACGAAGCTCGAAAACTGTTCGGCGTCAACGATATCGACATCAGCGAACGCTGGCAGGGCGTGTACTGCTCGGCCCCCTGTCAGGAATTTCTCATCGAGGAGCCCATCGAGGGTACCCACGTCGTGACCGTCACCACCGGCATCGGCATGACCACCAGCATGGGCCTCGCGCACAGCAGCGTCGAGAACGCATTCGTCCGCGACACTGCCGTCGCAACCGCCTGATTGAACCTAAACCGAAGGGAAACATCATGACCTCCAACACAAGTCAGCCGATCAGCCTCGTCGTCTTCGACATGGCAGGCACCACGGTCGAAGACACCGGCCTGGTCCAGCAGTCGTTCATGGCCGCCGACAGCCATGCCGGACTGTCGAAGACCGACGCCGACCGCGAGGAGATGCTGCGCTACGTCTCCGACACCATGGGCCAGTCCAAGATCGTGGTGTTCCGACACCTCGCGCGCGGCAACGAAGAACAGGCTCAAGCCGCGAACAAGGAGTTCGAACGCTGCTACGCGCAGCTGGTGGCCGAGGGCAACTGCAGCCCGATCCCAGGAGCCGAAGAGGTCATCAGCTCACTGCGGTCCCGTGGCATCAAGACCGCGCTCACAACGGGATTCGCCCGCGAGACCCAGTCGGCCATCATCGACACGCTCGGCTGGCAGAACCTCGCCGACGTCGTCCTGTGCCCGGAGCCCGGCGTGCGTGGCCGGCCGTACCCCGATATGCCGCTGACCGCGCTGATGCGCACCGAAACCGACTCGGTGTCTTCGATGATCGTCCTCGGTGACACCTCGTCCGACGTCATCAGCGGCCTGCGCGCCGGTGCGCGGGCTTCGATCGGTGTGCTGACCGGTGCGCATGACACCGCCCAGCTGTCGGCCGCCGGTGCCA
The DNA here is from genome assembly GCF_001665685.1 of Mycobacterium sp. 852013-50091_SCH5140682. Taxonomy (GTDB): domain Bacteria; phylum Actinomycetota; class Actinomycetes; order Mycobacteriales; family Mycobacteriaceae; genus Mycobacterium. The sequence goes on from NZ_LZTB01000032.1 coordinate 3,006, forward strand.
CCCACATCCTCGGCAGCGTCGCCGAACTCCCCACCCTGGTGGCTTCCCTCAGCTGACACCCAACCACCTTCCTGCGGCGGCCGGTTCGAGGCCGAGCCTCCCGGCCGCCGCGTCACCGCTCTGACGTTCTCGCTCGAGAAACCAGTCACTGGCATCTGATTCGGCCCTTTGGCGCTCTGCCCCGGCCCCGCCAGTTCACCGTCTGCTCACGCCCACCAGAGGTGCATTGTCATGTCCCACGTCACCACATCCAGGCCCCCGAACATCGCCCCGCTCTACAAGCGCTGGCGTATCCAGATCTTCGCCGTCACGTGGATCGCATACGCCGGCTTCTACTTCACCCGCCAAGCATTTTCGGTCGCCAAGCTCGGCATCCTCGAAGATCCGATCCTGAGCACCACCCTGACCAAGAGCACGCTGGCCAACCTCGACGCCGCCTATCTGACCGCCTACGCGGCCGGGCAATTCGTCTGGGGTCAGGTCTCCGACCGGTTCGGCCCGCGCGTGGTACTCCTTGGCGGACTGGCCATCTCGGCCATCGCGACTGTCTTCATGGGCCTGCTGCCGGCTCTCGTCTTCCTCCTGCCGTTGATGATCGTGCAGGGGCTCGCCCAGTCGACCGGCTGGTCCGGCACCCTCAAGAACATGGCCCAGTTCTTCTCCATCGGGGAACGCGGCAAGATCCTCGGCGTCTGGAGCACCAACTACGCGTTCGGCGGCCTGGTCGCCGCACCGTTCCTGGGCTGGGTCGCCTACGACGTGTTCGGTAGCTGGCGGGCCGCGTTCTTCGGTGGCGCCGTGGTTGTGGCCGCAGTTTTCGTGCTGATGCTGCTGTTCCAGCGCAACGACCCCGCGGATGTGGGACTGCCGCCCATCGAGGAGTACCGGGCGGCCGCGGACGCTGAAGAAGGTGTCGAGCTCGACGACTCGCCCGAGGCAGAAGCCGTTGCCGAGCCCACCCCGTCGTGGCGTGAATCCCTGGTTGCCGTGCTCCGCGACCCCATGGTGAGAACCCTTGGTATGTCGTACTTCCTGCTGAAGCCGGCCCGCTACGCGATCCTGCTGTGGGGTCCGGTGATCGTCGCCGAACAGCTGGCCGACGGCGACAAGTTCCAAGCCGTCACGGTCCCGATCGCGTTCGGCGTCGCGGGCGTCATCGCCCCAATCATGTTCGGCCGGATGTCGGACCGCATGTTCAAGGCCCGCCGCGTACCGGTGTCCGTCATCAGCCTGGCGATCCTGGTGGTGGTGCTCGCGCTGTTCGCACCGCTGACCGCGACCGGCAATGTGTGGATCATGGTGGCGGTGCTGAGCGTGATCGGGCTGAGCGTCTACGGTGCGGACGCCATGATCTCGTGCGTCGCGGCAGTCGATTTCGGAACGTCCAAGCATGCCGGGACCGCCGCCGGGCTGATCAACTGCTGCGGGTCGGTCGGAGCGATCCTCGGCGGCCTGCTGCCCGGATACCTCAGCACCTCGATGCTGTTCTACGGGTTCGCCGGGGCGGCGTTCATCGCGATGCTGCTGCTGCTCCCGCACTGGAACCGGATGCCCGCCGCCGACTAGCGGCACCGAAACCGAGGCCGTGGCTGCGAATCTGAGGGGTTCTGCTGCCACGGCTTCGGCGTATGTCTACATCCGCGGGTCGATGGTCTTGGCGTTGACGATGCTGAACGCGACCAGTTCGGGGCGGTAGCGGTCGTCGGCATATTCGAACACCCGGCCGTTCTGGTCCCGTGAGGTGCGGCGCTCACGCAGCAGCGGACTGCCTGCACCGATGCCGAGGTTCTCCGCGTCGACATCGGAAGCCGCGACCGCGTCGAGGATGTGCTCCATCGAATCGAAGTAGACGCCGCGGCCGGCCAGATAATCGGTCATCGAGCCGGAGTCGGTGTCGAAATCGAACAGCAGCGAGCCCACGGAGTCGATGAAGGTGCTGCGCTCGATCATCGCCGGCTCGCCGTCGAGCAGCCGGACGCGCAGCACGTCGACCACGAAGTCGGTCGGGGCCAGATCCAACGCGACCTGGGCCGGTTCGGAAGCGCGTCGCCGCGCGACCTCGACAGTGCGGCTGCCCGGGGTACGGCCGTTGCGCTGCGCCCACTGGGTGAACGGGGTGAACGTGTCGAGGGTCTGGGTGGCGTCGTGGCTGCGTACCACTGCGGGCTTCCCTTGCGAAAGCCTGATCAGCCCTTCGTTTTTCAATGTCGCCAAGGCTTGGCGTACCGGACCGCGGGACACCCCGAACTCGGTGCACAGCGCGCTCTCGGTGGGCAGGGACTCACCGATCAGGTAGTCGCGCCGGATGATCCGCTGGCGCAGCTCGCTCGCGACATGGGTGTGGCGGGGCAGCGAATCGGAAGAAGCCATCGAGGCCACCCTCTCTGACAGTTGTCAAGACAAGCATGCCAATAGTAATCAGCAAGTTCACATGCCCGGCACGGCCACGGATGGCAGGCTCGTCGACATGGAGCAGAAGCCGCCCACCACCGTCATCGAATCCGCGCACAAGGCCAGCTTCGACCGCCTGCCTTTCCACGACACCCGAGATTTCGCCGACGCCGACCGCGGGTTCATCGCGGCCCTGCAACCCTGCGTCGTCACGGCCGCCGACGGTCGGGTGGTGTGGGACAACGACTCCTACGGGTTCCTCGACGCCGACGCACCGGACACCGTGCATCCCAGCCTGTGGCGGCAAAGCCAATTGTGCGTCAAACAGGGGCTCTACGAGGTGGTCGAAGGCATCTACCAGATCCGCGGGTTGGACCTGTCGAACATCAGCTTCGTCGAGGGCGACACCGGCGTCATCGTCATCGACCCACTCATCTCCACCGAGACCGCCGCGGCCGCGCTCGCGCTGTACCGGGCCCACCGCGGAAATCGTCCGGTCAGCGCGGTCATATACACCCACAGCCACGTCGACCATTTCGGCGGCGTGCTCGGCGTGACGACCCAGGCCGACGTCGACGCAGGCAAGGTGGCGATCATCGCCCCCGAGCATTTCACCGAGCACGCCGTGCAGGAGAACGTCTACGCCGGAACCGCAATGGCGCGCCGCGCGGCCTACATGTACGGCCTGGCGCTGGCCCGCGGACCCCAGGGCCAGGTCGGGTGTGGCCTTGGCCAAGCCGGATCGACCGGCGAGGTGGCGCTCATCGTGCCGACCGTCGACATCGCCGAAACCGGCGAAACCCACACCATCGACGGGATCGAGATCGAGTTCCAGATGGCGCCCGGCACCGAGGCGCCCGCCGAGATGCACTTCTACTTCCCGAAGTTCCGGGCGTTGTGCATGGCCGAGAACGCCACGCACAACCTGCACAACCTTTTGACGCTGCGCGGCGCGCTGGTCCGCGACCCGCACGGTTGGTCCGGCTACCTGACCGAGGCCATCGACACGTTCGCCGACCGCACCGACGTGGTGTTCGCGTCGCATCACTGGCCGACCTGGGGCCGTGACAACATCGTGGAATTCCTGTCGCTGCAGCGTGATCTCTACGCCTACCTGCACGACCAGACCCTGCGGCTGCTCAACCAGGGCTACACCGGCATCGAGATCGCCGAGCAGTTCCAGATGCCGCCCGCGCTGGAGGCGGCATGGAACACGCACGGCTACTACGGTTCGGTGAACCACAACGTCAAAGCGGTCTACCAGCGCTACATGGGCTGGTTCGACGGCAACCCGGGCCGCTTGTGGCCGCATCCGCCGGAGGCCCTCGCGCCACGCTACGTCGAAGCCATCGGCGGCATCGACCGGGTCGTCGAGCTGGCCCGGACGTCCTTCGACGCCGGCGATTACCGTTGGGCGGCAACATTGCTGGACCACGCCATCTTCACCGACGAGCATCACGCCGGGGCCCGCGAACTGTACGCCGACACCCTCGAACAACTGGCGTACGGCGCGGAGAACGCCACCTGGCGCAACTTCTTCCTGTCCGGTGCCACCGAACTGCGCGACGGAAAATTCGGCACACCGACCCAGACCGCGTCGCCGACGATGTTGGCGCAGCTGACACCCGAGCAGATGTTCGACACCTTCGCGATCAACGTCAACGGCCCCCGCGCCTGGGACCTCGACATCGCCGTCGACATCACGTTCACCGACACGGCGGACAACTACCGGCTCACGCTCCGCAACGGAGTTCTGGTCCACCGCAAGGTGACTGCCGACTCCGCGACGGCCCAGGCCACCGTCACATTGGCGAACAAGTTGCGGCTCTTGACCTTTGCGGCCGGAGACTCGGCATCGCCGGGGCTGGAGATCACCGGCGATGCCACTGCGCTGTCGTCACTCATCGCGGTGCTGGACCGGCCCGACCCCGACTTCGACATCATCACGCCCTAGGGCAGACCACCGTCGGCACGCAGGATCGAGCCGGTGGTGAAACTGGCCGCATCCGACATCAAAAACAGTGCGGCCCCGACAATTTCGCGGGGATCGCCGGCGCGCTGCAGGGCCAGATGCCCGAACGGCTCGCCGGCCATGTCCCATGCCTTGCTGACGTCGGTCAGGAACGGTCCTGCCATCAGGGTGTTGACGCGCACCGTGGGTCCATAGGCTTTCGCCAGTCCCTCGGTCAGGGCGTTGAGCCCGGCCTTGGCCGCGGCGTACGGAAGCATGTACTGGTCCGGACGCAGCGATCCGGACGAGCTGACGTTGATGATCGAGCCGCCACCGGCGGCGACCATGCGCTCACCGACCAACGCCGACAACCGGAACGGGCCCTTGAGGTTGAGGTTGACCACCGCGTCGAACAGCTTCTCCGTCACCGAGGACAGTGACTCGTACAGCGGTGACATGCCGGCATTGTTGACCAGCACGTCGAGCCTGCCGAACCGGTCGTAGACCGCGTCGACGAGGCCGTCGAGCTCATCCCACCTGCCGACGTGGACCTGGTAGGGAAACACGCTGCGGCCCGTCTCGGCGGTGATCTCCTCTGCGGTGGCCACACAGGACTGCAGATTGCGGCTGGCGATCACCACGTCGGCACCGCAGCGGGCCGCGCCGAACGCGATCTCGCGGCCCAGGCCGCGGCTGCCACCCGTGACGAGCACCACCCGATCGGTGAGGTCGAACAGTTCGTCGGCATATCCCATGCGGCCATATGGTGTCACGGTGCAACTGCTTCTGGTCCGTCATGCGCTGCCTTTGCGCAGCGAGCCTGGTCAAGGGTCCGATCCGCATCTGTCGGAGGCCGGTGTCGAGCAGGCCAACCGGCTGCCCGCGGCGCTGGCCCGCTTCCCGATTTCCCGGCTGGTGAGCAGCCCGCAGCTACGTGCGGTGCAGACCGCCGAGCCGGTCGCCGCAGCGCTCGGCCTGACGGTCGACGTCGATGATCGGCTCGCCGAGTACGACCGGGAGCTGTCGCACTACGTGCCGATCGAAGAGATCGCCAAGGAGAACCCGGAGGAACTGGCCAGGCTGGCCAGCGGGCATCTTCCGAGCAGCGTCGACGAGGAAGCCTTCTCCGCGCGCATCGCTGCCGCCGTCGCGGACCTGGTGGCCGCAGGTGATCACGACCAGACCGTGGCCGTGTTCAGCCACGGCGGGGTGATCAACGTGCTGCTGCACCAGATCCTGGGCACCGAGCGGTTGCTGTCCTTCCATGTCGACTACGCGTCGGTGACGCGGCTGTTGTCGTCGCGCAGCGGCAAGCTGGCGGTGGCGTCGGTCAACGGAACCGAACACGTATGGGATCTCCTCCCTAGAAATGTGCGGTGGTAAACAATTCCCGTGACATCTCTGGAAGGTCTCGACCTGGATGCCCTGGATCGCCACCTGCGTGCCGAGGGCATCGCCCGCACCGGTGAGCTGCGCGCCGAGCTGATCGCCGGCGGCCGGTCCAATCTCACCTTTCTGATCGCCGACGACGAGTCGAAATGGGTGCTGCGGCGGCCGCCGCTGCACGGGTTGACCCCGTCGGCGCACGACATGGCGCGCGAATACCGGGTGGTCGCCGCATTGGCCGACACGGCCGTGCCGGTGGCCCGCGCGGTGACGATGAGCAACGACGATTCGGTGCTCGGCGCGCCGTTCCAGATGGTCGAGCATGTCGAGGGACTCGTCGTGCGCAGCGCAACCGAGCTGGCCGCGCTCGGCGACGAAGCAGTGGTCAGCGGCAGCGTCGACGCCCTGATCCGGGTTCTGGCCGAACTGCACGCCGTGGATCCGGATGCGGTCGGGCTCGGCGATTTCGGCAAGCCCGCGGGTTATCTGGAACGCCAGGTGCGGCGGTGGGGTTCGCAGTGGGACCTGGTCCGGCTGCCCGACGATCCGCGCGATGCCGACGTCAAGCGGCTGCATCAAGCGTTGGCGGATTCGATTCCGGCGCAGAGCCGCAACTCGATCGTGCACGGCGATTACCGCATCGACAACACCATCCTGGATGCCCATGACCCGACGAATGTCCTCGCGGTACTGGACTGGGAGCTTTCGACGCTGGGCGACCCGTTGTCGGACGCGGCGCTGATGTGCGTGTACCGCGATCCCATGTTCAATCTGATCCTGAGCATGGAAGCCGCGTGGAGCTCGCCGCAGATGCCGTCAGCCGACGAGCTGGCGAACCGCTATTCGGTGCAGTCCGGCCAGGACCTGGCGCACTGGGACTTCTACATGGCGCTGGCCTATTTCAAGGCGGCGATCATCGCGGCGGGTATCGACTTCCGCCACCGCCAGGGCTCGGCAGCGGAAGGCAGCTCGAGTGTCGGCGCGGCCGTGGCCCCGGCGATCGCGTCGGGGCTCGCCGCACTGCGCTGATCCTCAGCTGCGCAGCGCAGCCTTCAGATTCTTTTTCGCGGTACGGCGCAGCTGGAAGATCCGGGCGGTGCCCGCGGCCACCGTCAGCAGGCCGCCGCCGACCGCGGCGCCGAGGATGGCCACGCCCTTGGGCAGCGACCACCGCCACCCGAGGAAGGCCAGATCCACCGGATCGGTGTTCTGCGCGATAAAAATCAGCAGGACGATGAGTATCAGGAAACCCACGATCAGCGCCGACCAGAGCGCGCCGGCCCGGGTGAACTTGGGGGCCGTCGGTGGTTGCGCTTTGGACGCCGCAGGCGGTTGTGACGTGGGCACATCCGGTGCCGGCTTGTCCGCGGACGGCTTCGGGGCCGTAGGCGCGGGCTTCGGTTCCGGCTGATCGGGCGATGCAGGCAGATCGCTGGTCATGTTTGTATCTTTGCCCGGATCGGCGGCAAAGCAAACAACCGGACGGTAAAGACCGGCAGCATGTCGGCCCTGCGGTTAGGGTCAGGAAAGCCGGCCGAGGTCATCGGATTCGGCTGCAGCCGTCGGAAGGACGTTCGCATGCAGCATCGGACCCTGGCAGTGCTCGCCGTTCTGCTCGCGCTGATGGTGTCGGTGTTCACGGCGTGCGGCAGCGCGAATCCGCTGGGCGGCGGACAGATATCCGGTGATCTCAAGTCGATCGTGGTCGGTTCGGCGGATTTCCCGGAATCGAAGATCATCGCCGAGATCTACGCCCAGGCACTGGAAGCCAACGGCTTTCAGGTCGGCAGGCAGTTCGGTATCGGCAGCCGGGAAACGTATGTGCCTGCGGTACAGGATCACTCGATCGATCTGATCCCGGAGTACACCGGCAACCTGCTGCAGTACTTCGACAAGAACACCACCGCCACCACATCCGACGCGGTGTTGATCGGTCTGCTCAAGGCCCTGCCCGGGGATCTGTCGATCCTGTACCCGTCGCCCGCGGAGGACAAGGACACCCTGGCCGTCACCGCCGAGACCGCGGCACGCTGGAACCTCAAGACCATCGCCGACCTGGCCGCCCATTCGGCTGAGGTGAAAGTGGGTGCCCCGTCGGAGTTTCAGACGCGGCAGACCGGGCTGGTGGGGCTGAAGGAGAAATACGGATTGGACGTCGCGCCCGCCAATTTCGTCGCGATCAGTGACGGCGGCGGCCCTGCCACCGTGCAGGCCCTGACCAACGGATCCATCACGGCCGCCAATATCTTCAGCACGTCACCTGCCATCGGCGAACACCACCTGGTGGTCCTCGAAGACCCGAAGAACACGTTCCTGGCCGCCAATGTCGTACCGCTGGTGGCCTCGCAGAAGATGTCCGATGAGCTCAAGACCGTGCTCGACGCCGTATCGGCGAAGCTCACCACCGAAGCGCTCATCGCGCTGAACACCGCCGTCGAGGGCAACAAGGGCGTCGATCCCGACGAAGCGGCGGGAAAGTGGATCAGGGACAACGGATTCGACAAGCCGGTGAAGGGCAGGTGAAAAAGTGATCACGTTCACCAACGTCACCAAGAAATATCCGGACGGCACGGTGGCTGTCGATGACCTCACCCTCGATGTTCCCGAGGGCACGCTGGCCGCGTTCGTCGGGCCATCGGGCTGCGGAAAGACCACCTCGATGCGGATGATCAACCGCATGATCGAGCCCACGTCAGGCACTCTCACCGTCAACGGTGAGGATGTCACGAAGGTCGATCCGGTGAAACTGCGCCTCGGCATCGGCTATGTGATCCAGAGCGCGGGGCTGATGCCGCATCAGCGGGTCGTCGACAATGTGGCCACCGTGCCCGTGCTCAAGGGCGAATCCCGCCGCGCCGCACGCAAAGCCGCCCTCGGGGTGCTCGAAAGGGTGGGTCTGGATCCCAAGCTCGCCAACCGCTACCCGGCCCAGCTGTCCGGTGGCCAGCAGCAGCGTGTCGGAGTCGCCAGGGCGCTTGCCGCGGACCCGCCCATCCTGCTGATGGACGAGCCGTTCAGTGCCGTCGACCCTGTGGTGCGCGAGGAGTTGCAGTCCGAAATCCTGCGGTTGCAAAGCGAATTGCGCAAGACCATCGTCTTCGTCACGCACGACATCGACGAGGCGGTCAAGCTCGGCGACAAGGTGGCGGTGTTCGGCCGCGGCGGGGTGCTGCAGCAATACGCCGACCCAGCGTTCGTATTGTCCAATCCCGCCAACGAATTGGTGTCGGGATTCGTCGGCGCCGACAGGGGCTACCGCGGGCTGCAGTTCTTCAAGGCGACCGGGCTGCCACTGCACGATATCCGCCAAGTCGCCGAGGCCGATATCGACGCGCTGCAACTGGCCCCGGGCGAGTGGGCGTTGGTGCTGCGGGCCGACGGTAAGCCGTTCGCCTGGATCAACGCCGAGGGTGTCGAGGTGCACCGCAAGGGAAGCACGCTGTATGACAGCAGCGTCGGCGGCGGCTCGTTCTTCCGGCCCGACGGCAGCCTGCGGCTCGCGCTCGACGCTGCGCTGTCCTCGCCGTCGGGGCTCGGGGTGGCCGTCGACGACGACGGTCGCCTGCTCGGCGGTATCCAGGCCGACGACGTGTTGGAGGCCCTCAAGACGCAGCGCCGCGTGCCGAAGGTCGGGTAGCGCTGTGATGTACCTCTTGACCCATCTCGACAAGGCGTGGGCGCTCACCGTGATCCACCTGCGCCTGTCGCTGGTGCCGATCGTGCTCGGGTTGTTGATCGCGGTGCCGTTGGGCGCGCTCGTGCAGCGGACCACCACGGTGCGACGGTTCATCACCGTCGTCGCCAGCATCATCTTCACCATTCCGTCGCTGGCGCTGTTCGTGGTGCTGCCGCTGATCATCCCCACCCGCATCCTCGACGAAGCCAATGTCATTGTGGCGCTGACTCTTTACACCACCGCGCTGTTGGTGCGGGCGGTGCCCGAGGCGCTCGATGCCGTCCCGGCGGCGGTGCTGGACGCGGCAACCGCGGTCGGCTACCGCCCCTGGGTCAGGGTCGTCAAAGTCGAACTGCCACTGGCGATCCCAGTTCTCATCGCGAGTCTTCGGGTCGTCGCGGTGACCAACATCTCGATGGTGTCGGTGGGCTCGGTGATCGGTATCGGCGGGCTGGGCACGTGGTTCACCGAGGGGTATCAAGCCAACAAGAGCAGCCAGATCGTCGCCGGGATCATCGCGATCTTCGTGCTGGCCGTCGTCATCGACACCCTGATCATGTTGCTGGGCAAGGCCATCACGCCCTGGAACCGCCGAGCCCGCACCGCCGGCGCCAAGGCGGCCGCATGAACTTCCTGCAGCAGGCGCTGACCTTCATCTTCACCGCGGCAAACTGGAGCGGACCCGCGGGGCTCACCGCCCGCATCGTCGAACACCTGCAGTACACCGCCATCGCGGTGGTGTTCTCGGTGCTCGTCGCGGTTCCGATCGGTCTGCTGATCGGGCACACCGGCCGCGGCACCTTCCTGGTGGTCACCGGGGTGAACGCCCTGCGCGCCCTGCCGACCCTCGGCGTGCTGCTGCTCGGCGTGCTGCTGTGGGGGCTCGGTCTGGTGCCGCCGACGGTGGCCCTGATGCTGCTGGGCATACCGCCGCTGCTGGCGGGGACCTACTCAGGAATCGCCAATGTCGATCCCGCCGTGGTGGATGCCGCGCGGTCGATGGGCATGACGGAACGCCGGGTGCTGTTGCGGGTCGAGGTGCCCAACGCGATGCCGCTGATCCTGGGCGGGCTGCGCACCGCGACGCTTCAGGTCGTCGCGACGGCCACGGTCGCGGCCTACGCCAGTCTCGGCGGGCTGGGCCGGTACCTCATCGACGGGATCAAGGTGCGGCAGTTCCACATCGCCCTTGTGGGTGCGCTCATGGTCACCGCGCTGGCGTTGATCCTCGATGCGGCGCTGGCGTTTGCCGTGTGGTTGTCGGTGCCCGGTACCGGCCGGATGCGTCGCTGGGGCGGCGGCGCGGGGGAGATGCCTCAGCCATTGCTCGACGACGAGGTGGCGCTCGAATCGCGATCCACAGCACCGCGCGGGAGTTCGGGACTCGCCCACGAAGGCGGTAGTCCGTCGCATACGGTAGAAGGGTGAGTGAAGCCGAACGCACAGACGAGCAGTCCGTCGAGCCGGCATCCGCCTGGCCGGCCGTGCTGACGTGGCGAGCACACGACGTACCCCGGATGGAGTGGGTGCGGGTGCAGCTGACGGGCAAACGCATCAAGGCCAATGGGCGAATAGTGGCTGCTGCCACCGCGTCTCACCCCGCGTTCGCGGCGTCATACGATCTGGTGACCGACGAGACGGGTGCGACGAAGCGACTCTCCCTCACCGTCACCCTCGCAGAACGCGAGCGCCAGCTCTCCATCGCACGCGACGAAGAGAACATGTGGCTGGTCCAGGACCACAACCAGACCAAGCGGTCGAGCTATGACGGCGCACTCGACGTCGATGTGATCTTCAGCCCATTCTTCAACGCGCTGCCGATCCGGCGCACCGGCCTGCATCTGACGAACGAGTCGGTGACGCTGCCGGTGGTCTATGTCCGGCTGCCCGAGCTGTCGGTGGAATCCGCGAACATCACCTACACCGGCACGCCGACGGGCATCGAACTGCTCTCGCCGGTGTCCGAGACCACCATCACCGTCGACTCGGACGGATTCATCATCGACTACCCAGGACTGGCAGAGCGGATCTGATCACGCCGCCTGCACGGCCCGCTGCGGCCAGTTCGTCGCGCCAGTTCTCGGCGCCGACGACGGTGGTGACGATTTCCGGTCGGCTGAAACTGTCGTAGCGCATCCGGGCCGCATGGCCGCTCTCGACGAGGTCGGCCAGCGAGCCCGTGGCGGCCAGGCTGTCGCGGGCCTGCGTGAGCACCTTGATGCCGTGCTCGAGGGCAGGCAGCAGCTGTCCGGCATTCGCCTCGCACATGGCCCGCACCAGATCCGGTGCGGTGGCCGCGACGCGGGTGCCGTCCCGGAACGAGCCTGCGGCCAGTGCGAAGGCGAGCGGTATTTCACCGGCGTTGAGCGCCAGTGTTTCGGCGAACAGATGCGGCAGGTGTGAGATGGCAGCGGCCGCCGCGTCGTGCTCCTCGGAGCAAGCCGGGACCACCACCGCGTGACAGTCCAGCGCCAGCCTGCTGACCTGCGCCCACACCTCGGCGTCGACGTGGCTGTCGACGCTGACCACCCAGGGCGCGCCGACGAACAACGCCGCGTTACCCGCCGCCCATCCGGAGTGCGCAGTGCCTGCCATGGGATGCCCGCCGACGAACCGGTCCAACAAACCGAACTTCTGAACCTGCTGCAGCACAGCACCTTTGACGCTGATCACATCGGTCAGTGGGCACTCCGGTGCGTTGTCTCGGACGTGGGCCAGCATGATCGGCAACGCAGGCATGGGCACCGCGAGCACGATCAGGGCGTTGCTCTTGGCGGCGCGGTGCAGGGTCGCGTCGAGATTCTCGCTGGCGTCATATCCGTCGAACCGGGCCTCCTGGACCACGTCGACCGAGCGGTTGTAGCCGAACACCTCGCGGCCCGCGGCCGCAGCCGCCCGCATCAGCGAGCCGCCGATAAGTCCGAGTCCCACCACGCATACGGGTGTGTTTGTCACCTACCCAGATTGGCACACCCTCAGGCAGAGGTGGACGGTGATGCCTGGTCAAAATCGCTGGTCGGCGACTACCGTAGGCGCACATGGGAGCACAGCGCGCGCCGGCGGACCTGCCAGACGGGTTCGGCGTGGCCGTCGTCCGTGAGGAGGGCAAATGGAGGTGTGCGCCGATGCGTTCGGCCTCACTGAACAGTCTGTCCGCCGCAGAGACTGAATTGCGGGAACTGCGCAGCTCGGGGTGTGTTTTCGGGCTGCTGGACATCGACGACGAGTTCTTCGTCATCGTGCGTCCGGCGCCCGCGGGTACGCGCCTGCTGCTCTCGGACGCCACTGCTGCGCTCGACTACGACATCGCCGCTGAGGTGCTCGAGACGCTCGACGCCGACATCGACCCCGACGATCTCGACGACGCCGACCCCTTCGAAGAGGGCGACCTCGGCCTCCTCTCGGACGTCGGGCTGCCCGAGGCGGTGCTGGGCGTGATCCTCGACGAAACCGATCTGTACGCCGACGAGCAGCTCGGCCGTATCGCCAGGGAGATGGGCTTCGCCGACGAGTTGTCGGCGGTGCTCGACCGACTCAATCGGTGAGTTCGTCTGACGAGACCCTGATCCGTGCCGCGCTGGACGCTGCCCGGATGGCCGGTCCTCGCGACGTGCCGATCGGCGCGGTCGTCGTCGCGGCCGACGGTACCGAGCTGGCCCGCGCCGCCAACATCCGCGAGGCCACCGGCGACCCGACGGGGCACGCCGAAATCGTGGCGATGCGCGCGGCCGCGCAGGTACTCGGCGATGGTTGGCGGCTGGAGGGCGCCACGCTGGCCGTGACCGTCGAGCCCTGCACGATGTGCGCGGGCGCCTTGGTGCTGGCCCGGGTGGCGCGGCTGGTGTTCGGGGCGTGGGAACCCAAGACCGGGGCCGTCGGCTCGCTGTGGGACGTGGTGCGCGACCGGCGGCTCAACCACCGCCCGGAGGTGGTCGGCGGCGTGTTGGCCGACGAGTGCGCGGCGCTGCTGGAAGGCTTCTTCTCGGCTCAGCGGTGATGGCAGTGCCGAACGTGAACACGATCGCGAAGTTTCGGCCGATCTTCGCCATCTTGTTCACGCTCGTGAGCGGATTAGGGCCATCGGCCGGCGTTCGGTAAGCTGCCACACGGTGGCGTGTCCGAGCGGCCTAAGGAGCACGCCTCGAAAGCGTGTGACGGGTAACCCCCGTCCGAGGGTTCAAATCCCTCCGCCACCGCCATAGACCCCGCGCCTGCCGTTGCAGGCGGCGGGGTTTTTGTCTTGGGCCGGCAAGTAGGCCGATACTATTGCGCTCCAACAGCATTCACGCGGGTCTGCACGGAGATATGGTGCGCGGCATGGCTGAACAGACTGATGTCGTCATCATCGGCGCCGGGGCGGCCGGACTGACCGCCGCCAAGACTCTCGTGGACGCCGGGCGCGACGTGGTGGTGTTGGAGGCGCGCGACCGGGTCGGCGGCAGGCTGCTGACCGAGCAGCGCGACGGCCGGTACGTCGAGATGGGCGGACAGTGGCTGGCGCCTTATCAGGATGCGGCGCTCGCGATGGCCAAAGAGCTGGGCATCGAGGAGTTCGTCCGGCCCAGGGGCGGCGCCGATGTGTACGTCGGCACCGATGGGCGACGTCAGACGCACGCACATGAGCAGCTGCCGCTGGACGCCGAAGGTGTCGCCGCGGTGGACCGGATCTTCGAGGCCCTCGACCGGATCACCACCGAGGTGGACCCCGACGATCCCTGGAAACACCCGCAGGCCGCCGAGCTGGACGGCACCACGTTCGACGCCTGGCTGCGGGCGCAGAGCGGCCACCCGGAGGCGATCGCCGCGATCGGCAAGATCGTGGCCGCGTTCATGACCAAGGACACCGTGCAGTTCTCGGTGCTGGGGGCGGCGTGGCTGGCGGCCACCAGCGGCGGGGTCGGCCACCTCGCCGATGCCGACGAGGTGCTGAACAGCCGGCTGGTCGGCGGGCTCAGCCAGATCCCGCTGCGGCTCGCCGAACGGCTGGGCACCCGGGTGCGGCTCGACAGCGCGGTGCGCGCCGTGCGCTGGACGGACGATTCGGTGGTGGTCGAGACGGCCGACGGCGCCGTGGCGGCCCGCGCCGCGATCCTCGCTGTGCCACCGAACCTGTTGTCGGGCATCCGTTTCGATCCTCCGCTGCCCTCCTGGCGGATGACGATGGACGAGAACTTCACCCAGGGCCTGGTGATCAAGGTGCAGGCCTTCTATGCGCGGCCGTTCTGGCGCGACGAGGGCTTGTCCGGCACCGGGTTCGGCCCGGAGCTCACCGTGCACGAGGTGTACGACAACACGCTGCCCGACGGCGGCGAAGGCGTGCTCATCGGGTTCATCGTCGCGTCGGCCGCCGACCGGGTCGCCCGCCTCGACGCCGAGGGCAGGCGGGCGGCGGTCCTGGAGTCCTTCGCGGCCTACTTCGGCCCGCAAGCGCTCGACCCGATCGACTTCGCGGAAAGCAGCTGGCACGCCGACCCGTGGACGCGCGGCGCCTATTCGCCCACCTTCGGTCCTGGCGGGCTGGTGCGCTTCGGGCCGGACATGCGCCGGCCGATCGGCCCGCTCAGTTTCGCCAGCTCGGACATCGCGGGCATCGGGTTGATGCACGTCGACGGCGCCATCCGATCCGGTCGGCGGGCCGCCGACGAGGTGCTCGCGCGGCTCGGGAATGCGTGAGCGATGTCTGACTCCTTCTTCGAGGTGACCTGGACCGATCCGGTCACGCAGGCCAAGGGCTACTTGGTGATCGACCGGCTGGTGCGCGGCATCAGCAGCGGCGGGCTGCGGATGCGGGCCGGCTGCACGCTCTCCGAGGTCCGTGGCCTGGCCCAGGGCATGACCCTCAAAGAGGCCATGCACTACGAGGACGGCGCCCGCTATGTTCCGCTGGGCGGGGCCAAGGGCGGCATCGATTTCGACCCGTACAGCCCGGACGCCGAGCAGGTGCTGTTCCGGTACCTGGCTGCCATGAAGCCGTTGATCGCGCAGCGCTGGACCATGGGCGAGGATTTCGGGGTCCGCCAGGATGCGGTGGATCGCGGTATCGCGGCCATCGGTCTGAGCAGTTCGATCGAGGCCGCCTACCAGGTGATCGACGACAAGGCCGCCGCCGACGCCCGGATGAAGACGGCGTTCGGCAGTGTGGTCGACGGGGTCAAGCTCGATGAGCTGGTGGGCGGCTACGGCGTCGCGCAGGCCGCGTTGGCGGCGATGGCCCGGCTGGGTCTGCCTGCTGCTGAAACCCGCGCTGTCGTACAGGGTTTCGGCTCGATGGGCGGAGCGACAGCCCGCTACCTGGCGCAGGCGGGCGCGCACATCGTCGGCCTCGTCGACGTCCATGGCGTGGTGGCCAATCCGTCGGGCCTGGACGTCGAGCGCCTGCTGCTCACCCGCGACGCCACCGGCGGTATCGACCGCAGCCAGCTGCGTGACGGCGACACCCAGCTACCGGGCGACCACTGGCTCAGCGTGTCCACCGACGTGCTGGTGCCCGCCGCGATGTCCTATTGCATCGACGACTCGAATCAGGCCGACGTGCAGGCCACGCTCATCGTCGAGGCGGCCAACATGCCGGTGCTGCCCGACGCGGAGGCCACCCTGGCGGCCCGGGGTGTGACCGTGTCGCCGGACTTCGTCGCCAATTCGGCCACCAATGCGTGGTGGTGGTGGGTGTTCTTCGGCGACATCGACGGCAGCCCCGAGCAGTCGTTCGCCAAGATCGCCGACCGCATGAAGACGTTGAGCGACAACATGTTCGACTATGCCGAGGCCAACGGCGTGACACCGCGCGAAGCCGCTCTCGCGGTGGCAGCGCAGCGCCTGGCCTTGATCGACGAGCGGTTCCCGATCCTCTAGTCGGGAGCCGTCACGCGATGGCGGCCGCCCGGTCGAACACGATCTCGCCGCCCACGATCGTCATGTCGATGGTGGCGTCGCGGATGGCCTCGGGTGGCCCGGCGAAGATGTTGTCGGAGACCACTGCGAAATCGGCGTACTTGCCGGGGGTGATGGACCCGCGGTTGTCTTCGCAGAAGTTCGCGTAGGCGCTGCCCATGGTGTACGCGTACACCGCCTCGTCCAGGGTGATGCTCTGCTCGGGCACCCAGGCCGGGGTGTCGCCGCGGCCCCGCCGCGTCACCGCGGTGTAGAGGTGCGAGAGCGGGTCCATCTCGGCGACGGTCCAGTCGCTGGAGAACGCGAGCACCGCGCCGGCCTGCTGCAGGCTGCGGAACGCCCACGCGTGCTCGGAGCGTTCAGGGCCGATCGCCTCCGCCCAGTCTTTACCCGGCCCGGCCACGTCCGGGGCGCCGTGGCGGGGCTGCATGCAGGCCACCACACCCAGCTCGGCAAACCGGGCCACGTCATCGGGGTGCAGGCACTCGACGTGCACGATCTGATGTCGGGCGTCGCGAGCGCCGTTGGCGGCGCGGGCCGCCGCGACCCCGTCGAGCACCGTGCGGATGCCGCGATCGCCGGTGGCGTGCACGAACGCCTGGAAGCCCGCCGCGTCGAGCCCGGTGAGCACCTCGGCGAACTCCGTCGGCTCGTAGTAGGTGGCGCCGCGGTTGCCGGGCTCGTTGTAATAGGGCTCCAGCAGGGCGGCGGTGTGCGGCTCGACGACGTCGTCGATGTAGAGCTTGAGCGGACCGAGCCGGAACTGGTCGTCCTGGTGCTGCTCGATCGCCGCGGCGAAGTCGGCAAGGTCCGACGCCGGGGTGCCGCGCGGATGGAACAGCCCGGCGATCACCCGGGACTTCAGGCGGCCCTCGGTGCGGGCCCGAGTGAACAGGCCGATGTCGTCGAGCGAGTTCTGTGGTTCGACGACGGTCGTCAGCCCATTGGCGATGGCCATGTCGAGGCTGGACAGCAGCCGGCCATAGCGTCGGTCCTCGGACGCCCACGGCAGGAATTCGGCCATCGCGCGCTGACCGTCGCGGGCCAGCCCCTTGACCGCGAAGTTGGTGAGGAATCCGGTGGGCTCACCGGTCACCGGCTCGAGTTTGGCGGTGCCGAACGGCAGCTCGGTGTGATCGCGCGTGATGCCAAGGAACCGCAGCGCCGCTGTGTTGAGCCAGGCGGTGTGCACGTCGTAGGTCAGCACGAACGCAGGCTTGTCCCCGGTGATGGCGTCGAGGTCGGCGGCGGTGGGCATCTGGCCCGCGGGGAACGCGCTGTAGTCGAGGCTTTCGCCCTCGATCCACGATGCATCGGGGTTGGCCTCGATCCATGCGGTCAGCCTGCGGTAGACCTCGTCGAGCGTCGCCGCACCGGCCAACTGCGCGCTCGCGACATCCGAGCCGAGCCGAAGGTGGTTGTGCGCGTCGACGAATCCGGGCAGCAGCAGCCGGCCGCCGAGGTCGACGATCTGGGTGTCGGGCCCGGCCAGGGCAGCGATCGTGGCGTCGTCGCCGACGGCGGTGATGCGGTCACCGGTGACGGCGACGGCCGAGGCGGTCGGCTGGTCGGGGTCGACGGTGTGGACGACCGCATTGCGGTAAATGACGTCGGTCATGGTTCCTTCCAGTTCTGTTCGGCGTGCTACTCGGCGACCACGCGGAAGCCGGTCACGGCTCGGTCGACGGCGCCGCGGACGTAGCCGCCATGAGCGGTTGTGCCGCGGAAGAAGTCGATGAGCTCGGCGGTGATCACTTCGCCCGGCAGCACATTGGGGATCCCCGGCGGGTAGGCGGCCAGGGTGTCGGCGCTGACGCGCCCGATGGCCGCGTCGACTCCGACCACCTCGACCGGGGAGAAGAAGGCCTGGCGCACTGTCATCCGGCTCTCGCCGGGTGGCGGAACCTTGAGTGCGGAGTGGTCCTCGCCGCCGCCGTTCTCTTCCGGCAGCGCGTGCAGGGCGTTGACGATGCGGTCCACGTCCGGTGCAGACCCGGCACCGATGACCATCACGATCGCCGCCCCGGTCGCCACCTCGACGTGGATCCTGTGCTCGTTGATCAACACCTTGCTGGCCCGCACGCCGCTGATACCGCCGGCCGAGGTGTCGATGGCTACGCGCAGCGGATCCACCGCGACCACGTCGGGGAATTGCAGGAAGTCATCGCTGGCGACCCGGAAGCGGCCATGGGCGCGGATGCGCGCGCGGATCTCGTCGGCGACCGCAACCGAGTCGCCGATCCGGGCCTGCCCGGTGGCCAGCTGCCTGCGGGCCAGGTCGAGAGACGCGAGCAGGATGCCGCTGGTCGAGGTCGACTGCACGGTGTGCAGGCCGCGGACCACCATGGGCTCCAGCTGCTTGGCGTACGGCCCGACGCCCAGGTGCAGCATCGCCGATTGGGTGAGGCTGCCGCCGAGCTTGTGGGTGCTCGAGCACACCAGGTCGGCGCCTTTGGAGAGGGCATTGGCGGGCAGCGCGGGGTGGAAGCCGAAGTGGGCGCCCCAGGCCTCGTCGACGATGAGCGGGACCCCGTGGTCGTGGGCGACCTCGGCGAGTGCGGCCACGTCACTGACCGAGCCGAAGTAGCTCGGAGTGATGAGATGCGCGGCTGCGGCGTCGGGGTTCGCGTCGAGCGCGGCGGACAGGTCGGCCGCGGTGACGCCGTGCGCGATGCCCAGGTGGTCGTCGACCGACGGGTGGACGAAGGCCGAACGCAGGCCCGCCAGCACCAGGGCGTCGACCACGCTGGAGTGCACGCTGCGCTGCACCACCAGGGTCCGGCCGAGTTGGCGGGCGCACATCACCGCGAGGTGGTTGGCCTGGGATCCGCCGTTGGTCAGAAACCAGGTCCTCTCAGCGCCCCAGGCGTCGGCGGCCAGGCGTTGGGCCTGCGTGATGGGGGTGGGGTCGGGCGTGATGTCGACGCCTTCGATCAGCGGCGGTACGTCGAGCTCGAGGACTCGGTCGCCGAACCACTCCGCGAGCAGGGGATGGCGCTTCGGTTCGCCCATGTGGCCGGGCACGTGGACCCGGACCCAGTCGCCCTCGCCATAGGCGCGCATCGCGTCGGCGTACGGAGCGTGATCGTGGTCGATCGGTTCGGCGGAGCTCAATGGCCCTCCCATCACCCTGGGCCCGGATATTCGCCGGGCTTGACGAGTTTGGCAAAAGTCACCGTCCGAAGGACGCTTTAGCGTCCAATAAGTCCGTGCCACTTTACGTTTCGGCGTTCGAGCGACGCGGTGGTTGTGGGTGGCGGATGGACGGTCCGTGGGGTGTCATTCGTCAAACTCTTGTTAATAAGTTGAACATATTATAGCGTCATCCCATGTCAGAAGCATTTCGCCCGTCCAAACCAGCGGCGACGGCTCGATTCCGGGCGTCGAACCCCGAACATATGGACGCGCGCCGTGCGGCCATCGTCGCCGCTACTGCACGGGTGATCGTGACCAACGGGGTGGATTCCACCCGGCTGGCCGACGTGGCTGAGGAGGCCGGCGTCTCCGTCGGGCTGATCCAGCACTACTTCCGCACCAAGGACCGCCTCGTGCTGGAAACCTTCCGTTCGTCCGCCGAGCAGAGCCGGGACGGATGGCGCCGGTGCGTCACCGAGGACGACGAGCCACTCGTCCGGATCGCGCGCCTGGCGCGGTTCATCGTGACCGATGAGGATTTCGACATGGCCTGGGGCCTGTGGGTCGAGTTCTATGCGGCAAGTACGCGAAATCGCGAGCTACGCAAGCATGTTCACCGCATCATGAACGTGTGGCGGACATTGTTCACCGAGTGCATCAACGACGGGATCGCGCGCGGGGTGCTGCAGTCGAACGGCAATGTCGACGACGCCGTCACCCGGATCGTCGCTCTCACCGACGGTTTGGCCATCCAGACCCTGCTGGGCCTCTACGAGATGACGGTGCCTCTGATGGAATCGATGATCCTCGATGCCATCGCCGATCTGTTCAGTGTCGACCGGGCAGCCCTGGCGAAAGCCTCGCAATCGATGGCACATCCGCCGCTGCCGGCCTGATCATCACCGGCGCCAACCTATTTGGCGCGCGTCGGACGGGTATAGTCGCCGCAACTCCTCAGCCGGCGACAGCGGCTTCGCATCACGATGTGGGCATCAATTCCCACAATATCGCACCACTGTTACGTAACGGGCAGTCCACTGAACTGTGCAGTCGTAGCCTGGCCGCCGGGACGCTCGCTGACTCAGCCGGCGGCCAACCACGTCGCAGCAGCTAGTCAGACAACGGCGTCTTACTGAGGAGGACTCGTGGCATCTCTCACAGAACAGGCCCTGCGCCGCAAACCGGTGGGCATGATCAACGCCGAAACGGGTGCCGACACCGGTAAAAGCGAGCTCAAGCGAAGTATCGGGCTCTGGGGCCTATCGGCCATCGGCATCGGCGGCACCATCGGCACCGGCATCTTCTTCATCCTCAGCCAGGCGGTCCCCATCGCGGGCCCGGCCGTGCTGTGGTCGTTCGTGCTGTCCGCGGTCGTCGCAGGGTTGACCGCGATGTGCTATGCCGAACTGGCGGGCGCGGTCCCGGTGTCCGGCTCGTCGTATTCCTACGCCTATACGACGCTCGGTGAAGTGGTCGCCCTCGGTGTCGGCGCGTGCCTGTTGCTGGAATGGGGTGTGGCCGGTGCTGCCACCGCCGTCGGCTGGTCGCAGTACGTCAACCAGTTCCTGCTCAACGTCTTCCACTTCCAACTGCCCGCGGCGCTGTCCAACGCGCCCGAGGAGGGCGGCATCTGCAACGTGCCTGCCATCATCCTCATCCTGATGTGTGCGTTATTGCTGATCCGCGGCGTCAGTGAGTCGGCCAAGACCAACGCGATCATGGTCGCCATCAAGCTGGCCGTGCTGGTCATGTTCATCCTCATCGGCATCCAGGGTTTCAACTCGGCCAACATGCAACCGTTCGCGCCGCACGGCGTCGGCGGCGTCCTCACGGCGGCGAGCATCATCTTCTTCACCTTCGTGGGCCTCGACGGCGTGGCCGCCGCGGGTGAGGAAGCCAAGAACCCGCATCGCAACCTTCCGCTGGCCATCATGATCTCGCTCATCACCGTGACGGCGATGTACCTGCTGGTGGCCCTGGTCGCCCTCGGCGCCCAGTCGGCAGGCCAGTTCGACGGTCAGGAAGCAGGGCTGGCGAAGATCCTGGAGGACGTCACCGGGCAGTCCTGGCCGGGTACCGTGCTGGCCGCAGGCGCCATCATCTCGATCTTCAGCGTGACGCTCGTGTCGGTGTACGGGCAGACCCGCATCCTGTTCGCGATGTCGCGCGACGGCATGATCCCGCCGATCTTCCACCGGGTGAATCCGCGGACCCTGACCCCGGTGCCCAACACGATCATCGTCGCGATCGTCATCGCGATCCTCGCGGGCTTCATCCCCATCAACTTCCTCGCGGAGATGACCAGCGTCGGCACTCTGGCCGCGTTCGTGACGGTGTCCATCGGCGTCATCGTGCTGCGCCGCCGCGCGCCGGAACTGCCCCGTACGTTCAAGGTTCCGCTGTACCCGATCACGCCGATCCTCTCGGTGCTCGGTGCGCTGTGCATCATCGCGAGCCTGCGGCTGGTGACGATCTATGTCTTCGTGATCTGGGTGGGGCTGGCGTTGGTCTGGTACTTCGTCTACGCGCGCAGTCACTCACATCTCGGCAGGCACGAGCACGTCGGGCTGGACGCGGCGAAGGACGCGGCGAAGGAGGAGCCCCAGCCATGACCATCCTCGTCGGGTATCCGCTCAAGCGGCGGGCCAAGGCGGTGCTCAGTCTGGCGGGCATGCTGGCGCGAACCAGCGGCCAGGATCTGCTGGTGTGCGTGGTCATCCCGGCTCCGTGGACGCCGGGGTTGTCCCGGGCCGACCAGGGGTACCGCGCCTACATCGACGAATTGGTCGACACCGCCGTCGCCCAGGCCCGCGAGGACCTGGCCCGCGACGTATCGGCCCAATTCGTCACGGTCCACGCGAAGTCGGCCTCCGCCGGCTTGCTGGAGGCCGCCTCGCAGCACCAGGCCAGCGTGATCGTCACCGGATCGTCCGATTCCGGTCAGTTCGGTTACATCTCGTTGAGCAGTGTCGCCGACCGGTTGCTGCACAGTTCGCACCTACCGGTCGCGGTGGCTCCCCGTGGGTTCCGGGCCTCCGGCAAGAAGATCAGCCGGATCACGCTGGCCTTCACCGGCGGTGAACAGAGTTCGTTGCTGCTGGTTTCGGCGCGGGCGATGGCAGCGGAGTACGGGTGTGCGTTGCGATTGGCATCCTTCGCCGTTCACCTCTCGCCGCCCGAGACGGCGCGCTTCCGCGACGAGCACGGCGCCGTGCTGGCCGAGTGGACCGAAGACATCTACGCCGCGGCGGAGAAGGCGCTGTCGTCGGGCGGTCAGCCGCAGGCCTCCCGGCCGGAGATCGTGCTGGGGCACGGACGCGATTGGGATGAGGCCTTCGAGAGCATCGAATGGCAGCCCGGCGAGGTGCTCGTGATCGGATCGAGCGAGACAGGCCCGGTCGCACGGGTGTTCCTCGGATCGCGGGCCACCAAGATCGTCCGACACGCACCGGTACCGGTCATCGTGGTGCCGCGTGAGGCGGCCGAGGAGCTCGCCGAAGCGAAGGGTGGGAACTGATGGGCGCCCCTGAACAGCCGAACGCACCGTATCTCGATGCGGTGCTGGCGTATTCGTTCCGCGGTGCGGCCCGCTATCACACGCCCGGTCACAAGGGCGGGCCCGGCGCGGATCCTGCGCTGGTCAAGGCGATCGGCATCGACGCGCTCGCATCCGATGTGCCCCTGGGGCTCTGGGGTGTGGATATCGGGCCGCAGCCGTCACCGTACGTCGAGGCCGAGCGGCTCGCGGCGGAGGCGTTCGGTGCGGCGCGCTCGTTCTTCCTCACCAACGGCGCGACGCAGGGCAACCACACCCTGTGTCTGGCGCTGGCGCCCTTGGGTACTCGTATTGTGGCGCAACGCAATTCGCACGCCTCAATCGTCGACGGGTTGGTGCTCTCCGGTGGCATCCCCAGCTTCGTGGCACCCGAGTACGACGACGTGCTCGGCGTCGCGCACTGCGTGACGCCCGAGTCCCTGGCCGCAGCGCTGGACAACGCTCCCGACGCCAGAGCCGCGTTCATCGTGTCGCCGACGTACTTCGGCATGGCCGCAGACATCGCCGGCCTGGCCGAGGTGGCGCATTCGCGCGGCGTGCCGCTCATCGTCGACCAGTCGTGGGGCCCGCACTTCGGCTTCCATGACGGGCTGCCGCCGACAGCGTTGTCGCAGGGTGCCGACGCCATGCTGACCAGCACGCACAAGATTGCCGGCGCTCTGACCCAGGCCGCCATGCTGCACATCGCCGACACCGGGCGCGTGGACATCGGCGCGGTCGGCCGGGCGCTGCGGCTGCTGCGCTCGACGAGTCCGTCGTCGTTGTTGATGGCCTCGCTCGACGCGGCACGACGCCAACTCGTCATGCACGGTGAGCAGCTGCTGAGCGAAACCCTGGTGGCGATCCGGTTGGCCAGCGAGAAGCTCAAGAGCATCGACGGCATCGACCTGGTCGACGAGTCGATGGTCGGCCGGATGGGCGTGACGGGCTACGACCCGCTGCGCATCGTGCTCGATGTGCGGCACACCGGCCGCACCGGATACGAGATCGCCGACGCGTTGCGGCAGAGCTACGACGTGCATGTCGAGCTGCCGCTGCACGCGACCATCGTGCTGGTGATCGGCCTCGGCGAATCCACCGCGAACCTGCTGCGGGTGGCCGGCGACGTCGAAGAGGTGGTCAAGCGGCTCAAGGTGCCGGGCGACACCCCGTTGATCGTGCCGCCTGCCGCGTCGCTGGGCTACGAGGTTGCGATCCCGCCGCGCGAGGCGTTCCTCGGCGAGGCCGAGCAGGTGGCGGTGGAGGACGCCGCAGGGCGGATCTCGTGCGAGTCGATCGCCAGTTACCCGCCGGGAATCCCGGCGCTGCTGCCGGGCGAGCGCATCGACGCGGACATCATCACCTATCTGCGCGAGATCGCCGACGGTGGCGGAAAGTTGCACGGCGCAAGCGATCCCACGTTCCACACCATCAACGTGCTGGCCAAGGAGCCGTAGCGGGCCGGGGATTCGCTGGAACTGCATTGCCGCCGCGCGCCGAAGCGTTGAATGGTCGCATGGAGTTCATGTCGCCGACCGATTCGATGTTCCTCATCGCCGAGACGCGTGAGCACCCGTTCCATGTCGGTGGTCTGGCACTCTATGAGCCGCCGGCCGGCGCGAGCCCCGAATTCGTGCGCGAGTTGTACGAAGAGATGGTCGCGCACACCGACTTTCAGCCCGTGTTCCGCAAACATCCGGCCACCATCCTCGGCGCCATCGCCAACGTCGGCTGGACCTACGACAACGACGTCGACCTTGATTACCACCTTCGCCGATCGGCGCTGCCGTCGCCGGGCCGGGTGCGTGACCTGCTCGAACTGACGTCACGGTTGCACAGTGGCCTGCTGGACCGGCATCGCCCGCTGTGGGAGGCCCATCTGATCGAGGGGCTCGCCGACGGCCGGTTCGCGGTCTATACCAAGCTGCACCACTCGTTGATCGACGGTGTGTCGGCACTCAAGCTGATCATGCGCACCCTCTCTGAGGATCCCGCCGACACCGAGGTCCGGGTGCCGTGGGACCTGCCGCGCAAGAAGCGCCAGCACCAGAGCTCGTCGCTGTTGCGCACCGTGACCGATGCGGCGGGTGCCGCCGTCGGGATCGCGCCGTCGACGGTGAAACTCGCCCGGGCCGCGTTGCTCGAACAGCAGCTCACGTTGCCGTTCGCGGCGCCGAAGACGATGTTCAACGTCAAGATCGGCGGCGCGCGCCGGGTCGCGGCGCAGTCCTGGCCGCTGGAGCGGTTCAAGCGGATCAAAGAGGCCAGCGGCGTCACCGTCAACGACGTGGTGCTCGGCATGTGCGCAGGCGCGCTGCGGGCTTATCTGGTGGAGCAGGCCGCACTGCCCGACCGGCCGTTGATCGCGATGGTCCCGGTCAGCCTGCGTTCGGAAAACGAGGCCGATGCGGGTGGCAACCTGGTCGGGTCGATCCTGTGCAACCTCGCCACCGACAGCGATGACCCGGCCGAGCGGCTCACCACTATCAGTGAGTCGATGCGCGGCAACAAGCAGATCTTCTCCGAGCTGCCCCGGGTGCAGGCATTGGCGTTGTCCGCGTTGATGATCGCGCCGCTCGGGCTGGCCGCGGTGCCGGGCTTCGTCAAGGCGACCGCGCCGCCGTTCAACCTCGTCATCTCCAATGTTCCCGGCCCGCGGCAGCCGCTGTACTGGAAGGGGGCGCGGCTGGACGGCAATTATCCGCTGTCCATCGCGCTGGACGGCCAGGCCATGAACATCACCCTGGCCAACAACGGCGACAATCTCGACTTCGGTCTGGTCGGGTGCCGGCGCAGCGTGCCGCATCTGCAGCGGATGCTCAGCCACCTCGAGGACTCACTCAAGAGTCTGGAGGCCGCCACCGGCGCATGACACCAAAAACCCGTATTGGGTAGACCAAATACTGCCGTTCGCGCAAAATGGTTTCCGTGACGGATGGCGATGGTGTGACCCTGGGCCGGATGCGGATTCTCGATGCGAAACCGGTCAACCTCGACGGTTTCAGCGTCACCAACCCCGATCTGGGCTTGGCCGCGATGCGCAGCCCCAACGATCCGGAGCCGTCGCTGGTGGTCCGTGACGGTGAGGTCGTGGAGTTGGACGGCAAGGCCGCTGCTGACTTCGACGTGATCGACGAATTCATCGCCCGCTACGGGCTGGATCTCGCCGTGGCCGCCGAGGCGATGGCGTGTCCCGACGTCACGCTCGCGCGGATGGCCGTCGACCCCGGGGTGCCCCGCGCGGAGGTGGTCCGGCTGATCGGCGGCACCACCCCCGCCAAGCTGGCGCGGGTGATAGCGGTGATGACGCCCGTCGAGATGCAGATGGCGATGGCCAAGATGCGCGCTCGCCGCACGCCGAGCAACCAGGCGCACGTCACCAATCAACTCGACGACCCACTGTTGATCGCCGCCGATGCGGCCAGCGCGGTGGCCTACGGTTTCCGCGAGGTCGAGACGACGGTTCCGGTGCTCGGCGACGCGCCGTCGAATGCCGTTGCGCTGCTGATCGGTTCGCAGGTGGGGACACCCGGCGCGATGGCGCAGTGCTCCATCGAGGAAGCGCTGGAGCTGCGGCTGGGGCTGCGCGGGCTGACCAGCTACGCCGAGACCATCTCCATCTACGGCACCGAGCAGGTGTTCGTCGACGGCGACGACACCCCGTTCTCCAAGGCGATCCTCACGAGTGCTTACGCGTCGCGCGGGTTGAAGATGCGGGTGACGAGCGGTGGCGGTGCCGAGGTGCTCATGGGAGCGGCGGAGAAGTGCTCGATCCTCTATCTGGAATCGCGGTGCGTGTCGCTGGCCCGCGCGCTGGGCTCCCAAGGGGTGCAGAACGGCGGCATCGACGGGGTCGGGGTGGTGGCCTCGGTGCCTGAGGGCATGAAGGAGTTGCTTGCCGAGAACCTCATGGTGATGATGCGCGACCTGGAATCGTGTGCGGGCAACGACAACCTGATCTCCGAGTCCGACATCCGCCGCAGCGCCCACACGCTGCCGGTGCTGCTGGCCGGGGCAGACTTCATCTTCTCCGGGTTCGGTTCGATCCCGCGCTATGACAACGCGTTCGCACTGTCCAATTTCAACTCCGACGACATGGACGATTTCCTTGTCCTGCAACGTGACTGGGGTGCCGACGGCGGGCTGCGGACGGTGTCTGCCGAGCATCTGGCCCGGGTGCGACGCCGCGCGGCGCGCGCTGTGCAGGCGGTGTACCGCGATCTCGGTCTGGCCGACTTCGATGACAGCCACATCGATGAGGTGGTGGCCGCCAACGGATCCCGCGATCTGCCGCCGGGTGACCCGAAGGCCGTCGCCGAGGCGGCGGCCGCCATCGAGGCCAAGCAACTCACGGTGTTCGACGTGGTCGCGTCGCTGCACCGCACCGGCTTCGCCGAGGAAGCCGAGGCCATCATGCGGCTGACGCGAGAACGCCTGCAGGGCGACCAGTTACAGACCTCGGCGATCTTCGACGACCAGTTCCGGGTGCTGTCGAAGATCACCGACCCCAACGACTACGCGGGCCCGGGCACCGGGTACACCCTGAGCGAGGAGCGCCGTGCCGAGATCGACGACATCCGCCAGCAACGCAGCGCCGCAGAGTTGACCGCCGATCAGGCCGAACACGCCGGGCACATCGTCGTCACCGACGTCGAACCGGCGCGCCAAGGCCGTGACCCCCGTGAGGTGTGCATCGGCTTGTCCCCGGCGTTGGGTCGCAGTGTCTGGCTGACGCTGTGCGGGCTGACCATCGGTGAGGTGATCCGGCAGATCTCCGCGGGGCTCGAGGAAGAGGGATGCGTGCCGCGGTTCGTCCGCGTGCGCTCGACCATCGATGTCGGGCTGATCGGGCTGACGGCCGCCAAACTGTCCGGGTCGGGTATCGGAATCGGGTTGCAGGGCAAGGGGACTGCGCTGATCCACCGTCGTGATCTGGCGCCGCTGGCCAACCTGGAGCTGTTCAGCGTGGCGCCGCTGCTGACCGCCCGCAATTACCGTGAACTCGGCCGCAACGCGGCCCGGCACGCCAAAGGCATGGCCCCCATCCCTATCCTCACCGGGGGCACCGACGAGTCCATATCAGCGCGCTACCACGCACGCGCGGTGGCGCTCGTCGCGCTGGAGCGTGAGGCCAGTGAACCGGGCCAAGGCCCCGTGACGGTAAAGGTGACGCGAGCATGAGCGAGAAGTTCACCGTCGCCGCTGCCATCGACGGCAAGCTGGAGCTGTCGGATCTGCGAATGGACCCGGCCGTGCTGGACCATCAGGCCGCGGTTGCCGAGCAGGACGGCAACCCGCAGCTCGCCGAGAACTTCCGGCGCGCAGCC
The DNA here is from genome assembly GCF_001665685.1 of Mycobacterium sp. 852013-50091_SCH5140682. GTDB lineage: Bacteria > Actinomycetota > Actinomycetes > Mycobacteriales > Mycobacteriaceae > Mycobacterium. Next base: position 31,298 of record NZ_LZTB01000032.1, read on the forward strand.
GAATTGGCCACCATCGACGATGAAGAGGTGATGGCGCTGTACGAGGCGCTGCGGCCATACCGGTCTACGGCCGCCGAACTCGATGCGTTGCAGGCCTCGCTGGCCGCGCGGGGCGCTGCGCGTTGCGCCGAACTGGTGCGCCAGGCCGCCGTGGTCTACGCCCGCCGGGGTCTGCTGCGGTGATCGTCGCGGGTATCGATATCGGCAACCACACCACCGAGATCGTGTTGGCCCGCGCCGAAGACGGCGTCGTGACGCCTGTCGGACACGGGCAGGCACCGACCCGGGGCCGCAAGGGATCCCGGGATTCGCTCGACGGGGCGGCGGCCCTGCTGCACCGGATCGAGGTCGACGCGGGGGCGTCTGCACAGGTGCTCGTGCTGTCGGCGATCCGCCCCGTGGACACCGACACCGCGCCGCTGCCACCCCCGTCGTCGCCGCGTTCGCCGGTGCGCAGCCTGCGCAAGCCGGACGCCAGCACGCCGGCCGGCAGCGGATTCGCCGTTGGCCGCCACGTCCCGCTGGCCGCGTTGTCCGGCCCTGCCACGGCGGACCAGGTCATCGTGTCCGTCGACGGTGACACCGATTTCGAGGTCGCAGCCGCCGCGATCACCGCGGCGCTCGCGGCCGGCTGGTCGGTGACCGGCGTGATCGCCGCCCAAGACGACGCGGTGCTGATCGGCAACCGCATCCCGATCGACATCCCGGTCGTCGACGAGGTCGACGTCGCCGGCCTTGCGCCAGGAGCGTTGGTCGCCGTGGAGGTGGTGCCGGAGGGGCGGGCCTATCGAGCGCTCGCCGATCCGATCGCGCTGTGCGCAGCCCTGGAACTCGAGCATGAGCAACTGCCCGACATCGCCGAATTCACCCGCGAACTCGCCGACGCCCCCGCGATCGCGGTCACCCGACGCACCGCGCCGCCCGAACCGCCCGCCGTCGACGACGACTACGTCGAATTCACCGTCGACGGCACACCTGTCCGCTACTCGCCCGCGCAGGCCCACAGCATCCTGCGGCGTGACCCGCCCGGAGATCCGCTGCGGATCCGGCTGCGCTCGATCCCCACCGCCGATCACGAAATCACCGTCGACGACGCCTTTTTCACCGATCTTTCGGCGTTGGACAATGGCGCGTGGCTGCGCCGCGGGGTCGCCGACGCCCGCGGGACGGTTGTGGCACTGCTGGCCGCCGATCACGTCGCCGACGCGGCCGCCACCCTGCAGGAGCTGACGGGGCGCCCGGCGTACACCATCGCCAGCGAGCCGGAAGCCGCGGCGCGCGGGGCACGGACGACGCCCGGGCTGCCGCCGGACTCGGTGGTGTGCGATATCGGCGGCGGCACCATCGATCTGGTCGGCGTCGACCGGACCGTCACCGCGGCAGGCGCGGGGGAGACCATAACCGTCGCCGTGGCCCGGATGCTCAACATTCCGCGGGCCCTGGCCGAGCGGGTGAAGCGCACCCCGGCTCTGCGCGTCGAGGGGCCGCATGTCGCGCACGAAGAAGACGGCAGGCGGGTGTTCCTCGACAACCCGGCTCCCGCCGATGCCATCGGGCGGTTGTGCACCCGCGGCAGTGCCGGTCTGGTGCCGTTCTCGAACAAGCTGGCGGCCGAGGAGTGGCGCAGCCTGCGCCTGGCGATCAAGCAGGAGACGGTCGCCGCGAACATCGCACGCTGCCTCACCGCATTCGAAAAACCGCCGACGGCACTGGTTTTGGCCGGCGGCGGTGCACTCGATGACGAATTGTTGCGGACTGTGGGCGAATCCCTGCGCGCGGTACCGGTGGTGGTGGGCCGAGCCAATATCGACGGGATACACGGTCCGCGGTTCGCGGTGGCGTCAGGTCTGGTGCATCTGTACGCCACCGCGTCGCGAGGCTGACGGGCATCTTCAGAACGGCAGATCCACGTTGTTGGTGGTGGTGTTGGCCTCGTCGTGGTTGGAATCGATGTAGCCCAACCGGTACGGGACGTCGGGGCTGGTGCCGTAGGGGACCAGCGGGCTGGCACCGCTGGCGGTGTTCGTGGTCTGGGTGTCGGCGGCAGCGATGGGGGCCAGAGCGACAGTTCCGCCGATCGCGGCGGCGGCCAGGGCGGCGGCGGCGAACTTCATCGGGTTCTTCATGATGCTCTCCTGAGTGCTGGTGGTTCGCCTGTGTTGGCGATGACTAAATCCTGTCTCTCCAGCACGTCGGTGTCGTCGCTGCTGACACCCAACCCGGGGTGCCGAATACCGCCATTCCTGCGGTAGTGCTAGCCGGTATTGGCCAGCGCCGGGCGCAGGAATTCGCCGGTGAGTGTGACGGCCGGGGCCGACGAATCGCCACCGACGATCAGCGTCGCGAAGGCGATATCGCCGACGATGCCGGCGAACCAACCGTGCGAGTGGGTGTTGTCGCCGAACTCAGCCGTGCCGGTCTTGCCGCCGAGGTCGGGGATGTCGCGGAGTTCGGCCGCGGTGCCGTCGGTCACCGTCTGGCGCATCATCGCACGCAGCGCGTCAACCACGTTGGGCGACAACGGAACCGATGGCTTGTCGGCCGTGGTCTTCTCGCCGTCGACGAGGGTCGGCATGATCGTCGAACCATGCGCCAGGCTGGCCTCGGCGACTGCGAGCCCGAACGGGCTGACCGTCACGGTGCCCTGCCCGATGCCGTTTTCGACGCGCTGCGCGGCGGTGTCGGCGTTGGGCACCTTCCCGGTGACCGTCGTGAGGCCGGGCACTGTGAAGTCCACACCGATGCCGAAATCACGTGCGGTGTTGGTCAGCGCGTCGGCGGGCAGCTTGTCGGCCAGCGCGGCCATGCTCGTGTTGCAGGAGTGTGCGAACGCCGAACTCAACGGCACCGTCCCCAGATCGAAGTTGTCCTCGTTGGGGATCGTGCGGTTCTCGATGGTGACCTGCCCCGGACAGGCGACCGGGGTCTGCGGTGTCACGAGATTGGCTTTGAGGGCGGCCGCGGTGGTGATCGTCTTGAATGTCGAACCAGGCGGGTAGAGACCGGAAAACACGATCGCCCCTTGCGGATCGGCGGCCGCGTTCTGCGCCGCGGCCAGGATGCCGCCCGTCGAAGTCGACATTGCGATCAGCACGGCGGGGCGGGATTCGCGCGTGACGGCCTGCTGGGCGAGCAACTGCAGCCGCATGTCGAGCGAGGTCTTCACCGGGTCGGTCGGGGCTGGCGGAGTGGAGATCAAGCGTTGTGCCGGAGCGCCTTTGGCGTCGACAAGATAGACCGACCACCCTGCGGACCGGGTGATGCGGTCGTGCCAGATCTGCTCAAGGCCACCGATCGCGGGGGAGTCCAGTTCCCGGTTGGCCGTGAGCAACTGGCCCTGTTCGACGACCGTGACGCCGGGGATCGGCGTGAGCTGATCGCGGACCTTGCCGAGATCGTCTTCGCGCAACTTGATGACGGTGACGCGGTCGTCCTGGGTTCCGTTGAGTTGTGCGGCAATGGAATCCGGTGTGGTGGTGGGGTCGAACTGGTTGAGCAGGCCTGCCAGGGCGGCGGCCGATTCCGGATGGGCGCGGTCCAGGTTGATGACTCCGACCGTCTGCCACGTCATCAACGGCTGACCGGTCCGGTCGAGCACGGCTGTCTGCAGCTCACTGTCCTGGCTGTACTGAAGGCTCAGGCCGTCTTTCAGGTCGGGATGCAGCACGGTGGGGGACCAGGTGATGCGCCAGTTGTCGCCGGACTTGGCGGCCGAACCCGTGGCGCCGTAGGCGAAGTCGTGACCCTCGCCCCAGGACCACTGGTACTTCAGCGTGAAACCGTTCTCCTGGCCGTCGGTGGGAGACGAGCCGACGGCCAGCTTGGCCTGATCGCCCATGCCGTTGAACATCGCGGTGATGGTCTTTTCCGCCGTTGCCGGATCACTGGTCTGTTCGGCGGCAGCGTGCGCATCCTTGCGCTGCAGGGCATCTGCGAACGAGGCGAAGACGTCGGCAGGTTTGGGTGCCGACGAGCAACTGACGATGCCCAGCAGCAGAGCGAGCACTGCGAGCACGATCGGGATGCGACCGCTCATGCCGGCACCATCGCGCGGACCTGCTCGGCCAGGGCCGCGCCGAGGTCATGGTTGTTGGACTCGGTGAAGTGAATACCGTCGACCCCGTCGGTGCTGATCACAGAGCCTGCGTCGAAGAACGGGATCTTCATGAACGACGCGAGAGCGCTGTAGACGTTGGCGAGCTCGGCCGACTTGCGTTGTCCACCTTCGAAGATCAGCTGGAACCACGGGTGCGGCATGGGCGCGAGCGGCGGCGGTGCGACCACCAGCACCTGCGGAGCGGGATAGCTCGTGCCCACTCCACCGGCGCTGGTCAACACCTGCGTCGCCAGCACCGACATGCCCAGCGCGATGTCCAGCGGCTCGCGCCGGAAGTAGGCCTTGGTGTCGTTGGTGCCCAGCATGATGATCACCAGGTCCAGCGGTAGGTGCGCCGCCAGGCAGGACGGCAGATACGCGGCGCCGTTGAGACGCGGGTCGGTCGGATCGTCGAGGTTGGTGGTGCGGGCGCTGAGCCCCTCTTCGATCACCTCGTAGTCCGCGCCGAGCCGGTCGGCCAACACGCCGGTCCAGCGGACGTGGCGGGCGAAGCGCTCCGTGGGTGCGCCGTCCGCGACGGGTACCCAGCCCCAGGTCAGTGAGTCACCGAAACACAGAATTCGCTTGGTCGCCATGGGCCAAGCACATCACATCCCACCGGGTTCGAGTGTGAGCCCGGGCCGCTCGGCACGCCGATCAGCGGCCGGGCCCACACACGTGCACCGTAGTCAGGGGCAGGTGATCTCCACTTCGTAGGGCTTGGTGATGGCTCCTGCCGTCGGGTTGGCCATGTCCATCCCGGTGGCGTTGCCCTTGATCGTGTAGGTGTTTCCGTCCTTGGTGGCATCGGCGCTGCCGCCGGGCACCCCGGGCGTGTAGCCGAGCGACACCCCGTCGATGTTGCCCAGCGCCAGGGCGGTGACCGTCGGCGGATCACCGGGCGTGAGAGTGGCGCTCACGCCCGTCGGCGCCTGCCCGATGGTGAGGCTGACGGTGTTCGCGACCGTCGCGCACACCACCGAACCCTGGACCTGATGGTCCTTACCGTCGATGGTGACCTTGGCGGTGCCCGTCCCGGTGCTGGCGGTAACGTTGCCTCCCGGAGCCGACACGGTGGCGGTCTGCGTAGCCGTCGCCGCCGAACCACCCGATTCCGATTTCTTCTCGCTCGACGAACAGCCCGACAAACCGGCGATGATGACCGCCGCGCCCCCGACGGCTACTACGAACCCACGTTTCACCACTGTTCTCCTCCAGGTATGCGGCCCGTCGACGATGGCGGACCATACCTGTGCAGTATGGAGTGACGTGTCGGCGGCGGCGAGGGATTGGACGAATTGTCGGGCCCGGCAGCGGAAACGGCCGTAAGTTCAGCACCATGCAGACCTTGCGCACGCCCGATGAGCGGTTTCGCGATCTCCCTGAATTCCCGTATGTACCAAGCTATTCCGAGATCTCAGACGATGACGGGGGCGTGTTGCGGGTGGCGTGGATCGATGAGGGTCCGCCCGACGCCGACCCCGTGCTGTTGTTGCATGGGGAACCATCCTGGTCATTTCTGTACCGTCGGATGATCCCGGTCCTCACCGCTGCCGGGCGCCGGGTGATCTGCCCCGACCTGGTGGGCTTCGGCCGTTCGGACAAACCGGCCCGCATCGAGGATCACAGCTACGCCCGGCATGTGGAGTGGATGCGGGCGCTGGCGTTCGACGTGCTGGACCTGAGCCCGGCAACGCTGGTGGGGCAGGACTGGGGCGGCCTGATCGGGTTGCGGCTGGCCGCCGAGCATCCGGATCGGTTCGCGCGCATCGTCGTTGCCAACACCGGTTTGCCGACGGGCGACATCCCGATGCCCGAGATCTGGTGGCAGTTCCGCACCGCGATCCAGAATGTGCCGACCATCGACGTGGGCCGGTTCGTCGCGTCCGGGTGTCGTCGCCCGGTCGGTGATGCGGTCCGCGCCGCCTACGACGCCCCGTTCCCCGACGACACCTACTGTGCCGGGCCGCGCGCGATGCCGGGGCTCGTGCCCACCACACCCGACGATCCAGCCGCGGCCGCCAACCGATCAGCGTGGAAAGTGCTGGCGGCCAGTGAAACCCCGATGCTCGTCGCGTTCAGTGACAGTGATCCGATCACGGGTGCGATGGCAGGGATCTTCCGCCGCGAGATGCGTGGTGCCCAGGGCATCGAGCACCCCGTCATCGCCAACGCCGGCCATTTCCTGCGAGAGGATGCGGGCGAGGAGCTCGCCGCGGCGATCGTCGACTTCCTCGGGGACAAGGTCCCTTTTTCGGCAGAGTTGAGGTTGGAGTCAGCGTGGGGCCGCAGGCGCCGCAACCAGGCTGGAACTGAGCCCGGCACCGATGCCGAGCGCCACGGCGAAGGTCCCGGAACCGGTTGCCGACACCTGCCTCAGGGGCAGGTGACCGCGATGTCGAACGGTGTGTCGACCGGAGGCTCGTTGCTCGCGGAGTTGGAGCCCATGCCGCTGCCGGTCACGGTGTAGTTCTTGCCGTCGCGGGTCGCGACCACGGGCGTGCCGGACACGCCTCCGACGTAGGCCAGTGCCGGTCCATCAGAACCGATTTCGCCGATGCTCACCGACTTCACCGTCGGCGCGTCACCGTCGGTGAGCTCGATGGTGGTGTGCAGGTGACCCTCGATGTTGATAGTGGTCTGCCCGTCCTTGGTCTCGCACCCGACGCCGGTGAACGGTCCGGCGTCGTTGGTGCCGAAGGTCACCCGGGCCTGATTGGGCTGCACGGGCGACACCGGAGGCAGTGTCGAAGTCGACGGCTCCTCGCTCGACGCCTTCGGGCCGGGCGCCTGGGAGCCGCCCGGCGAACTCGAATTCTGCGATGAACACCCGACGATCCCTACCAGCAACGTCGCGGCTCCGGCGGCGATGACGAATCCGTGCTTCACGACAAACGAGTATGGTCGCGTCCGCCCCCATGACGGAAATCGGGCGGGCATCCGGTTGAATACCTGCTGTGGGCGAGCCGTACTTCACCGTCGAAGCCGAACTGCCCGGCCGGCTGGGTCGGGTGGGGGTGATCCACACCCCGCACGGGGACATCCACACCCCGGCGTTCATCGCCGTCGGCACCGCGGCCACCGTCAAATCGGTGCTGCCCGAGACCATGAAACAGCTTGGTGCACAGGCTATCCTGGCCAACGCCTACCATCTGTACCTGCAGCCCGGCCCGGAGATCGTCGCCGAGGCCGGCGGGCTCGGCGCCTTCATGAACTGGCCCGGCCCCACGTTCACCGACAGCGGGGGCTTTCAGGTGATGTCGCTGGGAGTGGGGTTCAAGAAGGTGCTGGCGATGGACACGTCGCGGCTGCAGACCGACGACATCATCGCCAAAGGCAAGGAACGGCTCGCGGTGGTCGACGAGGACGGTGTGACGTTCCGGTCGCATCTGGACGGCTCGAAGCACCGGTTCACCCCTGAGGTCTCGATCGGTATCCAGCACCAGCTCGGCGCCGACATCATCTTCGCGTTCGACGAGCTGACCACGCTCGTCAACACCCGTGGCTACCAGGAACGTTCGGTGCAGCGCACGCATGAGTGGGCGGTGCGGTGCCTGGCCGAACATCAACGGCTGCAGTCCTCGACGCCCGAGCGGCCGCGGCAGGCGCTGTTCGGCGTGGTCCAGGGTGCGCAGTACGAGGACCTGCGCAGGCAAGCCGCCAGTGGGCTGGCCGGGATCCGCACCACGGACGGGCACGGCTTCGACGGCTACGGCATCGGCGGAGCGCTGGAGAAGCAAAACCTGGCGACCATCGTCGGCTGGGTCAGCAGCGAGCTGCCCGCCGACAAGCCGCGGCACCTGCTGGGCATCAGCGAACCCGACGACCTGTTCGACGCGGTCGCGGCCGGGGCGGACACCTTCGACTGCGTGTCGCCGTCGCGGGTGGCGCGCAACGCGGCGGTGTACTCGGCGACCGGGCGGTTCAACATCACCGGCGCGCGGTACAAGCGGGACTTCACCCCGATCGACGCGGAATGCGACTGCTACACCTGCGCCAACTACTCGCGCGCGTATATCCGGCACCTGTTCAAGGCCAAGGAGATGCTGTCGGCGACGCTGTGCACGATCCACAACGAGCGGTTCGTGATCCGGCTGGTCGACCAGATCCGGGCGGCGATCGTCGCCGGTGAGTTCGACGAGCTGCGCGCGCACGTCTTGGGGCGGTACTACGGGGCGCCCGTGCGTTGACCTGCCGCTTCTTCAACGCGTGCACAATAAGTAGATGACGACCGCTGCCGAAGATCAGTCGCTACTGCTGCAGCTGCTCGACCCGGCCAACCGGGCCGACCCGTACCCGTCGTATCGGCGGATCCGCGAGCGCGGCCCGTTGCAGCTACCCGAGTCCAATGTCGCGGTGTTCTCCACCTTCGCCGAGTGTGACGCGGTGCTTCGGCATCCCGCGTCGTGCAGTGATCGGATGAAATCCACTGTGGCGCAACGTCATATGGCTCAACGCGGAGTCCAGGACCGCGGCGCGACCAGCTTCCTGTTCCTTGACGCGCCCGACCACACGCGGCTGCGCGGCCTGGTCAGCAAGGCGTTCGTGCCCAAGGTGGTCAACGCGCTCGAACCCGACATCCGGGCCCTGGTGGACGGGCTGCTGGACCGGGCCGCCGACGGCTCCTTCGATGCCATCGCCGACCTGGCCTACCCGCTGCCGGTCGCGGTGATCTGCCGGCTGCTGGGTGTGCCGATCGAGGACGAGCCCAAGTTCCGTGATGCGTCGGCCCTGCTGGCTCAGGCCCTCGATCCGTTCCTGGCGATGACGGGCGAGGCGTCCGAGCTGTTCGACCAGCAGATGGCTGCCGGTCGATGGCTCGCGGACTACCTTCGCGACCTGATCGCGCAGCGTCGGCGCCGGTCAGGCGACGACCTGATGTCGGCGCTGATCCAGGTGGAGGAATCCGGTGATCAACTCACCGAGGACGAGATCATCGCCACCTGCGATCTGCTGCTCATCGCCGGCCACGAGACCACCGTCAACCTGATCGCCAACGCGATCCTGGCGATGCTGCGGCACCTGCAGCAGTGGGCGGCCCTCGGCAACGACGCCGGGCGGGTGTCGAGCGTGATCGAAGAGACCATGCGCTACGACCCGCCCGTGCAGCTGGTATCGCGAATCGCCGGTGAGGACATGGCAATCGGCGACGTCGAGGTCCCCAAAGGCGACACCATGCTGCTGCTGGTGGCCGCGGCACACCGCGACCCGACCGTGTTCGACCGCGCCGACGAATTCGACCCCGATCGTGGGGCCATCCGCCATCTCGGGTTCGGCAGGGGGCCACACTTCTGCCTGGGTGCGCCGCTGGCCCGGCTGGAGGCCTCGGTGGCGTTGTCGGCGATCACCGCGCGGTTTCCGCAGGCTCGCCTGGCAGCTGACCCGGTGTACAAGCCGAACCTCACCTTGCGCGGGATGTCTTCCCTGTTCGTCGCTCCCTGATCTCGCCGAGCGTGCGGGTCTGCTCCCAGCCACGCCGTGTTTCGCCGGCAGTTCGCGCACGGTCGGCGCCGGTGAGCAGTATCGCGACTACGATCGCCCCGGCGGTGACGGCTGCGGTTGCCGGCCAGCCCAGCCACCCGACGGCCGTGGCTCCGAAAGCGGTGCCCAGGCTGCCGCCCACGAAGTACACCACCATGTAAGCGCTGTTGAACCGTGCCGGCGCGGCGGGGTCGATGGCCAGAACCGTGCTCTGATTGGCCACTTGGGCGGCGAACAACCCGGCGTCGAAGACAGCGAGACCGACGAGCGTGGCCACCGGATGCGAAAGGCACACAGCCAGCGCGGCTGCGCCGGTCGCGGCGACGCCCAGACCAACCCTCATGACTCGTCGTGCGCCGACACGGTCAGTCCACACACCTGCTATGCGGGTGGCGACAATGCCCAGTAGACCGGCAAGGGCGTATAGGCCGATCCGTTCGGGTGAATAGGAGTACGGCGGCTGCGCCAGCGCGACCGCGAGGCCGGCCCACACCGCGCAGAACGCGAAGAACCACAGCGCTCCCCGCACCGCAGCGATGCGCAACGTCGGGTATCGCAGGTACAGGCCGGGCATTCCGCGGAGCGTCTCGAGGTATCCGTCCGTGGCCGAACCCGCTGCGGAGGGCACGGCCCGTAAGGCGACGAGTGCGGCGACGACGCATGCGCCTGCGAATGCGAGCAAGCCGCCCCGCCATCCCGCCACTTCCGTCAGCCATCCGCCGGCGATTCGGCCACCGATGATCCCGGCCGAGATACCTGCCGTCACAATTCCCAGCGCGGTTGCCCGACCGCCTTCGGGGACAAACCGCGCGGTTGCCGAGCTCAACTGCGCGCCGACGGTCGAACAAGCACCGATCACACCGATGGTGAGTGCCAGCATCCACAGCGTGCCCGCGGCGGCGTTGGCTGCCAAGGCCACGGCCAGCGCGGAGAACTGTGAGGCGAGAACGTGATTCGGTGGAAATCGGTCGACCAGCGGTACCAGCATCGCCAGCCCCATCAGGTAGCCGACGGGACCGCACGCCAGTGCGATACCGACTTGGGCAACCGAGATGCCAAGACTGTCAGCAACATCGGATACCGCCGGTTGGAGCGGGTAGCTGGTGGCAGTGCCGAGGGCGGCGGCAACTGCCATGAACCACACGGTGATTCGGCGCATTTCTGGCTGCGGTGTCATGCCCGTGACGTTATGGGCGCCCACGTCGAGGTGCTGGCGGAAATCCGACCACGCAGTGCGGTGCGGCCATCGAGCGAGCCTGTGCTGCGGCCAAGGTGGTGCGCCTGGCACCGCCCCCGGCTACAGCGGGTTGAGGATCCGCTGCAGGAACTGGCGCGTGCGGTCCTCTTTCGGGTCGCCGATCACCGCCGCGGGCGGCCCCTGTTCCAGGATCACGCCGCCGTCGGTGAACAGCACCTGATCGGAAACCTGCCGGGCGAACTGGATTTCGTGGGTGACGATGACCAGGGTCCAGCCTTCGACGGCGAGATCGCGGATGACTGAGAGCACTTCGCCCACCAGCTCGGGATCCAGCGCCGAAGTCGGCTCGTCGAACAGCACGACCTTGGGCTTGAGCGCCAGTGCGCGGGCGATGCCGACGCGCTGCTGCTGGCCGCCGGAGAGTTGATACGGGTACTGGTCGCGCTTGTCGGCCAGACCCACCTGGCTGAGCAGCTCGGCTGCCTCGGCCTCCACCTCGTCGCGGGGCCGTTTCTGTGCGACCAACGGACCCTCGGTGATGTTCTGCAGCACGGTCTTGTGCGGAAAGAGGTTGTGCGACTGGAAGACGAAACCGCTCTGCGCCCGGTATTTGCGCAGCTGGTCCTTGGGCACCGGGTTGGCGAAGTCCAGTTCGACGTCGCCGACCTTGATGACGCCCGCGTCCGGCACGTCGAGCGCATTGAGCGCGCGCAGCAGCGTGGTCTTGCCCGATCCTGACGGGCCGATGACGGTCGTCGCGCTGCCGCGGGGCACCGTGAACGACAGTCCTTTGAGGACTTCGTTGTCGCCGAACGCTTTTCGGACGCCTTCGGCAGTGATCCGATTCTCGGTCATCGCGCCACGTACCTTTCCAGTCGGTGTTCCAGGCGACTCTGGCCGAACGACAGCACCAGGCAGATCACCCAGTAGTACACCGCCGCCGTGCCGTACAGGGCGAAGAATTCGAATGTCGGTGCGGCGATGATCTGAGCCTGCCTCAGCAGCTCGGTGACCAGGATGGTCGAGGCCAGAGACGTGTCTTTGACCAGCGAGATCAACGTGTTCGACAGCGGCGGCACCGCGACCCGCGCCGCCTGCGGCAGGATGATGCGCCGCAGCGTGCCGGCATAGCTCAGACCGATGGTCTCGGCTGCCTCCCACTGTCCCTTGGGGATGCTCTGGATCGCCGAGCGGATGATCTCCGCCGCGTAGCCACCGACGTTGAGGGAGAACGCGATCACCGCGGCCGGGAACGGGTCGATCTTCACCCCGAACTCCGGTAGCGCGAAGAACACGATGAACAACTGCACGAGCAGCGGCGTTCCACGGATGATCGAGATGTAGAACCGAGCGACGTTGCTGAGCACCACATTCGACGACAGCCGGGCCAACGCCACCGCCAGGGCGATCACCAATCCGATGGCGAAGCTGATGACGGTCAGCGGAATCGTCTTGGTGATGGCCGCTTTCGCCAACGGCCACAGATTGTCGGCGATGAGCTGCCAGGTTGACCGCGGCGCCTTCGGTCCCTCGCCGGCCTGCGGTCCTCCGGATGCGTTGGCCTTGAGGTACTTCTGCGAGATCGAGGCCAGGGTCCCGTCGGCACGCAGCTCGTCGAGCGCCTTGTTCAGCTCGGGCAGCAGGCCGCTGTTCTTGCGGGCGGCGAAGCCCTGCTCGCTTTTCTCGCCCACGGTGCCTGCGATGCGGACCGATTTGTCGTTGGTTTCGGCCAGGTACGCATAGACCGCGATGCTGTCGTTGACCACGACGTCGACGCGGCCCTGGTTGAGCAACGCGATGGCCTGCGTGAAACCTTCGACCGTCTCGACCCGCGCGCCGGCCTTGCGGGCCACGTCCGACCAGTTGCTGGTGGCGTTCTCGGCAGCCACCTTGCCTTTGAGGTCGGCCAGCGAGTTGATCGAATGGTTGTCGGCGCGCGTGACGATGACGCCTTCACCGACCGAATACGGTTCGGACAGGTCGTACTTCGCCTGGCGCTCGGGGGTGATGGTGACCTCGTTGCCCACCACGTCGAATCGGTTGGCCTCCAACGCGGCAAAGATCGAATCCCAGGGGGTCTCCACGAATTCGACGCGGACCCCGAGCTTTTCGGCCACCGCACGGGCCACGTCGACGTCGTAGCCGGTGAGTTGGCCGGTGGTCGGATCGTGGTAACTGAACGGGCTGTACACGCCTTCGGTGCCGACGCGCAGCACCCCGGCGGACTTCACCGGGTCGGTGGTGTTGTTCGCGGACGGTCCGCACGCCGCGGTCAGCAGCGCGAGGATCAGCAGCAGCCCGAGCAGCGGCATTCGAAGGTAGCGCACTGCCGGAAGCTAACAGGAATCGGCGCCGTGCCGAAGGGTTCTGCTCAGTTGGCTTGGTATATCCACGGATGTCGCGGCAGCGCTGCCGGGTCGAACTCGGCCAGCATGCCCTGCACGGTGGTGGCCGTATATCCCAGCGACGCGCTGATTTCTGCCAGGGCCCGGTCGACGCCGATCTCGCCGAGGGTCACCGCGCCGTCGCGTTTGGCCAGCCGGGCACCGTCCTCGTTGAGTACCAGCGGCACGTGGGCATACGTCGGTTCGGGGTAGCCCAGCAGCCGGGCCAGGTAGGCCTGCCGTGGCGCGGAACTCAGCAGATCGTCACCGCGCACCACCTGGTCGATGCCGCTCGCGGCGTCATCGACCACCACGGAGAGGTTGTAGGCGGTGACCCCGTCGCCGCGGCGTACGACGAAATCGTCGACGATGCCGGTGTAGGAGCCGTGCACGAGGTCGGTGACGGTTCCGACGAACGTGTCGGTGCGCAGCCGCAAGGCCGGTGGACGGCCGGTTTCGGCGCGCCGGGCTTGGCGTTCGGCATCGGTCAGGTCCCGGCAGGTGCCCGGGTAGGCACCCTGCGGCGCGTGCGGGGCCTGCGGCGCTTGGGCAATATCCCTTCTGCTGCAATAACATTCGTAGAGTCGGCCGTCGTCGCGCAGCGCATCGATGACCGCGTCGTACCGCTCGCGGTGTCCCGTCTGCCATTCGACTGGGCCGTCCCACGTCAATCCGATGGCCGCCAGATCGTCGACCTGGCGGTGTCCGATCTCGCTGAACGTGCGGTCGTCGAGATCCTCGACCCGCAGCAGGAACCGGCGTCCCGTCGACCGCGCGAACAACCACGCCAGCACGGCGGTACGCAGATTGCCGATGTGCAGATCGGCCGACGGGCTCGGTGCAAACCGTCCGGCGGGGTCGAGGCTCACGCCCGCAATCTAGCTAACGGCGCTCCCACGGCGGCGCTTCGCCCATCTTCTTGTAGTACTTCGCCAGGTGGCTCTTCACGCGGTCGACGTCGTCCTTCGGGATGTCGATACCGCCCCGTGCGCCGTCCATGATCCCGCCGGCGGCCATCACACCCCGCGGGACGGCTTCGAGCTTGCCGCCGACCACGTCGGCGATCAGCAGCTTGTAGGCCGTGAAGTTATTCTTGGCGTCCTTGTCGTACCAGACGTGCGCGTCGCGGTATTTCGCGTTGGGTTCGTCCTGCGCGTCGGCCCACTTGCGGACTCGTTTGTCGGCGGCGTCGCCGTCCCATTCGCGGTCCCGGTCGGCGAGCGGCAGATCCTGAAATGCTGTCACAGACATGCAGGTGGCATGCCCGATGACCGCGGGCCGTAAACGGGGTCGCTAGCGTCGGAGCATGACTGAGCGACGCATCAGCGGTGGGACAGTCCGAGTCGAGGAACACGACGGCGTCGTGCGGGCCCGCGGCATCCCATACGGCCGCGCGACACGGTTCCAGCCCGCGCAGCCGGCGTCATGGTCACGGGTGCACGACGCCACACGACGGGGCGCGGCGTGCCCGCAGCCGCCGTCACGGCTCGCGTGGGTGACAGGGTCGGTGCTCGACGGGCTGTCGACGAGCGAAGACTGCCTGGTCGTCACCGTCACCGCACCCGCGGACGCCGACGGTCTGCCGGTCATGGTGTGGTTCCACGGCGGCGCATATGTCTCGGGCAGCGGCGAATCACCCAAGTACGACGCAGGCAGGCTGGTCCGTGACGGCGACGTGGTCGTGGTCAACGTCAGCTACCGGCTGGGCATCTTCGGCTACCTCGCACCGGCCGGGGCGCAGGCCGAGGACAACCTCGGCCTGCGCGACCAGATCCTGGCGTTGCGGTGGGTACGCGACAACATCGCGGTGTTCGGTGGCGACCCGGCCAACGTGACGGCGTTCGGCCAGTCGGCAGGCGGGGATTCTGTGTGGTCGCTGATGCTGGCCCGCGAGGCGGAAGGACTGTTCCACCGGGCCATTGTGCAGAGCGCCCCGTTGGGGCTCCGCACGCGAGGAGGACAAGATTGGCTCCGCACGCGAGGAGGACAAGATTGGCTCCGCGGGGATCGCGATGCCCTGGCCCAGGCCATGGCGGAAGCCATGGCCACGGCGCTGGGCGGGGCCAGCCCCGCTGCCGCGACAATTGAGCAGCTGCTGGCGGCCGAAGCCGAGGCGATCACCGCGGCCCAAGCGTTCGGCCAGCTCAGCGGTATGCCGTTCGCGCCGCTCCTCGGTCGTCGGCCCCTGCCCGACGCGGCCGACGTGCCCGGTCGCCTGGCCGACGCCGCCGGGCGTGTCGAGCTGCTCGTCGGCTACACGCGCGACGATGCGGCGCCGTTCGTGACGACCTTCGGCCAAGCCATCGACGTCGCCTCGACCGAGGCATTGACCAAATTGTTTTTCGCTGCACCCGCCGAGCAGCTCGCCGAAACCTGGACGCGGCACGGCGGCCGCGCCGCGTCCTACCGCTTCGACTGGGCTCCCGCGCACGCCCCGGTCGGCGCGTGCCACTGCATGGAGTTGCCCTTCTTGTTCGGGTCGACGCAGGTTTGGGCCGACGCGGAGATGCTGGGCCCGGACCGGGTGATCGACGAGGCGTTGGGACGTGAACTACGGACCCGCTGGGCCCAGTTCGCGCATCGCGGCGTCGAATCCCTCCCCGCCGGGCCGCTGGTGTTCGGTTAGCTTGGGCGCACCCTCCGCGATTGTGAATCCTCTGCGAGATTCAGCGCCCTTTTTCGCACCAGCTTCACGCTCGCGGCGCGCGCAACCCCGGCACGATGTCGCTCAGCTGGAACGTCACCGGCTGATCCAGCTGCGCGTACGTGCATGACCGTGGATCCCGGTCGGGCCGCCACCGGTTGAACTGCGCAGTGTGCCGGAACCGTCGTCCTTCCATGTGGTCGTAACGCACCTCGACGACACGCTCGGGTCGCAGCGGCACGAACGACAGATCCTTGCCCGCGTTCCAGCGTGAACCCCCGTAGCGGCGCAGTGCCTCGGCGTCCACATGCGCGGCCCAGTTCCATGGGTGGCCCTCGAAATCGGTGACCAGAGGCTGCAATTCGTTGAACAGCTCACGGCGTTTGGCCATCGGGAAAGCCCCGATGACGCCGACAGACGCCAGCGAGCCGTCGTCGTCATACAGGCCGAGCAGCAGCGAGCCGATCGCGTCGGGTCCCGACTTGTGCAGGCGGTAGCCCGCCACCACACAGTCAGCGGTGCGCTGGTGCTTGACCTTGAACATCACCCGTTTGTCCGGTTGGTAGGCGAGGTCAAGTGGTTTGGCCACCACGCCGTCCAGCCCGGCGCCCTCGAACTCGGCGAACCACCGTTGCGCGGTCGGCAGGTCGGTGGTCGCCGGGGTCAGGTGGATCGACGGTCCGCATTCGGCCAGGGCGTCGACCAGGGCGGCGCGCCGATCGGTGAACGGGCGCCCGGTGTAGTCCTCATCGCCGAGGGCGAGCAGATCGAAGGCGATGAACACAGCCGGGGTCTGCTCGGCCAGCAGACGCACCCGGCTCGCGGCCGGGTGCAACCGCAGTTGCAACGCTTCGAAGTCCAGACCGTTGCCGGTGGGCAGGACGATCTCCCCGTCGATCACACACCGCCGAGGCAGTTCGGCTGTCGCGGCTGCGACCAGTTCCGGGAAATACCGCGTGAGCGGGCGTTCGTTGCGGCTACCCCACTCGACCTCGTCCCCGTCGCGGAAGCAGATCGACCGGAAGCCGTCCCACTTCGGTTCGTACGACATGCCTGCGGGGATCTCGGCCAGCGATTTCGAGAGCATCGGGGAGACCGGAGGCATGACGGGCAGCTGCATTGCTTCATTGTCGATGACATTGCCCGGGTTCCCGGGTCTACGTGAGTATGGAACCTGTGGACCTACCTGTGATGCCGCCGCTTGAACCCATGTTGGCCAAGGCTCAGGTGAAAGTTCCCGATGACCCCGAGGTCTGGTCGTACGAACCGAAGTGGGACGGCTTCCGGGCGCTGGTCTTTCGTGACGGCGACGACGTGACGCTGCAGTCCCGTAGCGGCAAGGACCTCGGCCGGTACTTTCCCGAGCTGCTCGACGCGCTGCGCGACGAGCTCGTCGACCGGTGTGTGCTCGACGGCGAAGTGGTCGTGCCGCGCGAGATCAGTGCGGACACGAGGAGCAATACGGCAGCCAGTCGCATCCGGCTCGATTGGGAGTCGTTGTCGCAGCGCATCCACCCCGCCGAATCCCGGATCCGCATGCTCGCCGAGCAGACGCCCGCGCACTTCATCGGTTTCGACGCGCTCGCGACGAGTGAGAAGTCATTGCTCGACGAGTCGTTCCGGATCCGGCGCGAAGCCCTCATCGATGCCGTCACCGAAAAACAGTGGTGTCACGTCACCCGCACCACCGAGGATCCCGCCGTGGGTACCGAATGGCTCAAGACCTTCGAGGGTGCCGGGCTCGACGGTGTGATCGCCAAGCGGCTCGACGGGCTCTACCTGCCCGGCAAGCGGGAGATGGTCAAGGTCAAACATCACCGCGACGCCGACTGCGTGGCCATCGGCTATCGCATCCACAAGAGCGGCGAAGGCGTCGGGTCGATCCTGCTGGGCTTGTACGGCGACGACGGCGAGCTCCAAATGGTCGGTGGCGCAGCGTCGTTCACCGCCAAAGACCGGCTGAAGCTGCTGGCCGACCTGGAACCGCTGCGCGAGGGCGACGAAGTGCGGGAAGGTGATCCGAGCCGGTGGAACTCGGCGGCGGACAAGCGCTGGATTCCGGTGCGCCCCGAACGGGTATGTGAGGTGGCGTATGACCAGATGGAGGGAAACACCATGCACGCACAGAGGTTTCGGCACGCGGTGAAATTCCTCCGGTGGCGGCCTGACCGGGAACCGGCCAGCTGCACGTTCGACCAGCTCGACGTGCCGCTCAGTTACGACCTTTACGACGTCCTGGAGAAGAGCGGGGCGAGCGAAGCGACGGGGGGATAATTGAGATGGCAACGGCCGCAACCGAACTCGACGTCGACGGCATCAAGGTCCGGTTCACCAACCCGGACAAGGTGTACTTCCCGAAGCTGGGCAAGGACGGCACCAAGGGCAAGCTGATGGATTACTACCTGTCCGTCGCGGACCGCATGGTGGCCCTGCTCAAAGACCGCCCCACGCATCTGCAGCGGTTTCCCGACGGCATCGAGGGCGAGGAGATCTATCAGAAGCGGGTGCCGCAGAAGCATCCCGACTATCTGCAGACGTGCCGCGTCACCTTCCCGTCCGGCCGCACCGCCGACGCTCTGAAGGTCACGCATCCGGCCGCCATCGCCTGGGCCGCCCAGATGGGCACCGTGACACTGCATCCGTGGCAGGTGCGCTGCCCCGACACCGAGCATCCCGACGAGCTGCGCATCGACCTGGACCCGCAACCGGGCACCGGCTTCAAAGAAGCCAGGACCATCGCGTGCGATGTGCTCAAGCCGCTGCTCGACGAGCTCGGCCTGGTCGGCTACCCGAAGACTTCGGGCGGCCGTGGTGTGCACGTGTTCCTGCGGATCAAGACCGACTGGGATTTCATCGAAGTGCGCCGGGCCGGGATCGCGTTGGCGCGGGAAGTGGAACGTCGCGCACCCGATGCGGTGACCACGTCGTGGTGGAAGGAAGAGCGGGGCGAGCGGTTGTTCATCGACTACAACCAGAACGCCCGCGACCGCACCTTCGCGTCGGCGTACTCGGCCCGCAAGACCCCGATCGCGACGGTGTCCACACCGCTGAGCTGGGCCGAGCTGCGCGACGCCGACCCCGATGACTACACCATCGCGACTGTGCCGGATTTCCTTGCCGGACGCGATGATCCGTGGGCCGGGATCGACGACGACAAGCAATCCCTGCAACCTTTGCTGGATATGGTCGCCGCCGACGAGGAGCGTGGCCTCGGGGATCTGCCATACCCGCCGAGTTACCCGAAGATGCCGGGCGAGCCGCCGCGGGTGCAGCCGAGCAAGAAGGTGGCCGCGCACTGGGACGAGGACGGCAACCGCCGCGAGTAGATTGGGCGGCCTACCTCGTGAGCATCAAGTCGAGGAACCGCTCCTGGCGGTCGGAGTCGGTCAGCTGTGCCGTCGAGTCGACGAGATGCAGCATGCCGATGCCCGCGGCGAAGGTGGACTCGGCGCGCAGTTGCGCCTCCTCGGCGCTGAACCCGTAATCCTGGTACGCCTTGCCCACTGCGTGCAGCACCCGCACGTCAGCGGCCCGCACGTTGGCCGCGGCCACCTCGTCGGAGCGTGCCCACTCCCGCATGGCGCGCTCCAACGTCCAGTGCTGTGGGCTCAGAAGCGCTGACATCATCTTCGACAACCGCTCGCGCGGCGGCAGGTTCTCCAGCTGGGCCAGCGAGCGGCGGTCGTTCTCCAGGAACGTGTTCCAGGACGCCACCAGCGCCGAGCGGTAGCCGTCCATATCGGTGAAGTGCCAGTAGAAGCTGCCGCGTGTCGCTCCGACCTGTTGGCAGAGGCGCTCGATCTTCAGCGCCCGCATCCCGTCGGCGGCCAGCAGGGCGTAGCCGGCCTGCAGCCAGTCGTCGGCGGTCAAGGTGCCGGGTGTGCCCTTGCGTGCACCTGCCATGGCAATCAGGTTATGCCGCGCGAGTCAAGATCGGCAGAATCGCTCCCGCCGATCGCGGATTGCCAGCAAGGTGGGCGGTATGACGCGTGAAGATCTGCTCCGCCCCGGCGATGGCCTGCCCCGCGGGGTCTCCGGAGCCGCCGATCCCCGGTTCGCCACCGCGGTACGGGTCTTCTCCGAACTGTTCCCGGGCAAGCGATTCGGCGGTGGCGCGCTGTGCGTGCACATCGACGGCGAACCGGTCGTCGACGTGTGGACCGGATGGGCCGACCGCGCGGGCGAGCAGTTGTGGACCGCTGACACCGGCGCGATGGTGTTCTCAGCGACCAAGGGCGTGGCGACGACGGTGATCCACCGGCTGGCCGATCGCGGTCTGATCGACTACGACATGCCGATGGCCGAGTACTGGCCGGCGTTCGGAGCCAAAGGCAAGCAGGACATCACAGTTCGCGATGTCCTGCGCCACCGCTCCGGGCTGTCGCACCTGCGCGGTGTACGCAAGGAGGAACTGCTCGACCACGAACTCATGGAGGCCCGGTTGGCCGACGCGCGGGCCGATCATCTGCGGGGCCGGTCGGCGTACCACGCGTTGACCTATGGCTGGCTGCTGTCGGGGCTGGCGCGGGCGGTGACCGGGAAAGGGATGCGGGAACTGATCCGCAGCGAGGTGGCCGCGCCGCTGGACACCGACGGGCTGCACCTCGGCAGGCCTCCGGCCGACGCCGCCACCCAGCCTGCGCAGATCCTGGTGCCGCAGAGTTCGCGCGGGGTTCCGTTGCTGGGCACCCTCGCCCCGCGGGTGGCGGGTATCCGGTTCTCCGGCCCGCTCGGAGCGATGTATTTTCCGGGCGTGCTGTCGCTGGTGCAGGGCGACACCCCGTTCCTCGACGGTGAGGTGCCCGGCGCCAACGGGGTTGTCACCGCGCGGGCGTTGTCGGCCATGTACGGCGCATTGGCCAACAGTGGCGCGATACACGGCCGTCAGTACCTCTCGACCGAACTGGTGCGCGACCTGGCCGGCAAGCCGAGCCTGTGGCCTGACCTCAACGTCGGTGTCCCGATGGCCTTCCACCTCGGGTATCACGGATCGCCGATTCCCGGTCTGCTGCACGGGTACGGGCACATCGGTCTGGGTGGCACCCTGGGCTGGGCCGACCCGGAGACGGCCAGCTCGTTCGGCTATGTGCACAACCGGCTATTGACGCCGATGGTGCTCGACATGGCGGCGTTCGCCGCGCTGGCCCGTCCCATGCGGGTGGCGATCGAGGCAGCCCGGCACGCCGGGCCGATGATCGTGCCGGCTCAGGGCTCGGCCTTTCCTCAACCGCGGCGGCGCAGGGCCGTGACTCCTCGATAGTTCGTGACGGGCTGGTGCAGCCCGTACGGCACCGCGGAGACGAGGGTGACCGGAATCTGGTCACCGCTGGGAACCGAGTAGCAGCGGCGCTCGCCCGGGCGGGCCCCGAGGATCGCGGTGCCCAGCGGGGATTGCACCGAATACACTTCCAGCTCACCGTATTCCGCGCCACGCACGCCGAGCAGGAACTCCTCGGTGTCGCCGTCGTCGTAGCGCACCGTCAACACCATGCCGGGTTCCGCGATACCGTCGTCCGGCGGATCCTCCCCGACGACGCAGTTGAGCAGCAGGTCGTGGATGTGCTGGATGCGGGCCTGGCGGGCGCGCTGGACGGCGACGCTGTTCTCATCGGAATCGGTGGCTGCCTCGGTCGCGATCAGCTCGCGTAGCGTGGCCAGCTCATGCTGCAGGCGGTCGTGGGCCTGCGGTGACATCCAAACACGTTGGCTGGTAGTCATTTTGGTTCCTCCTGGTGGTGAAGCCTGTTTGTCGTCAGGGGCGGGACAGGGCACCGCCCCTGACGACGCGGTGGCCCACGGTGGGGCCGCGACGTGCTGAATTCCTAACGGAGCGGGTTGAATTCGCGGAGCGCTTCGGGTTGCTTGCCGGTGGTGATGTACTCGGCCAGCAGCCGGCCGGTGACGGGACCGTGGGCCAGGCCCCACATGCCGTGGCCGCCTGCGACGAAGAGTCCATGCGCCACTTCGCCGATCAGGGGACGGCCGTCCGGGGTGACCGGGCGACCGCCGACCCACACGTCGGTGCGTTCGCCCCAGCGCACGCCGTCGAGAAGCGGCGCGGCCGATGCGACGATGGCCTCCACCCGGGCGGGCTGCAGTGGATCGTCGGGGGAGCGGAACTCCATCGTCCCGGCGACGCGCAGCGCACCCTGGTACGGCGTACACGCCACCCGGACGTCGGGAAGGTACATGGGGCCCGGCACCGGGCGGTCCACCGGCACGGTGAACGAGTAGCCGCGGCCGGCCCGCACCGGGGTCCGGACCCGGCGGCCGGCGAGCCGGGACAGCCACGCGCCGGTGGCGATCACCGCGGCATCGGTGGTCAGGTCGGTGTCGCGGAGCTTGACCCTGACGCGGCTGCCCGCGGGCTGCACGTCCATGACCTCGGCGATGCGGATGGTTCCGCCGCGCGCGACCACGGATTCGGCAAGCGCATGCACGAATCGGCCGGGGTCCACGTAGCGCTGGCCTTCGACGCTGATGCCCGTGGTGATCGCCGGCGACGCGAGCGGCACGTTCTCCCGCAGCGTCTGCCCGGAGAGCCGATTGATGGTCACGGTCTGACCGACGGAGGCGAGCCCGCGCAACTCGGCCAGCAGGTGCTCGGCCTGATGCGG
The DNA here is from genome assembly GCF_001665685.1 of Mycobacterium sp. 852013-50091_SCH5140682. Taxonomy (GTDB): domain Bacteria; phylum Actinomycetota; class Actinomycetes; order Mycobacteriales; family Mycobacteriaceae; genus Mycobacterium. The sequence continues at coordinate 53,718 of NZ_LZTB01000032.1, forward strand.
TGACTCGAACAGTGCGGTGATGGGCCCGTCCGTCGTCGGCGCGTCCACGCCGTTGGCAGTCAGGACGTCGTAGGCCTCGATGCACTCCGCGTTGAACGGCACGTTCGCGCGGGCGACCCGGCTCCACGAGGAACGTCGGCAGTTGGCGGCGAAGCGCAGCAGGAACGACCACAGCCGCGGATCGGCCGTCAGCGGGATGTGCAGCGGCGCGGTCGGGTTGGCCAGCGAGCGCAGCCCGTAGCGGAGCACACCCGGATCGTTGAGCGGGATGGTCAGCGTCGGCGACACCCAACCGGCGTTGCCCCAGGACGCGCCTGCGGCCACCCCGGTGCGGTCCACCACCGTCACGTCGACACCGCGCTCCTGCAGGAACCAGGCAGTCGACAGGCCGACGATGCCGGCACCCACGACGACGGCGGACCGCGGACCGCCGTCAATCCGTTCGACGCCGACCATATACGCCACCTCCGTGATCGAGATTCACTGACATCACCCATGGTGAGGTCGGCGACCACGGCACTGTTTGCCCGATTTCGACAATCGGACTAGGGCGGATTGTCGGCTTCCGACAGGCTGTCGGTGACGGCTAATTCGATCATCATCGCCAGCCGCTTGCGTGCGTCGTCGAGGCCGAGATTGGTCACCTCGGCCATCTTGCGCAGGCGGTACCGCACGGTGTTTTCGTGCACGTCGAGCCGCTGACCGGCATTGGCCAGATCGCCTTGGGCCTCCAGCCACGCCCGCAGGGTGTCGGTGTACCGGGTGGCGTGCGTGCGGTCGTGCTCGCGCAGCTCGGCGACCGGACCGCGCTGCGGCACGCGTCCCGACTGCGCGGCCACCCGCAGCCGTTGCAAAAGGATGTCGTCCCAGGCTTCGTCGTAGACCGGAGCAGCCCCGGTGCGCCGCACCTCGTGCAAGGCCAGGCACTCCTCGGCCTCGCGCCGGGCCGACGCCAGCTCCGCCGCGGTTGCCGGTCCGCTGACTCCGGCCAGCAGCGTCAGCTGCGCGGGCAGCGCCGTCCGCAGCGCCTTCAGCCACCGTCCCGCGGCCTCGGCGTCGGCGCCGGGCAGCACGGTGTAGACGGTGTTGCCGGCCAGTGCGCTGCGGCCCGGCCGGGACCACCCGAAGCCCGTGGTGGCCCGCTCGAACGCCAGCAGCAGCGCCGCGTGCCGGTCGTCGGCGGTGTGCGCCCGCAGGGCGATCACCCGCAGCGGGGTCTGCGGCAACGCGAGCCTGCTCACCACCGTCGTCGCGTCGGCAGCGCCCTCGAGCAGCCGCAGCACCAACTCGGACTCCACCTGTCGTTCCAGATCAGCGCTGGCTCGCGAGCGCAGCAGATGCATGGCCACCAGCCGCGCGCCGTGCGCCAGCGCGATGCGCCGGTCTTCGGGCAGCGGCTCGGCGCAGGTCACCCACACCGAGCCAAGCAGTTCGCGCCCGGCCCGCGCCGCCACCACCATGCGTCCGGTCAGCCCGTAATCGGGATCGCCCGCGACGAACATCGGATCGTCGGATTCGGCGAGATGACGGAACACCCCACGGGCTTCGAACACGGCCCGCAGCCGCTGCGGAGCTTCGCGGCTCAGGATCGCCTCTGCGCGCGCCGGATCGGCGTGCTGCTGCATCCGGGAGTACGCCAGTACCGTCGAACGCCTGCCCTCGATGGTCACCGAACCGCCGACCGCGTCGGCCAGGCTGTCGGCGAGCGCGAACAAGTCGGTCGGCCCGCGCCCGGATTCGGTTTCGCGGCCCTCCAGAACCAGGCCGTACACCACAGCGGCCAGCTCACTCCAGGACACCTGGGGGTCGACGACCATCACCGCCATGTCCTCGGGCTCAGCCGAGATCGGCTCACCGGAGTCGCGGACCAAAACCACCACCGCCCGGGCCGCGGTGGCCCAGGCGATGGCTTCGGCGGAATCGGCGGCGCCGACGGCGATCAGGACGTCGCCGACCACATAGCCGGGCTCGTGGATCACGACGCTGCGCAGCTCGGTCGATCGCGGAGTGGAGCAGTGCCGCAGGTGGACTCCGTAGCCGCCCAGTACGTTGATCAGCCGGTCGAGGGTGATCAACTTACGGCCCGGCGGCCAGCGTCGCCTTGCCGTTGCGCGGAGTCCCGGAGGCGTCCTGCCAGGTCAGGTCGATGACGTCGCCCGGGTAATGCCGGTCGAGCACCAGCGTCAGGGTTCGTGCCGAATCCAGTGGGGTGCCGTCGATGCTGGTCAGCAGGTCGCCAGGGACCAGGCCTGCGCCGTCCGCGGGGCCGCCGCGCATGACGTCCTGGATGATGACGCCGCCGCCCTGGCGGGGTGCGCTGCGCACGCCGACGCCGAGCATCGTCGGGGCGCCGATGTGTACCGAGCCTGACGGGGTGCGCGAGCGGATCTGCCCGGCGACGGCCATCGCGTCGTTGATCGGGATCGCGAAGCCCTTGCCGCCGGGACCCATCCGGAAGTTCACCGACGCCGCCGTCGTCATACCGACCACCTGGCCCGCGCCGTTGATGACCGGCCCGCCCGAGTCCCCGGCCCGCACGGGTGCGGCGAACTCGAACAAGCCGGTGATCTCGTCGCTGCTACCGGTCAGCTCGTCTTCGGCGTTGACGGTGCGCCCGAACGCCGTGACGGTGCCGACCTCCTGCGTCAGCGGGGCGTTGCTGCCCTGAGCATTGCCCAGCGCCACCACCGGATCGCCCGGTGCCAGGGCGTTGGAATCGCCGATCGTCGCGGTCGGCAGACCGTCCGCACCGCGCAGCTGTAGAACCGCCACATCGTGTTCGCGGTCGTACCCGATGAGGTCGGCGGGGTAGGACCGGCCGTTGACCGTGGCGCTGACCGCGTTGGCGCCCTGCACGACGTGATAGTTGGTCAGCACCTCACCGTTCGGTGACAGCACGATGCCGGTGCCGATGCCGTACGCCTGCTGGTAATCGACCCTGGTGTCGACCCGTGCCACTGCCGGTTGCACCACGGAGACTGCGGAGAGTGGATCGCCCGGCGCGGCGGTTGCCGGTGCCAGCGGTGCCACCAACACCAAGGCGGCGAGGACCGCCAGGATTATCGATGTGGCACGGTGTGACCGCAGTTTGCCCATGTATCCATCTTCGCCCGCGTAAGCGACGCTGTCGACGCGCGGGGGCTCAGTCTTCGACGGCGACGTTGTCGCGGGAACGCCGGCGCAGCCGCGAGATACCGCCCTTGTTGGCCGGTCGCCGGTTGCGCAACTTGCCCTTCTGACCTGCAGCGTCGTCGTCGGCTGCGGTTTCTTCCGATGACTCGGTGGGCTCGTCAGCTGAGTCATCGCCCGGCTCCCGCTCGACGGCCGACGATTCCGGCTCGTCCGCAACGGATTCGGTCAACTCGACAGGGGCCTCATCGGCGGCTGTGACCTGGGGTTCTTCGGATTCTTCGACGGTTTCCGGCGCGTCGCTCCCGTCCGATTCCTCGGTCTTTTCAGACTCGTCCGTCTCAGCAGTCTCGTCGGCCTCTGCAACCTCGTCGGCCTCAGCAGCCTCGGATTTGCGACGGCCGCGGGCCTTCTCGGTCGTCTTCACGGGCTTGGGCGGCGGTGGTGGCAGCTCGGCGAGGAACGCCAGATAGAAGCCAAGGATGCCGAGCAGGGCGATCGACGCAGCAGCGCCGTAGATCCCGAACAGCCACTGGCCGACGCTGTCCAGCGACAACCAGATCTCGGAGATGGCGGCGCCGACGATGAGCACCCCGGCCAGCACGTGGAACGCGACCGCCGAGGTGCGCAGGCGCAGCGCCAACTGCGGGGTGCCGTACTCGGGGGGACGCGTGCGCTGCAGTGTGAAGAAGACCGGCAGCGCGGCCACCGCGATCAGGACGCCGGTGACGATCCGCAGCACCAGGCCGAGGGTGGGTGAGGTTTCGCCCATGAGCTCGGGCCAGCGGGGGAGAACGAAGAAGAAGTAGAGCCCGGCAGCGACGAGTGAGAACGACGCGTGCCATATCACCGCGACGGTGCGGCTCATACCCCTCCTTGGATTTGGGTGGGCCGGGGTGCGACCAAACTGCGTATGTGCAGGTCACACCCCGGACCCGAGTGCGGAGGATAGGGGATTTGAACCCCTGAGGGCTGTTAACCCAACCCGCGTTCCAGGCGAGCGCCATAGGCCACTAGGCGAATCCTCCGTCGGCAATGGTAGCCGACAGCGCAACCTCCTCTGTCCAGGTGCGGGTGTGGACCCGCTGTGCACCTGTGGTTCGGAGACATCCAGTGCCGGGTACTACACTCGCCCGTGGACCCCGCGCGGCGTCCATCCTGTGAACTCCCCCAGGGCCGGAAGGCAGCAAGGGTCAATGGGCTCTGGCGGGTGCGCGGGGTCCCCTTCATTGATTGATCACCCGGACGTTTCCGGGTCCACGCTTGTGAAAGGCGCGCGCGGTGTCGTCGTTCCACTCCCTCGGCCGCGACGATCTGCTCGCGCAGCACGAAATCCAACAGCGCAACTATGCCGAGCTGCAGGCCAAGAACCTCAGCCTCGACCTGACCCGCGGCAAGCCATCCCCGGCTCAGCTGGATCTGGCGAATGCGCTGCTCAGCCTGCCTGGCGATGAAGACTTCCGCGATCGCGACGGCACCGACACCCGCAACTACGGCGGCCTCAACGGCTTGACCGAACTGCGGGAGATCTTCGCCGAGCTGCTCGGCATCCCGGTGCAGAACCTGATCGCGGGCGACAATTCGAGCCTGGCGATGATGCACGACTGCATCGTGTTCTCACTGCTGCACGGCGGCGAGGATTCCGAGCGGCCCTGGGTCCAGGAGCCGGTCGTCAAGTTCTTGTGCCCGTCGCCGGGCTATGACCGGCACTTCGCGATCACCGAATCGTTCGGCGTCGAGATGATCCCGGTGCCGATGCGTGAGGAAGGCCCCGACGTCGACCTGATCGAGCAGCTGGTCGCCGCCGACCCGGCCATCAAGGGCATGTGGTGCGTGCCGGTGTACTCCAACCCGACCGGCACCACGTACTCCGCGGAGACCGTCCGTCGGCTCGTCCAAATGCCCACGGCCGCACCGGATTTCCGGATCATGTGGGACAACGCCTACGCCGTTCACACGCTCACCGAGGATTTCATCGAGCAGGTCGACGTGCTCGGCCTGGCCGAGGCCGCCGGCAATCCGAACCGCCCGCTGGTGTTCGCGTCGACCTCCAAGATCACCTTCGCCGGAGCCGGCGTGTGCTTCCTGGGCGCGTCCAAGCGCAACCTCGCCTGGTACGTGCTGCACGCCGGGAAGAAGTCGATCGGCCCGGACAAGGTCAACCAGCTTCGGCACCTGCGGTTCTTCGGTGACGCCGACGGCGTCCGGCGGCAGATGCAGCGCCACCGCGAGCTGATCGCCCCCAAGTTCGCGCTCGTGGCCGAGGTTCTCGAAGACCGGCTGGGCGAATCGAAGATCGCGTCGTGGACCGACCCCAAGGGCGGCTACTTCGTCAGCCTCGACGTGTGGCCCGGCACCGCCAAGCGCACCATCGCCCTTGCGCAGAACGCCGGTATCGCGCTGACCGAGGCAGGTTCGGCATTCCCGTACCGGAATGACCCGGAGGACAAGAACATTCGCATCGCCCCGACGTTCCCGTCGCTGCCCGATGTGCGGGAGGCCATCGACGGCCTGGCGACGTGCGCGCTCTTGGCGGCGACCGAGTCTCTGCTGGATGACTAGTCGGGACCGGTAGGTAGCCTGCATCCGTGGCTCTCTACCGCAAGTACCGTCCGGCTACGTTCGCCGAAGTCGTCGGGCAGGAGCATGTCACCGAGCCGCTGTCGACGGCGCTCACCGCAGGCCGGATCAACCACGCGTACCTGTTCTCCGGGCCGCGCGGCTGCGGTAAGACCTCGTCGGCGCGGATCCTGGCCCGCTCGCTGAACTGTGAGCAGGGGCCCACCCCGACCCCGTGCGGGGTGTGCGATTCGTGTGTCGCGCTGGCCCCCAACGGGCCCGGCAACCTTGACGTCACCGAACTCGACGCGGCCAGCCATGGTGGCGTCGACGACACCCGCGAACTGCGCGACCGCGCGTTCTTCACTCCCGCGCAGTCGCGGTACCGCATCTTCATCATCGACGAAGCACACATGGTCACCACGGCCGGTTTCAACGCGCTGCTCAAGATCGTCGAGGAGCCGCCCGAGCACCTGATCTTCGTGTTCGCCACCACCGAACCGGAGAAGGTGCTGCCGACCATCCGGTCGCGTACCCACCACTACCCGTTCCGGTTGCTGGCCCCGCGGACCATGCGCCCGCTGCTCGAGCGCATCTGCGGCGAAGAGAGCGTCGACGTCGACGACGCGGTCTACCCGCTGGTCATCCGGGCCGGCGGCGGTTCACCCCGCGACACCCTCTCGGTGCTCGATCAGCTGCTGGCCGGCGCCGAGGGCAACCGGATCACCTACCAGCGGGCGCTGGCGCTGCTGGGTGCCACCGACATGGCGCTGATCGACGACGCTGTCGAGGCGCTGGCCGCCGGTGACGCCGCGGCGCTGTTCGGGGCGGTCGAGGCCGTGATCGACGCCGGCCACGACCCGCGCCGATTCGCCACCGACCTGCTGGAACGCTTCCGCGACCTGATCGTGCTGCAGGCGGTCCCCGACGCCGCGGCCCGCGGGGTCGTCGACGCGCCCACTGACGTGCTCGACCGCATGCGTGAGCAGGCCGATCGGCTGGGTTCGGCGACGCTGACGCGCTACGCCGAGGTGGTCCACGCCGGGCTGGGGGAGATGCGCGGTGCCACCGCACCCCGGCTGCTGCTCGAGGTGGTGTGCGCGCGGCTGCTGCTGCCCTCGGCGCATGACACCGAATCGGCGCTGCTGCAGCGCATCGAGCGCATCGAAACGCGGCTCGACATGTCGATTCCGGCGGGCGAGGCCCAGGCAGCGGGGGGCCGGCCGGCCGCCGAGCCCGCCAAGACCTACACCCGACGCAGCCAGGCATCGGCGGAAGCACCGCCGACGGCGCCCGAGCCTGCGCCGGCCGCCGTCCCTGCAGCAGCGCCAGCCGCCCCCGCCGCTGTCGCGCCTCCGCCCGTTGTGGCGCCTCCGCCCGCCGCTGTCGCGCCTCCTGTGCCCGAGCCGGTCCGAGCGCCCGAGCCCGCGGCGCCGCCGCCAGAACCCGAGCCCGCGCCGGAACCCGAACCCGCGCCGGAACCGTCGGCGCCCGCGCCAGGTGGCGAACCCAACGCCGCCGCCGTGCGGTCGATGTGGACGACGGTCCGCGAGAAGGTGCGTGAGCGCAGCCGCACCACCGAGGTCATGCTGTCAGGGGCGATCGTGCGGGCGGTCGAGGACAAAACCCTTGTGCTGTCCCATGAATCGCCACCGCTGGCGAAGCGGCTGACCGAATCCCGCAATGCCGACGTGATCCGCGATGCACTCAAGGACGCGCTCGGGGTGGACTGGCAGATCCGGTGTGAGGTCGGCACCGCCGAAGCCGTCGCGCCGCCACCGCCGCGGGCCACCAAGCCCCCGCCAAAGGTCCCCGCCCGGGTGGCGCGGTCCATACCCGAAGCCGACCTCGCGCCACCTCCGGAGCCGCCGTCGCCCGAGGACGAGGAAGAAGAGCTGCTCGCCGAGGCCGGGCAGAGCGAGACCGGGCCGCGTCGCGACCCCGAGGAGGTCGCGCTGGAACTCCTGCAGAACGAACTGGGCGCGCGCAAGATCGACGGCTAGCGACCGCCGGTCGGCGCGAGATTGCGCTGAGGGTCGTTGTCCGCACGATTTCACGACCCTGGCTGCAATTTCGCCGCGCTCGCTACGCCCGCCGGGCGACCCGCTCGTACAGTTCGGGGCGCCTGTCGTTGTGGATGTCGCTGAGCCCGCCGACCTGTTTGTCCAGGGCCAGGTCGAGATCGACCTCAGCGGTCACCAGGTGAGGTTCGGCCGTCGCGTTGCCCCCGGCCAGCACCCAGCCGTCGGCATCGATGACGGCGCTGCCGCCCACCCAGTCGACATTCCGTTCGACACCCGTGCGGTCGCAGGCGATCACCGCCATGCGGTTGACGGACGCATCGGCCTGCGCGCGCACGACCTCCAGCGGCCGTTGATCGTCGCGGCGCGGATAGGTCGGCCAGTTGACGGGCGCGGCGAGCAGTTGCGCGCCGGCCAGCGCGGGCAGGCGGACCCATTCCGGGAACTCGAGGTCATAGCAGATCACGGTGCTGATCCGGCCGATCTCGGTGTCGACGACGGGCGGTGGTGCGTCGCCCGGCGTGAAGATCAGCCGCTCCCGGTCCCACAGATGGGTCTTGCGGTACACGGCCCGCACGCCGGTGTGGTCGATGACCGCGGCCGAGTTGAACAGCGCGTCGTCGTCACCGAGTTCGCAGAAGCCGCCCACGAGTACCAGGTGATGGGTCCGCGCCAAGCTGCACCACAGCTGCAGGGTCGGTCCGTCGAGGCGTTCCGCGGACCGGGCTGCCTCGGCCCGGTCGGCGAACACGTACCCGCTGGAGACGAGCTCGGGCAGGACCACGACCCTGGCGCCCGCGGCCGCGGCCTCGCCGACCGCGGTGGCCACGATGTGCCGGTTGGCCTGCAGGTCGCCAAGGACGGGCGCCACCTGGCAGGCCGCCACCGCAACACTCATGGCGCCACCCTGTCACCGTCGAGCGCCGCGAGTTCGCGCTGACTGGCGGCCATGGCGGCCACCTCGGCCGACCGGTCGAGATTGCGGCTGAGCAGCCAGTAGCTCACGCCGCTGACAACCAGCCCGACCGCGAAGGAAATATCGCCGCCGCCAATGGCTTTGGCGGCCGGGCCTTCGTAGAACGTGGTGGTGATGAACGGGATCATGGCGGCGAAGCCCACGGCGTAGGCCACCAGCCCGCGCCAGGACCAGCGACCGTAGACGCCGTTCGGTTTGAAGATGTCCGCGATGGCGTAGTGGCCCCGGCGCACGAAGTAGAAGTCGACCAGGTTGACCGCCGTCCAGGGGATGAGGAAGTACAGCATCATCAGGACGAAGTTGTTGAAGCTGGACAGGTAGTTCTCGGGGATGATCAGCGCGATGGTGTAGACGACGATCGCGATCACCAGGATGCCGATGATCCGTCCCCTGACGCTGGGTTTGAGCTGCTTGAAGCCGTCGACGGCGCTGGCGCCGGTGAGCATGGCGCCGTAAAGGTTGATCGCCATGATGCTGAGCAGGGCCGGGACGGAGATCACCGCGGCGAAGGTGCCGAACCCGTGGAACAGGGAGTTGCCGACCTGCTGGATGCTGCCGATGGCATCGGGTTCGGCGATGGCCGAGCCGATGAAGGCGCCCAGCGACATGAGCCACATGGCCGACAGCGCCGCGCCTGCGTAGGTCCAGCTGATGACGGCCGGGGCCGAGACGTCAGGCGGCAGGTAGCGGCTGTAGTCCGAGACATAGACGGCATACGAGCTGTCTCTTATACACATCTGACGCTGCCGACGATCGCAT
>NZ_LZTB01000033.1 GCF_001665685.1 Mycobacterium sp. 852013-50091_SCH5140682
GGCCGGGTGTGCAGGACTTCGGTGTGGTGCACCAGCGAGGGTCCGGCGCCGGGGCCGGTGGCCTCGTCGTGTCCACCGCGGTGGCGGTCGGTCAGCCCGGCCGGGGCGTGGGTGTCGTCCTGGGAGGGCCCGTTGAGGTAACGCTCCAGGGAGTCATCCAGCGCGTTGAGCCAGCGGGTGTGATGCTTTTCCGAGAGCGTGCCGGTGATCACCGACCGATGCTGGGCATCGCGGTAGCCCAGGATGTCGACGTGCTTGTTGTGCATCCAGTCCTTGAACAACTGGCACACCGCATCCAGGTCGAAGGACGGGTAGTCGGTGGCATCGATGAGCTCCCGCACGTACTCGGTCTGAAACTCCGCCTCGGCATCATGATCGGGCAGCGCGGCCTGGCGTTCCAGCCACAGCTCGATATCGGCCTCACGCTTGTCGTAATCGGGCAGCTCGATCACCCCGGTCATCACATCGCGGGCAAACCAGGCCTGGGCGTCGAACATGTTGAACGTGTAGTACTGGTCCTGGGCGCCCAGGTAGAACAGGTTGGTGTTCTGCTGCCAGACCACCCCCTTGTACAGGTTGGCCGGGTACAGCACGTTCGGCGAGGACAGCGACAGTTCGCTGGGCAGGAACGGGTACTTGTGCTGGTATCCGGTGCACAGCACGACCGCGTCGAAATCGTCCTGGGTGCCGTCGCTGAAGTAGGCGGTGTTGCCCTCGAAGCGGGTGACCAGGGGGCGTTCCACGGTGTTCCACGGCCAGTGATAGCCCATCGGGTTGGTGCGGTAGCTCATGGTGATCGAGGCCGCGCCCATCTTGTGGGCCTGCATGCCGATGTCCTCAGCCGAGTAGCTGCTGCCGATCATCAGCAGCCGCTTGCCGGCGAAGCGTTCGGCACCGCGGAAGTCGTGGGCGTGCAGCACCTCCCCGGGGAAGGTTTTGATGCCCTCGAACTCCGGGACCGCGGGCACGTGGAAGTGCCCGGTGGCCACCACCAGCTTGTCGAACACATGGGTGTGGGTCTGGTTGGTCTTCAGGTTCTCCACGGTGACGGTGAATTCCTGGGTGTCCTCGTTGAAGCTGGTGTGCCGGGCGACGGTGTTGAACTGGACGTACTTGCGCACATCGGACTTCTCCACCCGGCCCTTGATGTAATCGACCAGCACCGCGCGCGGCGGGAACGAGGAGATGGGGCGGCCGAAATGCTCGTCGAAGGAGTAATCGGAGAACTCCAGGCACTCCTTGGGGCCGTTGGACCACAGGTGGCGGTACATGCTGGAATGCACCGGCTCGCCATAGGCGTCCAACCCGATGCGCCAGCCGTAGTTCCACTGCCCACCCCAGTCATCCTGCTTCTCAAAGCAGGTGATCTGCGGGATCGCGATCCCCTTCTGCCGCGCCGACTCGAACGCCCGCAACTGCGCCAGCCCACTGGGACCCGCACCAATAATTCCGACTCGCAAAGTCATGATTCAATCCTCTTCATACAATATCGTGGAACGTTGAAACCCAACGCCATGA
>NZ_LZTB01000034.1 GCF_001665685.1 Mycobacterium sp. 852013-50091_SCH5140682
ATCATGTGCGGGTAGTGCAGCTCGAACGCGGGACGCTCCGACCGGATGCGGGGCAGCTCGGTGAAGTTGTGCCGCGGCGGCGGGCACGAGGTCGCCCACTCCAGCGAGTTGCCGTAACCCCACGGATCGTCGACCGTGACGGGCTCGCCGTAACGCCAGCTCTTGAACACGTTCCAGGTGAACGGCAGCACCGAGATACCCAGGATGAACGAGCCGATGGTCGAGACCACGTTGAGCGTGGTGAACCCGTCGCTGGCCAGGTAGTCGGCGTAGCGGCGCGGCATGCCCTCGTCACCGAGCCAGTGCTGCACCAGGAATGTGGTGTGGAAGCCGATGAAGGTCAGCCAGAAGTGCAGCTTGCCCAGGCGTTCATCGAGCAGGCGTCCGGTCATCTTCGGGAACCAGAAGTAGATGCCCGCGTAGGTGGCGAACACGATGGTGCCGAAGAGCACGTAGTGGAAGTGCGCGATGACGAAGTAGCTGTCGGTGACGTGGAAGTCCAGCGGCGGGCTGGCCAGCAGCACACCGGACAGGCCGCCCAGGGTGAAGGTGATCAGGAAGCCCACCGAGAACAGCATCGGGGTCTCGAAGGTCAGCTGTCCCTTCCACATGGTGCCGATCCAGTTGAAGAACTTGATGCCGGTCGGGACTGCGATCA